>DATFON010000270.1:0-5824 GCA_035265465.1 Solirubrobacterales bacterium | reverse complement strand
GAGCGGAGAGGGTGGGATTCGAACCCACGAGGCGGTTTGACCCGCCCACGCGATTTCCAGTCGCGCACCTTAAGCCGCTCGGTCACCTCTCCGGGCGGCCTGACGATAGCGCTGACCTCGTCTACTGACCGGCTTCCGGATCGGACCCGACCGCGGCGGACAGCTGCTGATCAGCTTGGGTCGCCTGCCTCTTGACTTCCTCGACGGAAGCGCGCCGCTCCACGAGGTCGCTCAGCGCGCGCAGCGCCCTGTCCAGCCGGTCCGTCCCCGCCGGGTCGATGACCGCGAGGTCCGACTGGAGCCCCGTGAACGTGGCAGCGGCGCGCGCCACGGTGGCTCGGGTGGCCTCGTACTCCGTCGGTGAGACGACCTTCCCCTCGCGGACCGTCCCTGGGTACTCGATCCGAACCTGGTCGACCGCGAGTCGCAGCGGCTGCGCCTCGCCTCGCAGGTCCGCCACCTGCTCCGAGAGGGTCGGCTTGTCCTCGCTCGCCCGGCCGATGAAGTAACCCACCACGGCGCCGATGACCACACTCGCCGCCACGGCGATCACGATCGCGACCCATGATCGTCGGCCGGGCTCCCGGTACAGCGACATCAGCGGGTCACAACCGCCACGGCAGTGCCCCCGTGATCGGCCAGGGCACGCTCGGCAGCGACCAGGATCTCCTCGGCGCGCCGTGCGTCGGACATGTCGAGGATGCGCGCGCCGCACACCAGGGAGACTCTGGGCAACATCGAGGCCACGCCGAGATTGACGGTGGCGGCGTCGACCTCATCGCGCAGGCGCGTCGCAAGCTGATCTCCCTCGCCGACCAGCACCCGTCTGGCCTGCTCGGCGAGCGCCACACCGCCGAGCGTGTCGATGACAGCCACTCGCCCCGAGCCGTTCTCCGAGAAGACACGGTAGAAGTCGTTGCTGGCGATGAGGTCCAGGCGCTTGCCCGGGATCTCGAGCGCGGACGCGGCCGCCTCGAGCAGCGCGGGCTCCGGGGTTGGCTCCCGGCTCGCCGCGCCGGCCTCCAGAGCAACCGCGCCGGTGGCCGTTGCTCGGACTACGCCGGCACCTGGGTCGTAAGTCGTCTCGACGCTCACCGTCGCCGGCGCCGCGCCCGACTCGACGCATTCTCGCTCAGCGGTGCGAGCGACCATGACCCGCGTCTCGCGGCTGGGATCGTGCGTCGCCGAGCGCTGCACCTCGGACCGCACGAGCGAAAGCGCCGCCCCGACCGAGGAAAGGACCTCGGCGTGCTCGGGGCGAACCAGCTCCCTGCCCAGGCGTCGAGCGACCTCGCCGGCGAGCGCGTCAGCAGCGCCGCCGAGAGCCACGATGGGAACCCGTTCGTCGAGGTCGTGCTGGCGCGCGGCCTCGACGGCGGCGGCGACGATCTTCTCGACGGCCGCGTCGAGCATCTGCCGGGCGGCTCGGTCGGGGGTCGTTCGCAGGTGCCGTGCGAGCGGCCCGAAGGCGGCGACCGCCGACGCGGGAGCGTGGGCGTGGGATTCCTCGGGGACGAGCCCGAGGGCATTGGCGGCGCAAGTTGCGGTCAGGGCGTAGCGATCGTGCCCCGCGCGCACCGCCACGTAGGAAGGTGGATCACCCGCCCGCGGGGCGATCGGCTCGAGCGCGAGCTCGACGGCGGTGAACGTCTCCGGAGTCGCAAAGCAGGCGTACTCGAGCTCCGCGATGTGGGCGCTGCGCGGGCCGACCTCGGCGATCCGTCGCCGGTTCAGGCGGCCCATGCTGCCCCCTGCCGCTCCCACCACCCAGCTGTCGATCGAGCGGATCGACGTCGGCCTGCCCATGACCCTGATCGAGCGCAGCACCGGCCGGCCCCGCTTGATCACGGAGACGTTCGAGCTGGTGCCCCCACACTCGAGCACGATCGCGTCGGAGAGCTCGAGCACCTGCAGGGCCGCAGCGACCCCCGCGGCCGGGCCGGAGCCCACCGTGAACGAGGGCCGCCGGCGAAAGGCCTCCATGCTCATCGCGCCCCCGTCGCCGCGCAGCACCAGCAGCGGCGCACCAACTCCGGCTTCTCGCAACGCCCCCTCGACGACGCCGGCGGTGAGCTCGACGGTGGGGAGGATGCTCGCGTTGATCGCGGCGCTCACCGTTCGCGTCTCCAGCCCATAGATCCCGGTGAGCTCATGCCCGCAGCACGCCGGCATGCCGACCGCCCGCGCGCGTTCGGCAACCCGCATTTCGAGCGCGGGGTCGTCGACCGCGTAGGCGCCGCTCACCGCGACCGCTCCACAGTCCGCCTCGGCCAGGCGGGAGAGCGCCATGTCGATCGCACCATCGGCGAGCCCCTGGGTTGCGTCCAGGAACTCGTGCTCGGTCTGAAGCTCCCGCCCAGGGGCGAGCTTCACGGCGCCGACGCGGGTGCGCTTCCGGGCGGCGCGTAACTCGGGCGCGCTCCCGATCCCGATGACACCAACCCGGGGGACGTCGCCTTCGAGCAGCGCATTCATCGCCTGCGTCGTCGAGAACGCCGCGTACTCGACCGCATCCGCAGCCGGTCCGAGGTCGGCGAGCAGCAACCCCAAGGCATTTGCCACCCCGGCGCTGACTCCCAGCTCGGCGTCGTGCGTGGTGGGCACGGTCTGGTTCGCCCGCAGGCCGAGGTCCACGGAATCCACGGCGACCGCCTTGGTGAATGTGCCGCCGACGTCGACGCCGACTCGCAGTGCGCTCGCTCTCATCGGGCCGCCTGTCCCTCGGCGACGGGAGTACGGCGCCGCCGGCGGGCCGGGCGCCACACGAACATGTACAGGGCGCCGAGCACGTACACCGTCAGCAGCGCCGCCTGCGCGCCGATGCTCTCCTGGGTCGGGTGGATCCCGGTCAGCTCGGCCAGAAAGATCGGCAACCGGGCCCAGCCGTCGGAGATCGGCGTGATCCCGACGATGTCCGCACCCTGAAGCGAGCGGACCGCGTTGCCGACGAACGCCACCGACAGCAGCATCAGCACCGATGCCGCGCCGATCAGGAGCGGACGGACGGGGAGCTTCTTGCCGAGGCCGAAGATCGCGTATCCGGCCCCGACCAGCGCGATCGCCGCTGCGACGGCGCCGAGCACCACCCAGAGCATGAGCCCCTCGGCGAACAGCGTCAGCGCCTGGTAGAAGAGCACGGTCTCGAATCCCTCGCGATAGATGGCCGTGAAGCCGAGGCCGGCGAACGCGAGCGCGCCCCCGGCGGCGACGGCGGTCGAGACTCGCGCCCGCATGAACTCCATCCAGTGCCGGTGCTCGAGTCGTGAGATCACCCAGAAGCTGACCACGAATAAGACCCCGACGGCGAGGAGCGCGGTCACGGCCTCCAACACCTCCCGGTTCACCGGGGCTATGTCGATCACCCAGGTGGCGAGTGCGAATGTGATCGCGGTGGCCGCGAGCGCGGCGGCTGCGCCCCATGCGAGCGGGCGCCGGTAGTTGGCAGCACGCGCGGCCTCCAATGAGCCGAGAAGCACGGCGACCAGCAGGACGGCCTCGAGTCCCTCGCGGAAGAGGATGCTGAACGAGAACCCGAAGGCGAGAGCGGGGGCGGCGAATCCCTTGCTCTCAAGCGAGCGCCGGACGTCGTCGAGACCGGCATGGACCTGCCGTGCCGTGGCCCTGGTCTCGCCGATGTCCTCGCCGGCGCGGATTCCGTCTCGAAGCTGAGCGAACTCGAACTCGAGGTCGAGGACGAGGTTCGGGTCACGGAGGCGGAGCGGGATTTCGACCAGCTCGAAGTGGTCGAGATACGCGCTGCGGGCCAGCTCATAGCCCCGCTCGGCATCCCCGGACGCAGCGGTGTCCACCGCGCGGTCCACGAGCGCCTCGGAGCGGTCGACCTCGTGTACGGCCCGCTCCACGCCGACGTCCTCGCTTCCCGCAGCCGGGGCTGTCGCGATGACAGCCAGAACCGCCGCGAGGACGAGCGTCGGCGTGAGGCGGCGAAGGATCACTCAGGAACCCAGCGCCCGCTCGGCTTCGTCGAGCTCGTGATCGATCGTGTCGACGAGAGCCGCCACCTGCTTCACCGAGGCCCCGTCCTGGATCCGGTCGCGAAGGGTCTCGCGGATCTGGTCCTCCAGCTCCTCGTTCAGCTCCTCGTCACGCTCCTCGAGCGGTCCCTCGACCAGCTCGAAGTGCTGAAGGTAGGCCTCGGAAGCGAGCTCCTCGGCTTGCGCGTCGTCACCGCGCCGGTAGGCGGCGAGGCTCGCGGCAAGCCCCGTGCGCACGGCGTCGATTTCCGCGGTGGCTTCCTTTGCGCTTACGGCCGTTTCCTCGGCGGCCTCCGTCTCGCTGGAATCGGAGCTGCCGCCGCAGCCCGCCGCGACAAGTCCCGCGGCGACGAGGATGATGGGGAACGTCCTTCGCATCTGGCCTCCTGTGGGTGGGTTTTCGGGCTTAGGCGCACCTTATTAGGGAGCCCTAAGTCCAGGAGGCGGGCAGAATACCCAAATCCAACCGACGCGGTCGGGTTACCCCCAGGCGTTGGCCGGGGCCGGGTGAGCAGATGCGCGAGCGGGGCGACGAAGTCAGCGACACCGGGAGGACTTGGGACCGGTCACGCGGACCGTGAACCGCTCGAACTCCCAACCTGATTTGGCCTTGACCCGAGCGAGCCCCGGGCAGCGCCCCACGAAGGCCCCGGTGGTCGTCTGTCGGCGCCGGTTGCGGCGCGGGTCGTCGCCCTCGGTCGCGACCGGGCGAAGCACCCGGCGATTCATGGTGGCCCAGATGTGCGCCGGCTCGGGCAGCGTGTCGGCATTGGGACGCGAGGGATCAGGCGCCCGCAGCTCGAGCTTCACGTCGGGCCCCTCCTTCGTCGGCTGCTGGCCGGTGGCCAAAAACCTCGCCACCTCGCCGACCTCGACCCTGTGGGGCCCGTCGATCTCGATCCCGTCGCGACGGAAGACGGGTACGGCATCGGTGCGCAGCTTGCCGCCGCGAACTCGGATCAGACGGTAGCCGTGCCAGTACCCGGAGTCGACTCCGGTCTCCTCCCCAGGGCCGACGTAGACCTCGCCACCGGCGCCACCGTCGGTGAAGTACGGGATCCCCCGAGCCTCGTATTGCCACATCCCCTTGATGTGGCCGACAAAGACCGCGTCGATCCCAGCCGCCTCGGCGTTCTGCTCGAACAGCACGTTGTCGGGCGACGTGCCCTCTCCCATGGTGTGGGGGCCGGGCGTCGGCTGGGTGTGCCCCGGGCGGTCGTCCCGGGTGGGCATGTGCATGACGACGAACGCCAGGTCGCCCTCCCTCGTGGCCTTCGCGGCCTCGCGGGCGAGGAAGTCATATTGGCCCTGGTTGCCGGCCGCGTCCGGGAACGGCGGGTTCTGCAACGGGTCGCAGTTGACGATTCCGTAACAGGAGTTGTCGATGAAGATCCAGCGCACGGGCCCGGTTTCGACCGCGTAGTGCGACGACGCACCGGGCGGGTCGCTGGCCGGCCGGCGGCGGGGCTCCAGGAGCGGGTCGCGGTACGGAGGCGCGTCGCCGAAGGGGTACGGGCGGCTGGCGAAGACGTTCATGTAGTTCGTCAAGTCACCCATCGGGTCGACGCCGTGGGGAAACCCGGGGCGGGCCTTGCGATCGTGATTACCGACGGCGGCGAAGTATGGGATCCCGCGGCGGTTGTATGGCCGCATCAACTCCTTCCACCGGGTCAGGCTCTCGACCGTGCCGTCGTCGTCCTTGTCCGCCGACATCAGGACCGCATCGGGGCGGTAGTCGGCCGCCTGAGCCACGACTCTGGGCAGGATGCGCAGGCCGTCGAGATCGTTCCAGTGCTCCTCGCCGTAGTGGACGAACGACACGCCGCGCT
>DATFON010000269.1:0-6322 GCA_035265465.1 Solirubrobacterales bacterium | reverse complement strand
AAGGTGCTCCAGCGCGGGCGCCTCGCCGCGTACCTCGAGCAGTCCACCCGCTACATCCCGTACGACCAGCCGATGCCGGACGACGCGGGCGGCGGTTACCGCTACTACCGAGACGAAGAGCTCGGGGAGCCCTACCGGGCCGCCATGGACGAGATCTTCGGCATCTACTCCCGAAGCCTCGAGGCCGTGCAGGCCTGGGCCGAGCAGCGCTGGCCGCGAGCCGACGAGCCGGAGGCCGCCTGGCGGCGCTCGATCCGCGCGAAGGCGCTCGATCTGCTCCGTGGGCTCCTCCCCGCATCGACGCTGAGCCACGTGGGCATCTTCGCCTCGGGGCAGGCCTACGAGCAGCTTCTGCTGCGGCTCATGGCCTCGCCCCTGCCCGAGGCTCGCTCCTACGGCGAGATGATCCACGCCGAGCTCGACAAGGTGATCCCGAGCTTCGTCGCGCGAGTCACGCGGCCCGATCGCGGCGGGGAGTGGATCGCCTACCTGCGGGAGCGCCGCGCAGCCGCGGAGCGGGTCGTGTCGCGGCTGGGCCTGGATCAGCCGGCGGAAAGCGACGCTCCGTCGGTTGACCTGATCGCGGTGGAGGGCGGCGAGGAGGACCTGCTGGCCGCATCGCTGTTCGAGTCCGCCGCCGTCGGCGAGGCGGACATCCGCGGCAGGCTCGATGCGCTCGATCCGCTCGAGCGCGCCGAGCTGATCGCGGCGCTGGCCGGTGAGCGCCCGAACCGGCGCCATCGCCCTGGGCGTGGCTGGGAGGCCGTGAGCTACCGGTTCGAGATCGTCTCGGACTACGGCGGCTTCCGCGACCTCCAGCGGCATCGGCTGCTGACCTGTCAGTGGCAGCGCCTTGGCCCGCACCTCGGCGCCGGAGTCCCCGAGGAGGTTCGCGAGGCCGGAGCCGGCGACGACTACGAGCGGGCCCTCGAGCTGTCGCGCCGCGAGTTCGAACGGCTGGAGTCCGCGGGGCTCCACGAAGCAGCCCCGTACGCCCTCTGCCTGGGATACCGGATCAGGTACGTCCTCGACCTGAACGCGCGCGAGGCCATGCACCTGATCGAGCTTCGCTCGGGCCGGGAGGGACATCCGACCTACCGGGCCGTGGCCCAGGCGATGTACGAGCGGATCGCCGCCGTTCATCCGGCGATCGCCCGCGCGATGAGTCACGTCGATTCCTCGCGCGAGCCTCGCCTGGAACGGATCCTTAGCGAGATCCGCACCCATCGAAAGCGGGTCGGCGCCGCCAGCGGTTGAACCCAAGCGTCCCGGCGCGCGTATGCCGATCACTTGGGGGCGGGCCACACGTCATCTAGGGTTGAGCGCATGAGGGCGCGCGCCATCGTGCTCGGTGCGGCCGTGTTGGTTGCCGCAGCCGCGCCAACAGCTCTCGCCGCGCAGGGGGACTCGGGGGTCGTGCCACCCGGGGGCGCCACCGGCGTGACGGGCGTCACCGGAGCCACCGGGGCGACCGGTGTCACAGGTGCAACCGGTGTCACCGGGCCAGCCGGCTCAACCGGGGTGACCGGCGTCACCGGGATCACCACCAGTCCACCAAGCCAGGGCGGCGGCCCAACGGCCAAGGCTGCCAAGAGCACTGTCGACATCATCGGCAGCAAGCTCTCAAACTTTGCGTATTCGCCGCGGACGATCTCGGTCAGCGTCGGCGACACGGTCACCTGGGACAACCGCTCGAGCGCCTCGGAGGGCCACACGGTCACCGGCGACGGCCTCGACTCCGGAATCTTCAAGCAGGGCGAGCGCTACTCGTTCAAGTTCCGCAAATCCGGCACGTTCAAGTACCTCTGCGAGCTCCATCCCTCGATGAAGGGCAAGGTGAACGTCAAGGGATCGGGAGGCGGCGGCGGTGGCTCCAACGGCGGCAATCAAGGGGGCGATAACGGCGGCACGTCGTCCGGAAACGGCGGCACCTCGGCGACCGGGGGCGATCCGGCCGGCACCGGGTCCGAGTCGGCGGCGGGAAGCTCCGCGACCGCCGGTGGGTCGTCTTCGGAGCTCCCGCTAACGGGGTTCGGGGCTCCGCCCCTCGCCGCGGTCGGCGGGATCCTGCTGCTGTTAGGCCTGCTCCTGCGGGTCCCGGCGGTCCGGGACCGCCTCAGCCTGCTGTAACCGGCTCGGCCTCCCCGACCGCCACGCCGATTAGCGCGCGCATGAACGCCGGAAGGTCGGGCGGTCGCCGCGACGAGACCAGGTTTTCGTCCACGACGACCTCGGAGTCCTCCCATTGTGCCCCAGCGTTTCGCAGGTCGTCGGCGATCGCCGGGACCGACGTGACGCGCCGCCCCTCGACGATTCCAGCCGATATGGGCACCCAGCCCGCGTGGCAGATGAACGCGATGGGCTTGCCGGCGGCGTGCATTCCCCGCACCAGGCTCTTGACGCCGTCGTCGGTCCGCAGCTTGTCCGGGCCGAAGCCCCCAGCGATGACGAGGATGTCCAGATCGTCGGCGATCAGGTCGGCGGCCGCCTGGTCGGTGGTCAGCTCGACGCCCTGCTTTCCCTTCAGGCTCGTGTCGCCCTCGATCCCGATCAGCTCGACGGTCGCGCCGGCCTCCTGCAACCGGTAATACGGATAGGCCGCCTCGAGATCCTCGAACAGGGGACCGATCATCACCGCCGCGTGCTTGCCGGCCAGCGGCTCGTGTTCGTGGTGCGTCATCTCCACCTCCGTGCTGGGCTCGCCTTGCTCGTCAATCGAGAGTAGAGGAGAAGCCCGCCCGCCGGTCAGCTTCGGCGCTTTCGCTTTCGCTTCTGGGGTGCCTCCCTCTCGGACTCGGAAGGCGCGACCTGCTCGCCGTCACGGTCGACCTCGGTGGCGTCGCCCTCGATCGCATCGCCGCCCCGTGCGGGCGGCTCCTCTCCAGGGCGCTGCCACGGGATCGCTTCCCCCGTCTCCCATGCCGGCGGGCGTCCGCCTGGGGTCCTTCCGACGAACATGAGCCCGAGGAATCCCGTCCAGGCGAGCATCGCCAGCACCGCGATCGGGAGGATCAGGATCATCGAGGCCCCCAGCGCCATCCCCAGGCTGCCCAGGAACCTCGTGACCAGGCCGGCTCGCAATGCCTGAAGCGACACATAGACCATCATCACGACGAGCCCGAGGACTGCCGGAAACAACAGGCCCTGCGACACCTGCAGGGTGCTGTTGTTGTCGGTTGTGTTGGTGGCGAGCGCGTCCGCCGGCCCGGTCCCCGTATCGGAGTCGGTATCGCTCTCGACATCAGCCCCGTTGAGGTCGCCGACGAAGTTGGTCTCCTGGTCGCTCGGGTAGCTCGGGACCGCATAGAACTCGCCGTCGGTCTGCTCGACCTCCAGCGAGTTGTCCGCCGTGTAGATCGTGACCTTCTCGATCTGGGTCGGGTCATTGGCCAACTGATCCTGGAAGTAGCTGTACTTGTGGGTCGGCTCCGGCGGCAGGTTCACGAAGTCCTCGGCGGCCTGGCGGGCGCCGATCGCCTGGACGATTCCCTGGGCGCCGAACAGGATCGGCCCGATGAACACGAACCCGACCATCGCGGCCTGAACGCGCGGATTGCGGGCCTTCGTCGCGAGAAACAGGTACAGCAGCGGAATCGGCAGGAGGAAGAATCCGATTCCCCGGACGACCGACGAGAAGAGCACGGCACCCGCGTGGTCGTGTAGCGAGGCGATCTGCTCTGCCTCGCTGGACCCTCCCGCGAGGCCGGCGCCCTGCACGATGACGATCGACGCGACGTACAGGACGAATGGCACCAACGAGACGACCGCCGCCGGAACCGCCCAGCGTCGCTCGCGCTCGATGATCCGCTCGCGGTTCACGAAGCGGCGTATGTTGTCAGGAGGCGGGCATCAGGGCCGGGTTGGCCCTCAATCGATCGGTGCCGGGCGCTTGCTGCGGGCCTGCTCGCGGGCCGAGTCCAGCTCGAAGGCCTCCGCCGCGGGCCGGATGGGGTAATAGTCCGCGTCGTCCGAAAGCAGCAGCCGCGAGGCGCGATCGCCGGCGCTCAGCACCAGGTCGAAGGCGGGCGCCGCGAGCCCGATCAGGCTCTCGAACCGTCCCTGCCAGATTCGCTGCTGAGGGGTTAGGGGCATGATCGACCCACTACCCGCGCTCGTGAAAGAAGAACTCGGGGAGAGCACCCTCGATCACATCGTGGGTCATCCGCTGGGCCACCTCGAGATTTCCCGTTCTGACCGCGATGTCGTCGAGCGTGACGATGCCGGAGAGCCCCCGGGGGCCGAGGACCGGGAGCCGCCGGATCCGGTGCTGCACCATGCGCGCCGCGGCCTCCTCGAGGTCCATGTCGGGCTCGCCCGTGACCAGGGGTCTGGACGCGTGAGTCCGCACCGGCTCCGAGACCGGCCGGCTTTCGGCCATGACCCGCACCGCGAGATCGCGGTCGGTCACCATCGCGACTGGGTCGCCCTGCGGGTCGCAGAGAATCACTGAGCCAACCCCGTGATCGCGCATCAGCTGGGCCACATGGAGGACGTCGTCCTCGAGGCCCGCGGTCACGACGCCGCTCGTCATGATGTCGCGAAGCTGCATCGCCTCGTACCGTAACGGGCGCTGGGGGCGCCCGCCCGGTCGCATCCGCCCGAATAGCATCCGCGCCACATGACAGCGGAAGCAACGCAGGCCGGGCCGATCGCCGTCTACGGCGCCACGGGGTTCACTGGGCGGCTGGTGGCCGCCGAGCTTCGGCGCCGCGGCGCGCAGATGGTTCTCTCCGGTCGCAATCCCGCGAAGCTCGAGATCCTGGCCGAGGAGATCGGGGGTGACGTGGACACGAGGCCGGCGAGGCTGGACGATCCGGCGACGTTGCGCGACCTCCTCGAGCCATGCGCGGCGGTGATCTCCTGCGCCGGCCCGTTCCGCCTGCACGGCGAGCCGGTGCTGGCGGCCGCGATCGAGGCGGGGACGCACTACCTCGACACCACCGGCGAGCAGCCGTTCATGCGCACCGTCTTCGAGCGGTACGGCGAAGATGCCGAGCGGGCCGGCGTCGCCCTGGTCACTGCGATGGGCTTCGACTACGTGCCGGGCGACATGATCGCCTCGCTGACCGCCGGTTCGGGGCCCGTCGAGGAGGTCGTGCTGGCCTACTGGGTGAAGGGCTTCGGCCCCACGCGCGGAACCGCGCTATCGGCCCTTGGGATGCTGGCCGGAGGCGACGTCGAGTGGCGGGACGGGGAACTGGTCGCAGCGTCGCAGCGGGTGGGCCGGGGGACCTGGGACTTCGGGGAGCCGATCGGCAGCCAGCGGATGGTCCGCTATCCGGCCGGCGAGCACATCACGGTGCCCAGGCACGTGCGCACGACACGCGTTACGACGGTCCTGAGCGCGTCGACGGCGGTGCCGGTGCCCGGTGCCGCCGCCTCGCTCGTCATGGCGCCGTTTCAACTCGCGCTGCGAACCCCCGTGCGGCGGGCCCTGGAAGCCCTGGTCCCGCGGCTGCCCGAGGGACCCAGCGAGGAGAGCCGTCGCAAGAGTCGCTTCGTCATCGAATGCGAGGTCCGCGGCGCGGGCGGGAGGACACGTGGCACCGTGACCGGTTCCGATCCATACGGACTCACGGCGCGGACGACGGTCGAGGGGGCGCTCCGGTGTGCGGCCACCGGGTACGAGCGCCGCGGAGCCCTCGCGCCGTCGCAGGCATTCAACCCGGCGGACTTCCTCGACTCGCTGGGGTCGGCGGGCGTCGAGTACGAGACCCCTCGCGGGCCGCGATAGTGGGGCTGCCCGAGGGCAACAGAGAGTGCCCGGCCTGCGGGCAACCGCTGTACGGCTGGCTGGAGCTCGAGACGCCCGCCGGCCCGGCACTGCTCGAGCGCTGCGAGAACTGCCGCCTGGGCCTCGCCGCCGGACTCGGGCCGGCCGACGTCTCGAACGAGCTCCTCGCAAACGCCCGAAACCTCCCCGATGGCCGGCTCGAGGTTCGGGTCGCGAACCGCGACAGCGTGCAGGCGCGCTTGGGCGGGATCAACTGGGCGGCGCTCGAGCCCGGTCGCGGGCTCTACCCGACCCCTCAAGCGCTGGGCCTCCTGGCCGAGAAGGCCGGGCTGTCGGTGGTGGAGCTCTATTCCCCGCGCTGGGGAAGGGGGCAGGTGTGGATCTGGCAGAGCATCGTCAACGCGTTCACGTTCAACCAGAACTTCGCGTTCAGGGTTCGGGCCGGCCTGATGCGCCCGTCCGGGCTCGGCGCGCGGCTCAAGTACGCGGTCGACGCGATCGTGACGGTCCTGGCGACACCGCTCGTCCTGGTCGTGTCGGTTCCGCTGGAGCTCATCGCCGCGCTCAGGGGAACGGGCGGCGTCCTCG
>DATFON010000268.1:0-5720 GCA_035265465.1 Solirubrobacterales bacterium | reverse complement strand
CCCGTGAGCAGCTGGTAGATGACCACGCCCAGGGCGTAGACGTCCGAGGCCGGTGTGGCCTCCTCGCCGCGGGCCTGCTCCGGCGCCAGGTAGGCCGCCGTCCCCACGACGGAGCCGACCTGCGTGAGGCGGGTCTGCTCGGCCGCCCGGGCGATCCCGAAGTCGGTGAGCTTGACGGTCATGTCCCCGGTGGGCGGATCCTGGGGAGAAGCCGATGCACCCCTGCGGCCGGCGGGACCGCCGATCACCATCAGGTTCCCCGGCTTGACGTCGCGATGGATGATCCCCTGGCGGTGCGCGTACTCCAGGCCCGAGCACGACTGCACGCCGATCTCGACCGCGGCCTCCGGCTCGATGCGGCCCCGGGTCTGGAGCAGCTGGGCGCCGGACCGGCCCTCGACGTACTCCATGACGATGTAGTGGCGGTCGTGGTCGACGCCGGTGTCGTAGACCTGGACGATGTTCGGGTGGATCAGTTTCGCGACCGCGAGCGCCTCGCGGCGGAAGCGGGCGACGAACTTCTCGTCGTCGGAGAGGTGCTCGGCCAGGACCTTGACGGCCACGGTGCGCTCCAGGACGCGGTCGATCGCCTTGTAGACGGTCGACATGCCGCCGGAGCCGAGGCGGTCGCCCAGCTGATAGCGCCCTGAGATCACAGTCGCGCCCATCAGCCGGTCCCGCCTCCGGTGCCGCCGGTCCCGGTACCCCCGGTCCCGCCTGATCCGCCCCCGGTGTCGCCACCGCCCCCGGTGTCGCCACCACCTCCGCCGGTGGGCGGCGGCCCGCCACCCGTGTCGGTGGGTGGACCGCCGTCGGTGTCACCACCGCCGCCGGAGTTGTCCGGTGGCGGCGTCTCGTCGGTCGTCGTGGTGGTCGTCGAGCTGGTCGTCGTGGTCGCGGTGGTCTCGGGGGCCGTAGTGGTAGGAGTCGTGGTGGGTGTGGTTGGCTCTACGCCAGTGTCCCCGGAGGGTCCAGTATTGACTGCCTCCGGCTTGCACTGGCTCCTGTCCGCCGCGAGCTTCTCCAGGTTCTCGCCCGCGCTGCGCAGCGTGTCCTTGTCCTCGGTGCCCACCGTGTCCGGGAGCTCGTTCACTGCCACGACGAAGTCCTGAGCCCGCGCCTCGGCCTCGGCGCAGTCGCGGTTGTCGATGGCGGTCTCCACGGCGGTCAACGCACTCGTGAGCTTCGCCGCGTCCTCGGGAGGGATCGTCTTGCTGTCGCTGGATCCGCAGGCCGAGATGGCCAGGGCCGCGGCCACGACCGCCAGCGCACCCGCCAATCGCTTCTTCCCTGGCATCGCGGCGAGTCTAGTAATTGCACCCATGCGTCCTCTCGACTTCGACCGGCATCACTGGCCCACGTACAGCCGCCGGGCGAGATGCTCCGGCAGGTCGGTCGCCTCGATGGCCGAGGCTGCGCGGTCGATCTCGTACTCCACGCGGTGGTAGGTGGCCTCCCAGGCGTCGGTGTCCAGCTCGAGCCATGCGGCGCGAGGGTCGCCGTCGCGGGGTTGCCCGACGCTGCCCGGGTTCACGAGCCAGCGGCCCTCGGAGAGGTCGAGCCGCGTCTCGGCGCCGGCCTGAGCGCCGCGCGCGGCCTCATCCAGCTCCAGTGATTGCGCGCTGCGAGGCCGTCGATCCTCTCCCATGACGAAGAACAGCGCCACGTGCGAGTGCCCGATCAGGCTGACCCTCGCCGCCTGGATCGCGATGCACTCCGCAGCCTGGTCCGGCCACAGCACGTACTCCCACACCGGGTCGCGCGGGGACGCGTGATAGAGGGCCACGTCCCGCGTCTCATCCGCCGGGTCGAGGCCGCGCAGGAAGTCGAGGGTCTCGGGCTTGGCCGTCTGCTGCGTCCAGCGGACCGCGGCGGCGGCCGCGGGCGAGAAGGACGAGATGTCGAGCTCCCCGAGCACGGCCAGATCGTGGTTGCCGACCAGGCACACCCGGCAGCGCTCCGCGACCAGGCTCGTGCACTCGTCCGGCTGGGCGCCGTAACCGACCACGTCGCCCAGGCACCACAGCTCGCCGACGCCCGCGTCCTCGACGTCGGCGAGGACCGCCTCGAGGGCGGGCAGGTTCGCGTGGATGTCGCTCAGGATGGCCAGTCGCATGGAGAGACGAGCGGACTATCGTAGGACGGCCATGTCAGATCCGCTTGAGACCCTCCGCGGAACCATCCGCAGCGCGGCCGATTCGCTGCGCGACGGAGGCTCGGAATCCATCGCGCCGACGCTCGAACGCCCGCCCAAGCGGGAGCTCGGCGACTACTCCACCAATGCGGCGATGCTGCTCGCGCCGGCCCGCGGTGAGCCGCCGCGTGAGATCGCGGAGCGCCTGCGTGAGGATCTGGGTACCCGGCTGGCCGGCACCGTGGATCGAATCGAGGTCGCAGGTCCCGGGTTCGTCAACGTCTTCCTCGCGGATCGTTGGTACCGGGAGAGTGTCGTCTCGCTGCTCGGCGCTGCCGCGGGCTTCGGGGGCGGGACGGCGGAGCCGCCCGAGCGCCTGCTCATCGAGTTCGTGTCCGCGAACCCGACCGGCCCATTGCACGCGGCCAGCGGGCGACACGCCGCCTACGGCGATGCCCTGGCTCGCGTCATGGCGTTCGCCGGTCACGACGTCGAGCGCGAGTACTACCTGAACGACATGGGCCGGCAGGTACGGCAGTTCGGCGAATCGATCGCCGCGCGGATCCGCGGGGAGGAGCCGCCCGAGGACGGGTACCGCGGCGACTACGTGATCGACCTGGCGAAGAGCATCGCGGCCGACGGGGCCAACCCGGACGATGTCGACGAGCTGTCGCGCCGGGGGATCGAGGCAATGCGCGAGCGGATCGAGTCCACGCTGCGTCGGTTCGGCGTTCGGTTCGACACGTGGGCGTCGGAGCGGTCGGTCTACGAGCGGGGCGCGGTGGACGCCACGATCAAGACGCTTCGCGAGCGCGGTCACGTCTACGAGAGCGAGGGTGCCGTGTGGCTGCGAACGACGGCGTTCGGCGATGACAAGGACCGCGTGCTCGTTCGCTCCGACGGCGAGCCCACGTACTTCGCGCCCGACATCGCCTACCACTACGACAAGCTTCAGCGTGGCGCGGAGCGCCTGATCAACGTGCTCGGGGCCGACCACCACGGCTATGTGCCGCGCATGCGTGCCGCCCTGGGCGCGCTGGGTAAGGACCCGGATCGTTTCGAGGCGCAGATCATCCAGATGGTTCACCTGGAGCTCCGGGGCGAGCGAACCCAGATGTCGAAGCGCCAGGGGACCTTCGTGACGCTCGATGAGCTCATCGACGACATCGGCACCGACGCCACCCGCTTCTTCATGCTCCAGAGAAGCCACGAGACGACGGTGGACCTCGATCTGGACCTGGCCAAGAGCCAGTCCCAGGACAATCCCGTCTACTACGTGCAGTACGCGCACGCGCGCATCGCGAGCATCTTGCGGAAGGCTCGGGCGGAGGGCGCCGCGCCGGCCGGGGAGGACGGGGAGGGCATCGACGAAGCGGCCCTTACCGCGGCGGCAGGAGCTGGAGGCGCGCTCGACACCACCGCCGAGCCCGCCGAGCGCGCGCTCGTGCAGCGCCTGCTCGAGCTTCCGGCCGAGGTCAGTACGGCGGCCGGGCGCCGGACGCCCCACCGGCTTGCCGCATACGCGACGGCGACGGCGGCGGACTTTCACGCTTTCTACCGGGACTGCCAGGTCGTGGGCGCCCCGGACGGTCTCCAGGACGCTCGGCTCGCCCTCGCCGTTGCGGCGAAGCGCGTAATCGCGCGGACGCTCGATCTGCTCGGAGTAAGCGCGCCGGACCGGATGTGACGGTCTCTCGCCCGTGGCGAGTGAATCGCTCGCCCGGTGCTACATCCCGCGCCGGGCGAGAGGGACTTGGCGACGCTTCTCGACATCGCGGGAGTGGCGGTGGAGCCGGGCTCCCGGGTGCTGGAGATCGGCTGCGGCGTCGGGCGGTTGACGCGCGGCCTCGCGGCGAAGGCAGGTGAGGTGATCGCACTTGACGTGTCGGCCGAGATGCTGGCCCGAGCCCGGGACCACAACGAGGAGCTCGACAACGTCACCTGGCTCCTCGGGGACGGCAGCACGCTGGCCGGGGTGGAGGACTCGAGCGTCGACGCGTGCGTTTCCCACGTGGTGTTCCAGCACATCCCCGATCCGGCGGTGACGCTGGGCTACGTCGCCGAGATGGGCCGCGTTCTACGCGCCGGCGGGTGGGCGGCCTTCCAGGTCTCGAACGACCCGCGGGTGCACCGCGCCGAGCATCACAACTCGACCGCGCGGCGCCTGCTGCGACGGGTTCGCGCCGGGACCGGGCGTGCGCCGCGCGGGGTGGACGATCCGGCCTGGCTGGGATCGGCCGTCGACCTTCCGGAGCTCACCGACGTCGCGAGCGACGCCGGGATGCAAGTCGAGCAGGTATTCGGAGCGGGCACGCAGTTCTGCGTCATCCGCGCGCGGCGGACGTCCGCGTGAGCGCCGGGTGGCTCCGGTGGGCCGCCGGGCGGCTGCGAGGCGAACGCGGGTCGCAGGCGGCGCGCAGGGACGGGATCGACAAGGGGTTCGAGTCGCGACTCGTGTGGCTGCTCGGCTCGCCGCGAAGCGGAAGCACGTGGCTCATGCGCCAGCTCGCCGGGCACCCGGCGGTGGTGCCGATCAACGAGCCGCTGATCGGCCAGCACCTGGCCCCGTTCTTCAGCGACGAGCCGGGGATCCGCGCCGAGGACCTCGACTCGGGCAACTTCACCCCCAGCAGGTACCTCGGCGGCGCCGGCCAGTACTTCTTCGCCGAGGAGTTCCGGGACGTCTGGGCGCCGCTCCTGGGATCGATGATGCGCGCGCGCTTCCACGCGCACGCTGCCGCCCGGCCCGCGGGCGTTCCGCTGTCGGAGACCTTCGTGGTCCTCAAGGAGCCCCACGGCTCGCAGGCGGCCGACCTGATCGCGGAGGCGCTTCCCGAGTCGCGCCTGCTGTTTCTCCTTCGTGACGGCCGGGACGT
Source organism: Solirubrobacterales bacterium (assembly GCA_035265465.1). Lineage (GTDB taxonomy): Bacteria > Actinomycetota > Thermoleophilia > Solirubrobacterales > 70-9 > AC-56. Next base: position 710 of record DATFON010000268.1, on the reverse strand, counting down.
GGTCGACTCCGAGCTCACGGCGGCGGCCAAGGGATCCTGGCTGGGCGATGTCTTCCCGGTCGTCGCGGGGATCGCACCGGACGAGCGCCTGGCGTTCGTGGGGCAGAGTGCCCACAAGTGGCTGTGGCGGACGGAGGTCGTCGAGCAGGCCTACGCGGCTCATCAGGGACCGAAGCTCCTCCTGCGCTACGAGGACATGCTCGCCGATGCCGCCGCCCAGCTCCGCAGGGTGTTCCACTGGCTCGGCCTGGACATGAGCGCTGCCGACCTCGAGTCGCTGGTCGAATCCCAGTCCTTCGAGCGCCTCCCGGCCGAGCACCGTGGCCCGGACAAGATCTTCCGGGCCGCGCAGCCCGGACAGTGGCGAGAGAACCTGAGCGCCGACGAGCAGGAGGTCGTCGAGCGGGTGATGGGGCCCAAATTGCGCGAGTTGGGCTATGAGTTCCGCGATCCGTCCAACTAGCGGGTTAGGATCGCCCCCATGGAAGCTACTTCTGCGCCGGTCAGGCGAATCAGCGTCGGCAACGTCATCAACGAGACCTTCTCGATCTACGGGCAGAACCTCCTGGCGCTGATCGGGAGCGCGCTCGTCGTCTTCGTGGTCGTCGGCATCATCACGGGGCTCCTCCAGAGCTCCGGCGGGTGGGTTCTAGGGGTCATTGCCGCCATCGTCGGGCTGGCTGGGCGCGCGCTCTACACCGGGTTCGTGG
>DATFON010000267.1:0-5066 GCA_035265465.1 Solirubrobacterales bacterium | reverse complement strand
CCTGCCGGGCGCAGCGGGAGGTGACGCTCTTCCGGGTGAACTCCGGCCCGAGCGTGCCGAGCGGCGAGTTCGTCGCGGTCACCTGGACCCGCGGCGACGGCTCCTGGACGGTCCCGGGACCGGCCTATCCGGGCGAGTTCTTGGCGGTCGTCGACGCGAAGAGCGCCAAGCGCGTGGTCTGCTCGGCGGCGACGAGCAACTCCCTGCACTGGGGTTAACCGCGCCCCGCCCTCCTTTAGGCTGGGGGCCATGTGCAGAAACATCAGACAACTCCACAATTTCGATCCCCCCGCGTGCGAGGAGGAGATCCACGACGCGGCGCTGCAGTTCGTTCGCAAGGTGAGCGGCTCCAACAAGCCCTCGCAGGCGAACACCGAGGCGTTCAACCTGGCCATCGACGAGGTGGCCGCCGCGACGCGGAAGTTGCTCGACTCGCTGGTAACCAACGCCCCTCCCAAGAACCGGGAGGAGGAGGCGGCCAAGCGGCGGGCGAAGTACGAAGCGCGCTTCGCCGCGTAGCGCAACGCGACCGCAAGTAAGCCCGGTTACTGGTGCGGGGCCGTCGGCTCCTGCCCGCGCATCACCCGGGCCAGGCTCCAGGCCGAGACCAGCGCCCAGACGCCCTCGAGCAGAAGGAAGCCGAGCTGCTCCTCGTGCCAGGCGAGCACCGCGAGGATCGCCGAGCCGACGAGGTTGAAGACCAGATAGATGCGAGAGGTCTGATCGAGAACGCCGAACTGTGCCGCGGCGTAGGCCGCCAGGATCAGGAGCGCACCTGCGATCTGGACCAGCTGGTCGATGGCCCTCAGCCTACGGCCGCGAGCAGCCGGCGCTATCCGGCCTGGAGCCAGCGCTCATCCAGCTTGCGAATCACCGCTTCGCTGAGGCGAATCGCGTCCGCGACCGTGTCGTAGTCCACGTTCGCGGGCACATCGGTCTTCCAGTGGTAGTTGGAGGGGTTCTTCCACTGGTTGCAGGAGGCGACCGAGGCGCAGGGATAGCCGGCCGCGAGCGGGAAGATCCCGTCAGTCGCGTTGCGCAGCCGCAGGTTCGGGAAGAGCTCGATGCCGAGCTCCTCGGCGGTGGAGTCGAACAGCTCCAGAGCCTCCGCCGGGTACTCGCGGAGCTTCAGCATCCCCTCGCCCCGCAGCACGAGGAGGTGAGGCGAGCCGATCGTGTCGAGGCAGAGGAAGAACGTCCGGTCGAGCGGCAGCGCGGCCGCGTGGCGCTCCATGAACAGACCCAGGCCCTCGCAGAGCGCCTCCTCGGAGGTGGAGAGAAACAGCACCCGCGTGTTCTCCGGCGGGCGCTCCGAGAGGGCCCGCGCGACCGCGAGCTGGGCCACGCATCCGGTGCCGTTGTCGTTGGCACCCGGGACCACCTCGCCGCTGCCGATGTGGGCCATGAACGCTGCGGAGCCGGCCGAGAAGAAGGTTCCGAGGCCGGTCAGCGCGCGGCTGCCGAGCAGAGCGCCAGCGGCAACGAGCGCGGGACCGCCGACCACCGGCCACATCAACGGCGGGCTGGTGTCGTTCTGCTCGAACACCCAGGGCGCGCTCTCGCCGACGGCCTCGGTGATCGCGGGGTTGAAGAAGAAGGCGGTGTGGGCGGCGTCGTGGTGGGCCATCACGACGATCGTCCGCTCCGCGTCCGGCGGGCCAATCTCGGCTAGCACCTGGTGGCAGCTGCGCTTCGGCAGCATGCGCCGGAACCGCCGCCGGCCTGGGGGCAGCTCGTCGGCGTTCAGGGCGGCCGCCGTGGCGCCGGTCGCCGCGGCTAACAGGCGCGCCCCACGCCCGCCGTGGCGAGCCGCGAGGCCGGCGAGCGCCGCGGCTCCGGCCAGCAGGCCGATCGACCACCAGAAGGTGCCGTTGGCTTCGGGCTCCTCCTCGACGCGCGCGTCGCGTGCGCCCTCGTCACGCAGGGCCCCGGCGAGCCATTCCGCGGCCCCCCGCTCTCCCTCGGACGCGGACTCGCGGTCGAATACGCAGAGCTCCTCCAGCCGCTCCCGCATCCAGGCGCGGTCGGGCGGTGTTGAGACGCCGGTGGGTGCCTCCGTCGCGATCCGGGAAAACTACGAGAGTTCGTCCACTGGCGGCCCACCCGGGGCGAGGGACATGTGTCGCGACCTAAGATCAGTGGATGCCCGCCTCCGGCTTGACGCTCTTTCGCGTGCGCGGAATCAGGATCGCGGTCGACTTCTCCTGGTTCATCGTGCTCTTCCTGATCATCATCTGGCTCTCGGCGTCGTATCGCGACCAGCTTGGTCTCGATAGCGGGGACACCGAGCCGTATCTGCTCGCCGTCGCCAGCGCGCTTCTCTTCTTCGGCTCGATCCTGCTGCACGAGTTGGGTCACGCCGCCGTCGCTATCCGGCGCGGGATCGGGGTCTCCGGGATCACGCTGTGGATGTTCGGCGGCGTGGCGCGCCTCGACCGGGACTCGGACACACCGGGGACCGAGTTCAAGATCGCGATCGCCGGGCCCCTGGTGACGGCTGGGCTCGTCGTCGTCTGCGGTGCGGCCTTCCTGCTGCTCGCGGATCCCAACCAGCTCGAGGACGCGGCCCTCGCGCGTTCCGACGCCGACACCTCGGGGCTGGCGTCCATGATCGCCTGGCTGGGGAGCATCAACCTGCTCGTCCTGGTCTTCAATCTGGTCCCGGCCTTCCCGCTGGACGGCGGCCGGATCGCGCGGGCGATCGCCTGGTGGCGAACTGGCAGCCGCAACTCGGGCACTCGCTTCGCCGCCACCCTGGGCGAGTGGTTCGGCCTGTTCCTGATCCTGGCCGGGATCGGCTACTTCCTTGTCTACCTCGGCGACGTCATCGGCGGCGTCTGGCTCGCCTTCGTCGGCTTCATCCTGCGCGGGGCGGCACGCTCGGCGATCGCCCAGACCGAGCTCACCAGCCGGATCGAGGGCATTTCCGTCGCCGACGTGATGGACCCGGACCCGGTCGCGATCCCGGAGGAGGCCTCGATCGAGCGGGCGCTCGACGAGTACTTCCTGCGCTACCGCTCGCCCTGGTTCCCCGTCGTGGACGCAGCCCAGCACGTGATCGGGCTGGTCGACCGCCCGACTGCCGACAACGTGCCGGCGGTCGAGCGGACCTCGGCGTCGGTCCGAGACGTGGTGGCGCGCGACAGCGGCTCGCTCACCGTCAAGGAGGACGCGCCGCTCGAGTCAGTGCTGGGCAACGAGTCGCTGCGGAGGCTCGGCGCCCTGGTCGCGACCGACGCCGACGGCCACATCCGCGGGGTGCTGACGATCGACGCGATCGGCAAGGCGATGCGGCCGCAGGGCGGGACTCCGGCCGTCTGAGCACCTCCGGCGAACGTCCCGGAGCGGTCGCTATGGGACCATTCCGGGACGCTCGCTAAGCGACGTTCAATAGGATCGGTTCGGTATGCCGGACCACGACGTCTTGGTGATCGGGGCTGGCCTCGCAGGACAGCGGGCCGCGCTCGCCGCGGCCGAGCAGGGCGTCTCGGTCGGGATCATCAGCAAGGTCCACCCGGTCCGCTCCCACTCGAACGCCGCGCAGGGCGGCATCAACGCGGCGCTGCAGGAGGACGACAGCTGGGAGTCGCACGCCTTCGACACGGTCAAGGGCTCCGACTACCTGGCCGACCAGGAGGCGGTCGAGATCATGTGCAGGGCGGCGCCCGAGGAATTGCTCCACCTGGAGCACCTCGGCGTCACCTTCCACCGCAACGAGGAGGGCAGGCTCGGCACCCGGGCCTTCGGCGGCGCCTCGCAGGCACGCACCTATTACGTCGCCGACATCACCGGCCAGGCGATCATGCACGTCCTCTACGAGCAGCTCATGAAGTACTCCGAGGAGGTCGCCCGCTACGAGGAGTGGTTCACCACCGGCCTCGCCCTCGACGAGGACGGCAACTGCGTCGGCGCGATCTGTCGCAACGTCAAGGACGGCTCGATGGACCACTTCGGGGCCAAGGCGGTGATCCTGGCGACCGGAGGAAACGGGCAAGTCTGGCACCCCACCACCAACGCGCTGATCTGCACCGGCGACGGCATCGCCCAGGCCTACCGAGTCGGGGCGAAGCTGATGGACATGGAGATGGTCCAGTACCACCCGACGACGCTGGCCGGCAAGGGCTTCCTGATCACCGAGGGCGCGCGCGGCGAGGGAGCCCACCTGCTCAACGCGAACGGCGAGCGCTTCATGGAGAAGTACGCGCCCAACAAGATGGAGCTCGCCACCCGCGACGTGGTCTCGCGCGCCGAGCAGACCGAGATTCAGGAGGGCCGCGGCTTCCCGGATGGCACCGTCGCGCTCGACATCACCGTGGTCCCGCGGAAACGGATCCACGAAGCCCTGCGCGAGATCGTGCTCGTCGGCCGGGACTTCGCCGGCGTCGACATCACCAAGGAGCCGATCCACATCAAGCCGGGCAACCACTACACGATGGGAGGCGTGAAGACGGACAACGAGGGGCGCACCAATGTCCCCGGCCTCTACGCGGCCGGTGAGGTCGCCTGCGTCTCGGTCCACGGCGGCAATCGCCTCGGCGCTAATTCGCTCCTCGACACCCTGATCTTCGGTCGTCGCTCCGGCGTCGACGCGGCCGAACGGGCGAAGGGCCGCGAGCAGACCCACGTCTCCCACGCCGTGTTGAGTGACGAGGAGGCGCGCGTCGCGGAGATCGTCGGTCGCCCGAACAACCCCGGTCGCCGTGTCTCCGAGATCCGCAGAGAACTGGGCCAGACGATGGACGAGCACGTCGCGGTGTTCCGGGACGCCGAGGGGCTCAACACGGCACTGGAGACCGTCACGCGGCTCAAGGAGGAGTACGAGAGCTGCTACATCGACGACAAGGGGCAGGTCTTCAACCAGGACATCCTCGGCGCGATCGAGCTCGGCTACATGCTCGACTGCGCAGAGACCACCTGCGTGGCCGCGATCCACCGCACCGAGAGCCGCGGCGCCCAGTACCGCACCGACTTCCCCGAGCGCAACGACGACGACTGGCTCAAGCACATCGACCTCACCCGGACCGACGATGGCCCCGAGATCAGCTACTCCGAGGTCACCATCACCC
>DATFON010000266.1:0-26596 GCA_035265465.1 Solirubrobacterales bacterium | reverse complement strand
TCAGAAGCGGCGGGTGATCGGGAAGCTCCAGAAGCACCTGGGCGCGCTGGCGGGGAAGACGATCGCCCTGCTCGGGCTCGCGTTCAAGCCGGACACCGACGACATGCGAGAGGCCTCGAGCCTCGTGCTCGCCGCGCGGCTACAGGGCGAGGGAGCGACCGTTCGGGGCTACGACCCGGTGGCGCGGAAGCCCGCCGAGAAGCTACTGCCGAGCGTCCAGCTGGCCGCGTCGGCTGAGGATGCGCTGGAGGGTGCCGACGCGGCGGTGATCGTCACGGAGTGGCCGGAGTTCGCCGAGCTCGACTGGTCCTCGCTCCGCGACCGGATGGCGACCCCCATCGTCGTCGACGGCCGCAACTTCCTGGACCCGCAGGCGCTACGCGAGGCAGGATTCGCGTACGAGGGGATCGGGCTTGCGAGCGACGACTCCCAGGCAGCGGAGTCCGCCGAGGCCCAGGCGGCCGAACCGCGACAGCGTTGATGCAGGCCCTGATCCTCGCCGGCGGTGAGGGCACGCGCCTTCAGCCGCTTACCCTGACTATGCCGAAGCCGGCGATTCAGCTCGTCGATCGACCCTTCCTTCGGTACATGCTCGATTGGCTCGGGCACTGCGGCGTCGAGGAGGTGATCGTCGCCTCGGGATTCGGTGCGGACGAGCTGCGCGCGGCCCTGGGCGGCGGTGGTGACGGCGGTCCAATGATCTCCTACATCGAGGAGGCCGATCCGCTGGGGACGGGGGGACCGCTGCGGCTGGCCGCGGAGCACGGCGCTCTCGGCGAGCACTTCCTGGTCTTGAACGGCGATGTCCTGACGGACATCGACCTTGGCGAGCTGATGCGCGCTCACGAGGAGAGTGGAGCCGTCGCGACCCTCGCGCTGTACCCCGTCGACGATCCGAGCGCATACGGATTGGTGCGCCGCGCCGGGGGGCCGCAGGGCCCGGGCGAGACGGCGCAGGCCACGACCGGCGAGGTCCTCGAGTTTCTCGAGAAGCCCGATTCCGGCGACATCGACACCAATGAGATCTCCGCCGGCGCTTACGTGCTGGACCGCCGCGTGCTCGACCTGATCCCGCCGGGGCGGATGGTTTCGATCGAGCGCGAGGTGTTTCCGCGCCTGGTGGGCGATGGGTTATACGGTCACCGTCTTGACGGATACTGGATGGATATCGGCACACCGGAGCGCTACCTCCAGGCAAGCTGGGACATCCTGGAGGAACGCGTCCAAACCGACGCCGGCGCGCGGCTGGACGGCGCCGGGCTGATCGTGGAGAAGGACGGCGGTGTGGATCCGACCGCCACCATTCAGCCCCCCGCGCTCGTCGAGGCCGGTGTGACGGTTGGGGCGGAGGCGTCGATCGGCCCCCGTGCGGTCCTCGCCCGCGGATCGCACCTGGGTGATGGAGCGGTGGTGTCCGGATCCGTGATCTTGCCGGGCTCGCGGATCGGATCCAGGGCGAGCGTCACCGAGTCGATCATCGCTCCCGATGTCCAGATCGGCGAGCGGGCGCGAGTCGGTCCGGGGGCCGTGATCGGCGAGGGCGCGCAAGTCGACGCCGGCGCCGAGCTGGGCGAAGGAGCGACCCTCGCGCCGGGGGAGCTCGTGTCGTGAGTGCGAACGACCACTCCAACCAGCTCGAAGACGTTCTCGCGCTCCCGGACCATCTGAGCGACGCGCTGTGGAGAGTCGAGTCGGCGAGGATCGAGCCGTTCGACGCGCCAGGCGGGCTCGTGGTGTGCGGGATGGGAGGTTCGGCGATCGGCGGCGACCTCGCTGCTGTCGCGTTCGGCAGCCGGCTGACGCGCCCCCTCACGACCGAGCGCGGCTATGAGCTTCCCTTCGCGATGCTGCCCGACCGTGCCGTGCTGTGCTCCAGCTACTCGGGCGACACCGAGGAGACGATCGCCTGTTACGAGGCGGCCGAGGCCCTTGGCGCCCGGCGAATCGTGGCGACCACCGGGGGCCAGCTCGCCAAGGGCGCGAGGGCCGACGGAGTACCGGTAATCGGCCTGCCGGCCGGGCTGCAGCCGCGAGCCGCGGTTGGGTACCTGTTCACCGTCGCGGCCGAGGTCGCCGCGTTGACCGGGGCCGCCCCCGGAATCCGAACCGAGATCGACAGCGCGGGCCCGCATCTGCAGCAGGCGAGTGGCGTCCTAGCCGAACGGGCGGAGGAGCTGGCCGAGCACGTCAGCGGGTCGATACCCGTGATCTACGGGGCCGACCTGACCGTGCCCGTCGCCCTGCGCTGGAAGACCCAGATCAACGAGAACGCGAAGCTCCCGGCGTTCACGACCGCGCTTCCCGAGGCCGACCACAACGAGATCGAGGGCTGGAACGGAAGTGAGGAGGCGGGCAGGATGAGCGCGATCTTTCTGGAGGACCGCGACCAGCATCCCAGGGTACGCCAGCGCTTCGAGCTGACCGCGAAGCTGATCGAGCCGACGGCCCGCTCTGTCACGCGCCTGGAGACGGAGGGCGAGAGCCGAACCGGGCGCATGCTTTGGGCGGTCATGCTCGGCGACCTGCTCTCGCTGCAGCTGGCGGCAAAGCGGGGTGTCGACCCATCCTCCATCGACATGCTCGACCGGGTCAAGGACGAGCTTGGCCCCACCTGACCGGGATAGCCCGCTATTCGTCGACGCTCGGCGGCTTGCGCTGCCGCTTCCGCTCGGACCTTCGTTTCTTCGTGTCGAGCCGTTTCTCCCTGGCCGCCCGGCCCGGCTTCGTGGGTCGGCGCCGCTTGGGGACCACCAGGCCGGCGGCCAGCCTCTCGCGCAGTCGCTCCAGGGCGAGCTCGCGGTTTCGCACCTGGCTGCGCGCGTCTTGCGCAACCGCCGTCACTCGCTCGCCGTAGCGCGCACGGAGGCGCTCTCGCTGGGCATCGGTCAGTGTCGCCGACTCGCCGACGTCGAATACGGCCTCCACGCGCGACGCCGTGACGTTCGCGTGCTGACCCCCCGGGCCCGAGGAGCGGCTGGTGCGCAGCTCCACGTCGGCGAGCGGCAAGGCCAGGTCCGCGTTGATCACCATCGGATCCTCCACGTGACCAACCTAGCCATCGCGCGGCACGTATCCTTCCCAACTCGTTCACGACGAAAGGATTGGTTTGGCAACCGCCGAGAAGAGCTACGACATCGCGGATATCGCACTGGCCGACGAGGGCCAGCGACGGATCGAATGGGCGGACCGGCACATGCCCGTGCTGCGAACGATCCGGGAGCGCTTCGAGAAGGAGCGGCCGCTGGACGGCATCACCCTCGGCTGTTGCCTCCACGTGACCACCGAGACGGCCAATCTCGCGCGAACGCTGACCGCGGGCGGGGCGAACGTCGTCCTGTGCGCCTCCAATCCGCTTTCCACCCAGGATGACGTGGCGGCAGCGCTCGTCGACCGGTATGGCGCCGAGGTCTACGCGATCAACGCGGAGGACAACGACTCCTACTACCGGCACATCCATGCCGTCGTGGACAAGGGGCCGCAGATCACGATGGACGACGGCGCCGACGTCGTGGGGGTCCTCCACGGTGAGCGCTCCGACAAGCTGTCGGGGGTGCTCGGGGGCACCGAGGAGACCACCACCGGGGTCATCCGGCTGAAGGCGCTCGAGCGCGAGGGCAAGCTCGGCTATCCGATCATCGCCGTCAACGATGCCAAGACGAAGCACTTCTTCGACAACCGGTACGGGACCGGGCAGTCGACGCTCGACGGCGTGATCCGGGCCACCAACGTCCTCATCGCGGGACTGCGCGTCGTGGTCATCGGCTACGGCTGGTGCGGCCGCGGGGTCGCCATGCGCGCCAAGGGCCACGGCGCCCATGTGATCGTCTGCGAGGTCGACCCGCTGCCCGCGCTGGAGGCGCTCCTGGACGGCTACGAGGTGATGCCGGCCGTCGAGGCGGCGAAGGTGGGTGACGTCTTCATCTCGGTCACCGGGGATCGGGACGCGATCGCGGGCGAGATGTTCAACGTCATGAAGTCGGGCGCGATCGTGTGCAACTCCGGCCACTTCGACGTCGAGATCAACAAGGACGACCTCGACGCGATCACCGAGGAGAAGTACGAGACCCGCCCCTTCGTGGAGGGGCACCGGACGAAGGACGGGCGGGAGATCTTCCTGCTCGCCGACGGCCGGCTCGTGAACCTGGCGGCGGCCGAGGGCCATCCCGCCGCGGTGATGGACATGAGCTTCGCCAACCAGGCGCTGGCGGCCGAGCACGTCGTCCGCGACCACAACTACCTCGAGAAGCGCGTCTATCCCGTGCCGGAGGAGATCGATCGCGAGATCGCGCGGCTGAAGCTCGCCTCGCGAGGCATCGAGATTGACACGCTCACCGAGAAGCAGCAGGAGTACCTGGCCAGCTGGGATCAGGGCACCTAGCCCTGCTCGTCGGATGAGAGCGATGGTGATGGCGGCCGGCCTCGGAACGAGGCTGCGTCCGCTCACCTACGAGGTTCCCAAGCCCATGGTGCCGGTCGTCAACCGGCCGGTGATGGAGCACATCCTCGAGCTCCTTCCTCGCCACGGGTTCAGCGAGGTGATCGCCAACCTCCACTGGTTCCCGGAGACCATCCGCGAGCGATTCGGCGACGGATCCGCTTTGGGCGTCGACCTCACCTACAGCTACGAGGACGAGCTTCTGGGCACGGCGGGAGGCGTGCGGAACGTCGCCGAGTTCTTCGGGAGCGAATCATTTCTGGTCATGGCGGGCGACGCCCTCACGGACATCGACCTCGCGGCGCTACGCGCGGCCCACGAGTCCAACGGCGGCGTCGCGACGCTCGCGGTGAGGCGGGTCGCGAACGTCAGCGAGTTCGGGGTCGTGATCGCCGGCTCCGAGGGACGGGTCCAGGGGTTTCAGGAGAAGCCGGATCCGGCGGAGGCGCTCTCGGATCTCGCCAACTGCATGATCTACGTGCTCGAACCCGAGGTGTTCGATTACTTTCCCGACAAGCCCGTCGTCGATTTCGCGCTCGATGTATTCCCCGCGCTCCTCGAGAACGACGTGCCCTTCCACGTCCACACGATCGACGCCTACTGGAACGACGTCGGATCGCTGCCCGAGTACCTCCAGGGCAACCTCGACGCTCTGGAGGGCACTGTGAAGGTCGAGGCGCGTGGCAGTGTCCTGGAGCCGTCCGGCGGAGACGCGGCCGTGGATACCGGCGAGCCCGGGGTCAACGGACCCGTCCTCGTCGGCGAGAACTGCGAGCTGGGTGCCGAGGCCAGGCTCGACGGACCGCTGGTCATCGGCGACCGTTGTGCGATCGCCCCAGGTGCCCGGGTCAAGCACTCGGTGCTGTTGCCGGGATCGCAGGTGCCGGCGGGAGCGATCGTCGCCGGCGCCATCTACGGGCGAACGCGCGCGGTCGCCTGAGCGGCCCCATGGCGGCGCGCGCGCCCGACGTCGAGCTTCTCTGGTGGGAGGGCTGTCCCAGCACGGACGAGGCCCTGGCGATGCTGCGCGAGGAGATGGCCGCCCTGGGGCTCGACCCCCACGCCATCGACGTGAGGGAGGTCTCGACCGATGCCGACGCGCAACGGGAGGAGTTCGTCGGCTCGCCCACGATCCGCGTGGACGGGCGGGACGTCCAACCGCTGGCTCAGGAGCCGGTGGGGCTGACCTGTCGCGTGTACCGCCTCGCCGACGGGCGGATCTCGCCATTGCCCGATCGGGGAGAGGTACGGCAGACTCTCAGGGACGCGATGAAAGGAGGCGACGACTGATGGCACACGCGACCGCGACCAAGGTGGGAGAGCTCGCACCCCAGCTGGAGCTGCCGGATACCCACGGGACAGTGCACACGCTGCCGATGCCCGAGGAGGCGCCGGCGACCGTGGTCGTCTGGACGTGCAACCACTGCCCATACGCACGTGCCTGGCACGACCGCATCGTGCGGGCCGCCGATGACTACGAGGGACGTGGCGTTCGCTTCCTGGCGATCAACTCGAACGACGCCCAGCGCTATCCGCACGACTCGCTGGAGGCCATGCGCAAGCGCGTCGAGGCGGAGAGCTGGCCCTTCCCTTACCTGCATGACGAGAGCCAGGAGGCGGCGAGGGCGTGGGCGGCACAGGTGACACCGCACCTGTACGTCCTGGACTCCGGTCTGCGGGTGCGCTACGAGGGCGCTCCGGACGCCGACCACATGGATCCGGACCAGCAGGGTGCCTGGCTTCGAGAGGCGCTCGACGCCGTCCTCGCGGGCCAGGATCCACCGCGACCGGCCACCGACCCGGTCGGGTGCTCGATCAAGTGGAAGGCATGAGCCGATGACCGATCGCAGGCGCCTGGTCCGGGTGCCGGCCTCATCGGCCAACCTCGGTCCCGGCTACGACGCCCTCGCGGCGGCCCTCGACATCCAGCTCGAGCTCGAGGTATCCGAGGTCGGCGCGTTCGAGGTCGATACCGGGGGAGAGGGGCTCCCGACGGGCCGCGACAACCTGTGCGTGCGCGCCTTCGAGCGCCTGCACACGGCCGACGGCCTTCGCTTCGGGATCCGCAGCGACATTCCCGTGGCACGTGGCCTGGGATCGAGCGCGGCCGCGATCGTCGCCGGCCTGCTCGCGGCCGACCACCTTTACGAGCTTGGCCTCGACCCGCCCGACATCTACCGCCACGCCGTCGAGCTGGAGGGGCATCCCGACAACGTGGCCGCTGCGCTGTTCGGGGGCTTTGCCGTCTGCCCGCCCGATCCCAGCGCCGACTCGCCAGCCACCCCGGTGCTGCCCGCTCGCCTCGAGCCTCCGCAGGGGGTCGAGGGCGTGCTGGCGATCCCGGCCGACGAGGTGCCAACCGAGACGGCGCGAGCCGCCCTGCCCGCGGACGTTCCGATGGCCGATGCGGTCGCGAACATCGCGGCCGCATCCCACCTCGTGCTGGGCATCGAGCGATCCGATCTCACCCTGATCTCCCGTGGCCTCAGCGACCGCCTTCACCAGCAGCGCCGCGCCGAGATCTACCCGCGCTCGATCGAGCTGCTCGCCGAGGCGGGCGAGGTGGGCGCGATCGGAGCGACGATCTCGGGCGCGGGCCCCGCGGTCCTGTTCTGGTGCTTCTGGCAGGACACGGGCAAGGTCGTGGACGCGCTCGGCAAGCGGTCCGACGGGGACGTCGAGATCCGCCGCGCGCGCTTCACACCGCTCGGCGCGGACGTTCCCGAGCTGTGATGACGCGGCTACCGGTACGTGCGCGAGGACGATGAAGTGCGCGACGGCTTGACCGGCTTCTTGCCGCCCTTGACCGAGGTCGACCCAGTCGAGGTCGACTCGGTCGAGATCGCGTCGGGGGCGATCGAGCGGATCCATTCGCGCATGGTCGCGTCGGCGAGCCGGCCGTAGACGCCGGGGAATCCGGGCTCGGCGCAGCCCGCGCCGTAGCTCGTGTCGCCGACCAGGCGCATGGCGGATCCTGCGGGCACGAGGAGCGGCCCGCCGGAATCACCCTGGCAGGTGTCGACCCCGCCCTGCGGGTACCCGGCCGCGACTTGCGTCTCGCTCTCGAAGCCGCCGAACACGGGATCGACGCCCTCGACGAGGTACGGGTATGCCTCTGCGGCGTCCGCGTCGGCGACGATCGGGACGTGAGCCTCCTGCAGGACGTCGGGCTGCTCGCCGTCGGACTCGGTCACGCCGAAGCCTGCGATCGTCGCCAGCGTCCCCGCCGTCCAGAGTGAGCGCTCGGCGGCCGAAGCGATCTTCACGGGCGTCTTGGATGACGGCGTGTCGAGCTCGATGACCGCGGCGTCATGACTGACGCTGCCAAGACCGGCCCAGCCCGGGTTGACGAAGACCGCGCTGGCCACGTGCTTCTCGCCGTCGGACTCGTAGCCGCCCAGCAGGCTCGCCGAGGGCGTCTTGTGGGCCCCGATGCTGAGCTCGATCAGCTGCCCGGGCTGGCCGATCGGCACATTGGCGATCCCGCCCGGCGCGAGGGACGAACAGTGCGCCGCCGTGACCACGTAGCGCGGCGTTACCAGGGTCCCCGTGCACTGGAAGGAGCGGTCGATGACGATGTGCGCGACGTATGGGTACTCGCCCGGCGCGGCGTCGTTGCCGCCGACGACTGCGTGGGCGGGTGAGGTGACGCCGAGCGCGAGCGCAAGCGTGGCGAGAAGTGTCACGAGGCGCGACATGGCGCGGCAACCTAGCACCGAGGCTGCGGGCGCGCGCCGGTCGGCGCGGGTTCAAGTACCCCCGGGTCACTGCAATCCGCATCCACCTGTCGGATGCAGATTGCGTTGACCCAGCAATCTCGTCCGCTGGGCGTCCCCCGCTGCCTGTGGCCTGGCCCTACAGCAATCCCAGCTGGCGCAGGATCGAGACGCTGTCCGAGTAGACATCCTTTCGCTTCACGAGGCCGTCCTCGAACGGGATCACGTCGAGGCCGTCCCAGCTGATCTTCTTGCCGGTGGGCTCGGCGACGAGATCGCCGCGACGCATCTCGTTCGCGTGGGTGGCCTCGGCGGTCCACTCCTGAACGACCAGCGCGTCCCGGACATAGAGCCGCCTGGTGCTGAAGGTGATGTCGGGCCACGTCTCGAAGATCTGCCCGATGTGCCCGCGAACCGCCTCGCCCTCAGCGCTCTCGCCCGCGGTGTGGTTCGCGAACACCATGTCCGGAGCGTGCATGGACATGATCGCGTCCAGGTCGTGGGCGTTCCAGGCGTCGTTGTAGGCGCCGATGGTCGCCTCGAGCGCGGTGGGCTCGTCGCCGCCGCTCATGCCCGGGAGTACGCCCCGGCAGGGACGACCTCGGCGCTCAGGGTGTCGAGCGGCTCGAGCAGGTCCTGCTTGCCCAGTCGTCGCAGGATCTCGCTGGCGAGCGAAAGGTAATCGGAGCCGCGATCGGGCCGGTACTCGAGGATGGGGACCGCGCGCTCGGCAGATTCCGCGTAGGCGATCGACTGACGGATCACCGTGCGAAAGAGCTTGTCGCCGAAGCGCTCGCGAAGCGCATCCAGCGTCTGGCGCGCGTGGCGGGTCCGCATGTTCGCGATGTTCAGGCAGACCCCAAGCAGCTCGAGCTGCGGGTTGAGGCTGTCGCGCGCGAGATCGAGCACCTGCACGGCCTGCTCCATGCCCTGAAGGGAGAAGTACTGCACCTCGGTCGAGAGGATCGCGTGCGTGGAGGCGACGAGGGCGTTGACGGTGAGCAGGCCGAGCGTCGGCGGGCAGTCGATCAGGATCACGTCCCGGTTGCGCTTCAGGTCCATGAGCGCCTGGCGGAGCGTGACCTCGCGCCCGATCTTTCCCGAGAGCGCCAGCTCGGCCTCGGCCAGCTGCATGTTGGCCGGGATCACGGGCCCGTGCACCGCATCCGCGGCGCGGGCCTGGCCCATCAGGACATCGCCGAGAGTCGGTTGCGCGTTCGGGTCGGTGTCGAAGTAGTCCGAGAGATTTCCCTGCGGGTCGGCGTCGACCGCGAGCACGTCGACTCCGAGCCGCTCGAGGACGTCCGCGAGCGAGCGCACCATCGTCGTCTTCCCGGTGCCGCCCTTTTGGGAGAGGACCGCGATCGTCGCCGACATAGGCGGACTATATGCGTAGCCAGGCGGCCAATCGCCGGCTGGGCGACCGCGGTTGGCCGTATACTCCTCCGGCCCGTCAGTCCCCGTCGCGCGCCCGCTCGAAGAAGGCGTGGATCCAGGGAGGTCTCGGTTGCACAGCTCTTCCACCCGTTCGATGCCGCTGCCTGAAGAGGAGCGGCGTTTCTCGCCAGAGAGGGCCTATCGGCCCCGCGTCTCGCCGCCCAGCGTCGAGGATCGCGACGCATGCGCGATCTACGCGTCCGTGCGCAAGGACGCGACGCCGGACCGGGCGCCCGTTGAGCTGGCGCTGGCCAACCTCCAGAAGATGCTGCATCGCGCCGGGAATGTCGACGGCGAGGGCGACGGCTGCGGGATCCTCGTCGACATCCCGCGCAAGCTGTGGTCCGAGGAGGTGCGCGCGGGCGGTCACAACCCGGCCCTGGCGCTGGACGACGCCTTCGCGGTGGGACACGTGTTCTTCGATCGCTCGCAGGACGCCGAGAAGGCGCTTCACGACGCCCGAGACATCCTGGGCCGTGGCGGCTTCCGGATCCTCGCCGAGCGCCTCGGCAAGGTGGACTCGCACGCGCTCGGGGCCACCGCGCGCGAGGAGGAGCCGCACTTCTGGCAGGTCGGCGGGCTCTTGCCCGACGTCAAGCGCCGGCACCGAATCTGCTTCGACCTGATGCTCGCGCTGGAGCAGGAGTTGCGCTGCCACGTGGCCTCGTTCTCCGCCTCCACGTGCGTCTACAAGGTAATGGGCGCTCCGAGCGTCCTCGGCGAGTACTACCCCGACCTTCGCGACGATCGGTTCGAGACGGTCGGCTGCTTCGGGCACAACCGCTACTCCACCAATACCTGGCCGTCCTTCAAGCGCGTGCAGCCGTTCACCGTCCTCGGTCACAACGGCGAGATCAACACGATCGAGCAGCTTCGCCAGGAGGCCAGCATGCTCGGGATCCAGATCACGCCCGGCAACTCGGACTCGCAGGACCTGAACCGGGTGGTCGATCACCTGATCCGAGTGGAGGGCCTGTCGCTGGCCGAGGCGATGGAGGCCGTCGTGCCTCCCATCGTCGACGAGATCCGCTCGCTCCCCGAGGACCTCCGCGCGTTCTACATGTACCTCCGCGAGACGCTCGGGCCGTTCGCGCAGGGGCCCGTGGCGTTGATCGCGCGCCACGACGACGAGTGCGTGTTCTCCGCCGATGCCCTTGGGCTGCGTCCCCTGTGGAAGATCGAGACCCCTCAGGACTTCATCTTCAGCTCCGAGCCCGGCGTCGTCGGCTGCGAGGAGATGGTCTCCGAGCCGAAGCCGCTGGCGCCCGGCGAGAAGTACATGATCACGATCGATCGCGAGCGGCGCGCGTCCAAGCTCCACGAGCACTGGCGGATGCAGCGGGCGGTCGCCGAGCGCTGGCTCGAGCGCAGTGGAACCTCGGAGATTGCCCCCTACGACCGAGCGCTCGAGACCGGGGGGCCGCTGGAGGGCACCGAGATTCCGGGCTATACGGCGGCTGGACCGTCCGAGCCGGTGAAGGTGGAGGACCGGATCCTCGCCGGCTTCGGCTGGCAGCGCGATGACGTCAAGCTCTGCCAGCAGATGGCCTCCAATGGCGCCGAGCCCATCGGCTCCCTGGGCTACGACGGGCCGCTCGCGGCGCTGTCCCCCGGGCGCCAGAACCTCGCCGACTACTTCAAGGAGACCGTCGCCGTGGTGACCAACCCGGCGATCGATCGCGAGCGCGAGATCGAGCACTTCTCGACGCGCGCGGTCTTCGGCCGGCGGCCGTCGATCCATTCGCCGGCCACCGACACACGTGCGGTCGAGACGTCCTTCCCGGTGATCCTGGGCGGGCACCACGACCTCGCGCCGCTCGGGGACTCCACATACCGGAGGATCGCGCGTGAGCACAAGACCTACCTCCTGGAGGATCTGTGGGAGGAGTTCCGCGACCGGGCTGCCGCGATCGACATCGCGCTGCTCGAGTCGGAGACCACGCACGGCGCGATCGAGCGCGTCAAGCAGGAGGCCGTCAAGTGCGTGCGCCAGGGCGCCGAGCTCCTGGTGCTCACCGACCGCACCGTCTTCGACGGCGAGCGGCGCTACCTCGATCCCCATCTGGCGACCTCCGCGGTCGACCAGGCGCTGAAGCAGCTTCGGTTCGGCGAGACCGGCGAGGAGAATCTGCGGCGGCGCTGCTCCATCGTGCTGCGTTCGGCGGCCGTTCGCAACGTGCACGACGTTGTCATGGCGCTCGGCCTGGGGGCGAACGGAGTCTGCCCCTACGTGATGGCTGAGGTGATCTGCGTCGAGGACTACGACACCGACGTCTCCAACCTCTGCTCGGCCTTGCGCAAGGGGATCGAGAAGGTGATCTCGACGATCGGCATCCACGAGGTTCGCGGCTACGCGAGGCAGTTCTCGTCGATCGGGGTGAAGCCCGAGCTCGCCGAGATCTTCCAGACCGAGACATACGCAGCCTCCGAGAGCGGCGGCGTGGGCTACTCCCACCTCGACGGCGACACCGACGAGCGCTTCAAGGTCCTCACCGGGGACGCCGACGCCAAGCCCGCGAAGACCTTCCGTTTCTATCCGAAGGTCTACAAGGCCGCCATCGCGGCGGCGAACGGCACCTCCGACTACGACGAGTACTCGGAGAAGGTCCGCGGGCTCGAGGCCCAGAGCCCGATCTCGATGCGACACATCATGGGGCTTCGCTCCGATCGCGACGATGCGGTCGATCCCGAGTCGGTCGACGCCTCGGTCGGGCACCACGACTATCCGATCGTGATCTCCTCGATGAGCTTCGGATCACAGTCCGAGCCGGCCTTCCGCGCCTACGCGGAGGCCGCGAAGGCGATCAACATCCTGTGCATCAACGGCGAGGGCGGAGAGATCCAGGACATGTACGGCCACTACCGCAAGTGGCGGGGGCAGCAGGTCGCGTCGGGCCGCTTCGGCGTCTCTGCGGAGATGCTCAATTCCTCGTACGTGGCCGAGATCAAGATCGGCCAGGGCGCGAAGCCCGGCGAGGGCGGTCACCTTCCGGGACGCAAGGTCTCCGAGAAGGTCGCCGAGGCGCGGAACGCCACGCCGGGCACGGATCTCATCTCACCGTCCAACAACCACGACCTCTACTCGATCGAGGACCTCGCTGAGCTGATCGACGAGCTGAAGACGGTGAACCCGGACGTGCGGGTCTCGGTGAAGGTCCCGGTGGTACCGAACGTCGGCACGATCGGCCTGGGGATCGCGAAGGCGGGCGCGGACATCATCACCCTGTCGGGCTTCGAGGGGGGCACCGGCGCCGCCCGCCAGCACGCGCTGCGCCACGTCGGGCTGCCGTCGGACATCGGCACACGGGCGGTTCACCGGGCCTTGATGGAGGCTGGGATCCGCAACCGGGTCGAGATCTGGGCCGACGGCGGCTACCGCCACGCCCACGACATCGTGAAGCTCCACTGCATGGGGGCCAACCGCGTGGCCTTCGGGACCCTCGCGATGGTCTCGCTGGGCTGCACGATCTGCCGCGGCTGCCAGCTCGACACGTGCCATGTCGGGATCGCGACGCAGATCGAAACCGTCGAGCAGGCGCAGGAGCACGGCCTGAAGAAGTTCACCCCGCAGCACGTCGACTCCGCGGCCGAGAGCTGTGCGCGGTTCTTCGCCTCCATGGGCGAGGAGGTGAAGCGGGTGGTTGCCGGGCTGGGCTACGAGCGGGCTCAGGACCTCGTGGGCCGCTACGACCTGCTCGAGCAGATCTCTCACACCCAGGCCCTCGACCTCGCCGAGCTGATCACCCCGCTCGAGGAGTTCCTCGATCTCGAGCCCATCGACATGCCGGTCGCCGAGGAGGAGCTGGTCGCCGCCGAGGCTCGCGCCGAGGCGGGCCTGGTGCGAGCCCGCCCGATCCGGATGGAGCCCAAGGAGGTGTCGACGCGGCTCGCCGGCCTCGCCGGGAAGGTCTTCACCGGCGGGATGGTTCACGAGGACTATCCGCGCGCCATCGACGCCCACGACCGCGTCCTCGGCACCGAGCTCGCGGGCGCGATGTCCCGCGCGCGCATCTACGAGTCGGCGCCGGCGGGCGATCCGGCGGACGTGCTGGCGGAGCTCAGCTTCAACGGCGGCTCGGTCGCCGGGCAGGGCTTCGGCGCCTTCAACGCCTGGGGAATCGTCATCCGGGTCGAGGGCGGCGCCCAGGACGGCGTCGCGAAGACGATGCTGGGCGGGACCGTCTCGATCCTGAAGGGGACGAACGCCGAAGGCCGCCGGGTCAACGGCTCGGTCGGCAAGTCGTTCGCCTACGGCGCGCAGCGGGGGCGCCTGTTCGTTCAGGGATCGGCCGACTCGCGCTTCTGCATCCGCCTGTCGGGCGCCGACGTGGTGCTGGGCGGCGAGCCCGAGGAGCCGCTCGACGACTCGCGCGGCTGCGTCGTCGACCGCGCCAACGCGAAGGGCTTCGCCTTCGAGTACATGACGTCCGGTCGCGCCGTGGTGCTCGGCGACATCGGCCCGTGGGCCTGCGCCGGCATGACCGGCGGGCGGGTCTACGTCCGCCTCAATCCGGACTGGAACCTCGACGCGGACACCATCCGGCGCCGGCTGGGCGAGGGAGCCAAGGTCGAGGTGGCGGAGTTGGACGACGAGGGCGTGCTGGACGTCGAGGAGCTCCTGGGCCACTACGCGAACGAGCTACGGGTCACGAGCCAGGACGAGGAGGCCAAGCGGATCCTCGCCCTCGCGGCGGCAGCGCAGGAAAGCTTTCTGATGATCCTGCCGCACAAGGTCCAGGCGGACCCGAACATCTCGACCGAGTAGCTCAGACTCAGCAGCCTCCGAGGGTGCTGTGCTACCCGGCCACCATCTCGCACGGGTAAGCGGCCCATGATTGGATCCGGACGTGGCGCATCTGGAGAGGAACATCGTGATCCACGCTCCGGCGGAGCGCGTGTGGGGAGTGCTCGTCGATCCCGTTCGATCGCCGGACTGGGAGGCAGGGCTGGTCGCCGTGGAGCGCGCGGACGCGCTGCTCGATCAGGCCGACACGTCCTGCATCCAGATCATGAACTTCCGCGGTCGAACGCTCGAGGGCGAATGCCAGGTCACCGAGGCATTTGCCCCCCACACGCGGGTCGTGCGCATCCAACCGCCTCTCACGTGTACGGCATTGCGGCGGGAGCGCCTCGTCGAGACCGACGCGGGGACCCAACTCACCCTCGAGCTGGACTACGAGACGGGCGGCGGCCCCCTCGGGGCCTTGCTCGACGTGGCACTGACCCGGCCACGGCTGGCGATGGTGCTCCGCCACAGTCTGCGCAACTTGAAGCGGCTCGCCGAAGCCGAGCTCTAACCGCTTCCTGATGATCCCGCCGCACAAGGTCCAGGCGGACCCGAACATCTCGACCGCGTAGCCGGTCCACCTAAGGCGCGCGTTGCGCATTCGTGTGCTCGAGGATCGCCTCGACGACGGTTTCCCAGTCGGCCGGATCGAGGATGTGGCCCGCGCCCTCCAGCGTGATCAGCCGCGCGCCCGGGATCTCAGCCGCCAGCGCCTGGCCGTGTTCGACCGGGAACAGGGGGTCCGCCGTGCCGTGGATCACCAGCGTGGGAGCTCCGATCGAGTGCAGCCGTTCGCGCCCGCCCTCGGCGTCCGCGAGAAGCCCGTGGTTCTGCGCGCTCGCGAAGTTTCGAGCGCGTTCGACGTCGCGCGTGGCCCGCTCGCGGATCGCGTCCTCGTCGAAGGGGCGGTCTCCGCTGAGAGCGCGGGAGTCGGCGGTGACGTAATCGACGACGGCCGCAGGGTCGGTCCAGTCGATTTCGGAATCTCCCAAGAACCGCTCGTAGTCCTGAGTCATCCCAGGAAGCTCCCGGTCCACGGGTTCGGCTGGAGAGGTGCTCATGAGGACGAGTGACGCAACGCGCCGGGGAAACTCGAGGGCGAACAGCTGCGCGATGGCGCCGCCCATCGAGGTGCCGGCCACATGTCCGGCTCCGATCCCGTATCCGTCGAGGATCCGAGCCACGTCGCCGATCAGCTCGGCGGAGGAATACTCCGGGCGACCCGGCTCGTAGGCCATCGAGCGACCGGTGTCGCGATGGTCGTAGCGAATGACGAATCGCCCGCCATCGGCGAGGAGCCGGCAGAATCCCTCCTCCCACCAGAGCATCGATGCCCCCATCCCCATGACGAGGAGGATCGGCGCGTCCGCCGGATCGCCGAATGTCTCCACGCATAGCTCGACACCGTTCGCCTCGATGAGTTGCTCCGTCATCGGCGCGCCCCTTTCACTCGTCGGAACGCTAGGGAATCAGTTGGCTTCCCGGGTCGCTCTAACCTAGGTTTCATGAGGGAAAGTCTCGGCCCCCCGCTGCGAGCTGCGGCGCTCACTGCCCTGATCGTCGGCCTCGTCGTGCTGCTCCTGAATCCGCCCTCGCTCGCGGGCGTGGACGACCTGATGGTGCTGCTCGTGGGCGCCCTGGCGATCGTGCTCGTCACTGCCTGGTTGACGATCGCGCTCATCGGCAACGAGATGCCGGAACCGGACTTCCAACGCCTGGTGCACCGCAGCGAGGCTCTCGCGACGCTCCCGCCCGCGGATCGCCCGCCGACCGAGTTCGACGAGCTCGTCATGGAGGCGCTCGACGACCTGCCGGAGCCCTTCCACGAGTTGCTCGAGCACACTCCGGTGATCGTCTCCAGCCTGGGTCACGAGAACCACGCCTACGGCCACTACATCGGGGGCACCGTGGCCCGCGACAGCTACCCGGACCGGATCGTCATCTACCAGGACACGCTGGAGCGTGACTTCGGCCACGATCCTGATCTGCTGCGCGCGCAGGTGGAGCGCACCGTGCGCCACGAGATCGCCCACCATCTGGGCTGGGATGAGCGAGGGGTGCGCGACCTGGGACTCTGAGTCCCGAGCGGCGGGCCTTCTGGAACGATCCCCGTCATGGCGTCGTCGCGAGAGCATCCGAGTATTGATGTAGCCGCGATCCTCGCTCGCCGGAGCGGCGACGCGTTGGACCTTCACCACCGCTACCTGAACCGCCAGATGGTCCGCGTGCTGAAGACCATCGGCTTCGACCGCGACTGGGTGGGTGGGGAGGGGGCCTACCTCGTCGACGCGAAGGGCGACCGCTACCTCGATCTGCTGTCCGGCTATGGCGTCTTCGCGCTCGGCCGCAACCCGCCGGCGGTGAGGGAGCAGCTCGAGCGCGTGCTCGAGGCGGGCACGGCGAGCCTGCCGCAGCTCGGCGTGACCGTGCTACCGGGCGTGCTCGCCGAGGAGCTTCTTCGCCGGGCTCCGTCATCGGTTGAGACGGTGCTGCTCACCAATTCGGGCGCCGAGTCGGTGGAGGGGGCGATCAAGATGGCGCGTGCGGCCACCGGGCGACCGCGGATCCTCTACTGCGAGCACGGCTTTCACGGCCTCACGATGGGCGCGCTCTCGGTGAACGGGAATCCGGAGTTCCGGAAGCGCTACGCGCCCTTCCTGCCCGGATGCGACCCCGTGCCCTTCGGCGACCTCGACGCTCTTCGGCGCGAGCTCTCCCGTGGCGACGTCGCCGCCTTCCTCGTCGAGCCGGTGCAGGGCAAGGGCGTGGCCATCCCAAGGCCGGACTACCTGCCCGAGGCCCAGGCGCTCTGCCGCCGGCACGGGGCGCTTCTTTGCGTCGACGAGGTGCAGACAGGGCTTGGCCGGACTGGACGGTTCCTCGCGCTGGAGCACTGGGGCCTGGAGCCCGACATGATCCTCGTCTCCAAGGCGCTCTCGGGCGGCTACATCCCGGTCGGGGCGATCCTCAGCTCGCGCGACGTGTTCGACGGCGTCTTCGACTCGATGGAGCGCTCGGTCGCCCACGGGTCCACCTTCGGCCAGAACGATCTGGCAGCGGCGGCAGCCCTCGCGACGCTGTCCGAGATCGACGACGCCGGCCTCGTGGAGCGAGCCCACGCGCTGGGGGACCGCCTGCTGGAGTTGACCCGCCCGCTCGCCGAGCGCCACGAGGTCGTCCGAGAGGTGCGGGGGCTCGGCCTGATGTGGGCAATCGAGCTCGGGCCGCCGAGCGGCGGCGCCGCGCGGCGGATCTGGGATTCGATCGAGCGGCGACAGCCCGGTCTCGCCGCGCAGCTCCTGGTGGTGCCGCTGTTCAAGGACCACCGCATCCTCACCCAGGTCGCGGGCCACCACATGAACGTCGTCAAGGCACTGCCTCCACTGGTGATCGCGGAGGACGACATCGAGCGCTTCGCCGACTCGCTCGATCAGGTCATTGCCAAATTCGAGTCGCTCGGCCGCTCGATGGCGCGCCTGACCCTGGGGATGGCGTGGCGCGGTCTGCGCCGAAAGCCGAGTGCCGCCGGCACCGCTCCGCCGGCGGAGACCGCTTGAAGCGCTGGTGAAGCTCAGGCCGTCGCGACAGCCTCTTGAGGTTCGGCCGGTGCCCTCTCCCTGAGAATGCGGACGAACTCCCGCATCCACTCCGGATGGTCCGGCCAGGCCCGCGCCGATACCAGCACGCCGTCGACGACGCCGGCGCCGTCCACGAACTCGGCGCCCGCGGCCTGGACGTCGGGCTCTAGCGCCGGGTAGGCGGCGGTGCGCCGCCCCTCGAGGACGCCGGCCGCCGCGAGGGTGAGCGGCGCGTGGCAGAGCTCGGCGACCGGCTTCGAATCGTCGAAGAAGTGGCGGATGATGCGCTTGACATCATCGTCGTTGCGGATGTACTCCGGCGCTCGTCCTCCGGGGATGACGAGCGCGGCGTAGTCGGCGGGATCGACGTCGGCGAAGGCCAGGTCGGCATCCCACGTGTAGCCGAGCTTCTCCGTGTAGGTGTCGAAGCCGTCGACGAAGTCGTGCACGACGAACTGAAGCTTCCTCTTGGTGGGCGCGGCGATGTCGACCTCGTATCCCTCCTCCAGCAGTCGCTGATAGGGGTACATGACCTCCAGGGATTCGGCGGCGTCGCCGGTCAAAAGCAGGACCTTGGGCATGGGATCACTCTCCTCCGATGAGCTTGCGTCCTGAGCTCACCCTACAACCCGTCGGAGTCCGCGTCGGCTTGGTTCGGCTGTCGCCTTTAGGCCTTCTGAAGTGCGTTTGGGGTTTTAAGGTCGCTATAGCGGCCCCAATCCACCAAAAGCTTGCAGCGAGGTCGCCACCGAGCGGGGCCGGACCCCCCGGGCGGAGGCGACGGCGGTCGCGCGGGCGAGGGAGAGATCTACTGGCTCAGGGCGGCGCGCACGGACTGCTTGAACGACTTGGTGGTGGCGAGGACCGCGGTGGGCTCGTATCCGCAGTGGGCCATGCAGTTGTCGCAGCGCGGATCGCGGCCGCGGCCGTACTTCTCCCACTCCGTGGTCTCGACGAGCTCCTTGTAGGTCTTCGCGTAGCCGTCGGCCATCAGGTAGCAGGGGCGCTGCCAGCCGAAGACGTTGTAGCTGGGGATGCCCCAGGCCGTGCACTGGAAGTCGACCTTGCCCTCGAGGAAGTCGAGGAACAGCGGCGTGTGGTTCAGGCGCCACTTCTTGCGCCTGCCGTCGGCGAATGCCGCGCTGAACAGCTTGTGGGTCTCCTTGACGCCCAGGAAGTGGTCCTGGTCCGGCGCCCGCTCGTACGCGTAGGCCGGCGAGATCATCATCTGGTCAACCTGGAGCTCGTCGTTGATGAAGTCGAGGACCTGGCGCACCGTGTCGGGCGAGTCGTGGGTGAAGAAGGTGGTGTTGGTGGTCACCCGGAAGCCCTTCTCCTTGGCCGCATGGATGGCCGATACGGCCTTGTCGAAGACGCCCTCGCGGCACACGGACTCGTCGTGCCGCTCCTTGAGCCCGTCCAGATGGATGGCCCAGGCGAAGTAGGGGGAGGGCTCGAACAGGTCGAGCTTCTTCTCCATGAGGATCGCGTTCGTGCACAGGTAGACGAACTTCTTGCGCTTGATCAGCTCGCTCGCGATCTCGTCGATCTCCGGATGGATCAGAGGCTCGCCGCCCGCGATCGAGACCATCGGCGCGCCGGCCTCCTCGATCGCGCCGATCGCCTGATCGACAGGCATCCGTCGCCGAAGCACGTGGTCCGGATGCTGGATCTTGCCGCAGCCCGCGCAGGCGAGGTTGCATTGATAGAGCGGCTCGAGCTCGACGAGCAGCGGAAACTTCTCCCGCTTCGCCAGGCGCTGGCGGGCCAGGTAGGTCGCGGTCCTAAAGCTCTGTCTTATTGGAACGGCCAAGGCTGATCATCCTTTCAGTTCGGCCGGAAGGCCGAAGTGGACATTCTCGCTGATCCCGCCGTTCTCAAGAACCTCGAGCGGCCCCAGTGACTGCAGAGAGGTTACGAGGTCCTGAACGATTCGCTCGGGCGCCGATGCGCCGGCGGTAACGCCGACCGTCCGAGCGCCCGCCAGCCAGGCCGGATCCACGTCGCCGATCCCGTCGACGAGGTGCGCCCGGCACCCGGCCCGTTCGGCCACCTCGACCAGTCGCATCGAGTTCGAGGAGTTCGACGATCCGACGACGAGGATCGCGTCGCAATCCCTCGCCAGCGCTCGCACGGCGTCCTGGCGGTTCTGCGTGGCGTAGCAGATGTCGTCGGTCCGGGGTCCGGCAAGGCCCGGGAACCGGTCGCGAAGCGTGTCGACGATCTCGCTCGTCTCGTCGACCGCCAGGGTCGTCTGGGTGAGGTAGGCGACACGGCCCGGATCCTCGGCGTCGATGTCCCGAGCCTCGTGGACGTCCTCCACGAGGCGGATAGACTCGGGCGCCTCGCCCAGGGTCCCCTCGATCTCGTCGTGCCCGGCGTGCCCCACGAGCATGATCGTGTAGCCACCCGCGCTGAACCGGCGCGCCTCGGAGTGCACCTTGCTGACCAGCGGACAGGTGGCGTCGATTACCTCCAGATCCCGGCCCCGGGCGGCGTGGCGAACGGCGGGCGAAACACCGTGCGCCGAGAAGACGACCCTCGCTCCCACGGGCACGTCCTCCACCTCGTCCACGAACACGGCACCGCGCCGCTCCAGGTCACGCACGACATGGGTGTTGTGAACGATCTGTCGGCGGACGTAGAGCGGCGCGCCGTAGCGCTCTAGGGCTCGCTCGACGACCTCGATCGCCCGCTCCACGCCGGCGCACGAGGCACGGGGATTGGCGAGCACGACGCGGCGCTGCCCGGTCGCCTCGCTCCACTGGTTCAACACCTCGGCCACCCGGCCCAGCGCGCGGTATGCGCGCAGCGCCCCTGCCACCGTGGCAAGCGGACGATGCAGGTCGCGGTCGGGCGTATCGACGACCGTTCGGACGACCGCCCACGGCCGTCCGGTGCACCCGCGCACCAGCCACGCCGACTCCATGTCGACGGCCAGCGCCCCGGTGGCCGCGAGGCGAGCCCGCTCGGCGCCGACCACCAGCCGCGGCACCGAGACGATGGGTCCGGTGTGGACGCGAAGCCCCGCACGGCGGAGCATGGAGGCTACGAGCTCGGTGGCGGCGCACTGAACGGGTTCGTCGGCACCGCGGACCTCAGTCGCGACAACGACGTCGCCCGGTTCGAGCTCGGGCGAAAGGGCGCCGGCGAACCCCGTCACCGCGACGACATTCCCGGGTACGTGGCCGATGCGCCCGGCCGCGCTTCGCGCGCGTCGCCGGCCGATTCCCGTGCGGATCACGCGCGCGGCCGGTGCGCCACGCCGCAGCGCGCGGGCCTCGAACCGCAGCGGCGCCGCGAGCACGAGGCCCTCCCCGCGGCCGGGGCTCACGCCGCCGTCACCTCCGCGAGCGGCGCCGCGCCGCGAGCGCCCAGCGTCTCGCGCGCCGCCGCCAGCCCGCTTCGCACGGCGCCCTCCATGGTCGCCGGCCATTCCGTTGCCGTCCACGCGCCGGCAAGCGTCAACCCGTCGATCCGGGTTCGGGGCCCCGGCCGCAGCTTGCGGATTCCGGGTGCCGAGCGGAAGGTGGCGTGGTGCTCGCGGACGACCTCGAAGCGCTCGACGCGAGCGTCCCGCGCCCGGGGTAGAAGCTCGCGGAGCGCCGGCAGGTACTGGTCACGAAGCTCGTCGCGGGTCATCCCGGCCTCGCGATCCGCGCCGGAGAGCGAGATCGCAAGGTGCTGGCCATCGGTCAGGCCGCTCTCCCCGGTGCGGTCGAAGAGCCACTGGACCGGGGAGCGCACGCCGGCCGCAAGGTCGAAGTCCGTCACGCGCCGGTCGTAGACGATGTGCAGGTTGACGATGGGGGATGCCCCGAGCCGTTCGAGCCGGGAGGGATCCGCGAGCGCGTCGTCGGGAAGGAAGCCAAGGGCGCGGGCGTGGGGGAGTGCCACGATCACCGCGTCGGACTCGAGCGTCTCGTCCGCCGCACCGAGCACCGAAAACTCACCCGGCGGCGTCGCCTCCAGTCGCTCGGCGCGCCATCCCGTTCGAACGTCCACTCCGGCGGCGCGCAGTGCCTGGGCGCTCGGGTCCCCGTGGATCGCCGACAGGGGTAGCCGGGCGTAGCCGACGTCGCCGGCCGACGCGTGGTTCAGAAGGCCGGTCTGGAAGACGAAGCCCGCCATGGCCAGCGAGGCCTCGTCGGCGCGGAGGTTCAGCGTCGGCAGCGCGATCAGATTCCACAGCGCGTCCACGGCGGCCGTGGACTGTCCGTGCTCGGAAAGCCACGCTCCGAACGTCCGGTCGTCTAGCCCCTCGTCGTCCAGGTCCAGTCGCGAGAGCGCCAGAGCCGTACGGGCGGCGCCAACCCGTTCCCGCATCGAAAGGTGGCCGTAGCGCGTCAGTGCCCCGGCCAGGTGAAGGGGCGCCGGAAGCGACGTTCGGCGGAGCCACTCGACCCGCCCGCCGGGGGCGATCACCGGGATTGACAGGCGCGGCTGCATTGTGGTGGCGGAGGCCGTGCCGAGCCGGTCCAGCAGCGCCCGGTAGGCGGTGCAACAGCGCAGGAACACATGCTGGCCGTTGTCGAGCACCATCCCGTCGCGCTCGAACGAGTACGCGGCTCCCCCGAGCCGCGGGCGAACCTCGACCAACGTCACCTCCGCCCCCGCGTCCGCGCAGGACAGGGCGGCGGCGATCCCGGCGAGCCCGCCGCCCACGACGGTGATGCGACTCGCACTCATGCGCCCGCTCCCGCCAGGCTGCGAGCCGCCACCCACGCCTTCTCCCAGGCGGGGAGCGAGACGCGCCGGCGCATTATCTGCTGCGGGTCGCGCTCGATCTGGCTGAGGATGCGGCGGTAGATCCCCGTCATCGCCCGAACACAGGCCCTCGAACGCGCATCCAGCAGAGGCAGGAGCCCGAGCCCTCGGGCGAACCATTCCCGCCCGCGGGCGGCCTCGAAGCGGATCAGCGCCGCGCTGGCGTCGGGCGGAGACTCTTCGAGATTCTCGGCGCAAGCGAAACGCTGGAGATCCTCGGCGGGCAGGTACACCCGCCCGCGTCCGTAGTCCTCGCGCACGTCGCGAAGGACGTTCGTGATCTGCATTGCCACACCCAGGTCGTCGGCGAGTGGTACCGCCCGATCCATGTCGGACGCTCCGAAGATCCCCACGCAGAGCCGCCCGATCGAGCCGGCCACCGCGCGGCAATAGACGACCAGCTCGTCGAACCGCTCGTAATGGGTTCCGACGACATCCATCTGGACGCCGTCGAGGAGGTCCGTCAGCGCCTCGTGCGGCAGGCGAAACCGCGTGCGGGCGTCGGACAGGGCGACCATGACCGCGTCGTTCGGATCCCCCTCCAGCAGGGACCTCCGGGTCGCCGCGAGGTCGGCGAGCTTGCGCTCGGCGGGGAGCGTGCCATCGCCGATGTCGTCGACTCGGCGGGCGTACGCGTATACCGCGGACATCGCCCGGCGCTTGTCGGCGGGCAGGAGGCGGATGCCATAGAAGAAGTTCGCCGCCGCCTTCCTCGTCACCCGCTCACAGATCCGGTAGGCCTCCCTCGTCTCCATGTCTAATGTGCCGGCCGGGCCGTTTGGACCAGCGCGGCAAGGCGCGCTGGCCAGGACGGACGTGGCGGCTGGGCCTCGATTGCGTAGCCGGCGCGCTCGATCCCGGCAAGCGCCGCCCGTCCGCCGGCGACAAACGCGGTCACCGCCAGCCGGCCGCGGCCGCTGAGGCTCGTGATGAGGGGCGCGCCGCGCCCGAACAGCTCCCGCGCCCGCTCGACCTCGAAGGAGACCAGGGTGCGGACGCGCTCCGGCGACGGGGACGTGGCGAGGTCGGCTTCGTCGCATCCGAAGCGGGCGAGGTCCTCCTGTGGGAGGTACACGCGCCCCCGGGCGAGGTCCTCGCGCACGTCCTGGAGGTGCTCGGTGACCTGAAGCCCGCTGCAGATCGCGTCGGAAAGCGCCATTCGATCAGGCGTGGCCGCATCGAAGACGTGAAGGACCATGTGGCCCACCGGGTCGGCCGAGAGCGCGCAGTAGCCCAGCAGGTCATCGAAGGTCACGTAGGAGCTGACGGTCTGGTCCACGCGATTTGCCTGGACGAGCCGATGCAGGGGCTCGGTGGGGATATGAGCCTCGCGGGCGACGGCTGCCATTCGTTGCATCGCGAGGTGCCCGGATGTCTCACCGTCGTAGATGCGGTCGATCTCCGAGTCCAGCCAGTCGAGGAGCGCCAGCCTGTCACCCTCGGACTCGTCGCCCACCTGATCGACCAGCCGCGCGAACCCGTAGATCGCGAGCAGCGACGCGCGAAGTCGTCCGCCGAGCAGCCGGCTGGCGACCGGGAAGTTCTCGCCCCCAGCCCGGACCATCACCTCGTCAAGCCCGGGCACTCCGGCGGGAGCGCCCGGGTGCGGATCCGCCGGTATTGCCACCGCCGCGACCGCTGTACCCCCCCTCACGCCCCTCAGCTCCGCTCGTCCGCGGCCGCCCACCGTCCCAGGGCCATCACCGGAAAGCTCAACCTGTACAGGTGGTAGTTGATGTAGAAGTGGCCGGGGAAGCCGGTACCCGTGTACTCGGGCTCGTCCCAGGTTCCGTCCTCGCGCTGGTGTTCGACCAGCCACGCCAGGCCACGCTCGACGGCCGGCCTGCGATCGCCCAGGGCGTGCAGGGCGATCAGCGCCCATGCGGTCTGTGAGGCGGTGCTCGGCCCACGACCGATCCAGGCCGGGTCTTCGTAGGAGCGGCCATCCTCGCCCCAGCCCCCATCCGGGTTCTGGATCTCCTCGAGCCACGCCGCCGCTCGGCGCAGGCGCGGATCGGTGCGCGATACGCCGCACTCGACGAGGCCCGGGATGGCGGCGCCGGTCCCGTACACGTGGTTGATCCCCCAGCGCCCGAACCATGAACCTCGGTCATCCTGTTCGGCCAACAAATAGGAGATACCTCGCGCTGCTTCGGATGCGCCGCCCAGCCCCTCGCCGCCGAGCATCTCGAGCACGTGGGCGGACACGTCCGCGCTGGGGTCGTCGATGACCTCCCCGAAGTCGCAGAAGGGAATGTCCCGGCACATCTCGCGCACGTTGTCCGCGTCGAAGGCGCCCCAACCGCCGTTTCGGCTCTGCATGCCGAGCGTCCATCTGACGCCCCGGCGGATGGCCTCCTCGACTCGCTCGGTCTCGGGATGCCGGACGCGACGCAACGCCATGACGACCTCGGCGGTGTCGTCGATGTCGGGATAGTGGTCGTTCTCGAACTCGAAGGCCCACCCACCCGGCTCGAGGTCGGGACGTCGCACCGCCCAGTCGCCCTTCACTCGTATCTCCTCGTCGAGCAGCCGGTCCGCCGCATTGAGGAGTGCGCGATCGTCCGCCGGAACTCCCGCGTCCGTGAGCGCGATGATCGCCAAGGCCGTGTCCCACACCGGCGACTGGCATGCCTCGAGCCGTCGCATGTCTCCCTCGTTGATCAGGAAGGCCTCGAGCCCCTCGAGCCCCTTCGAAATCGCCGGATCGCCGACCCCGTGCCCGCGAACCGACAACGCCATGAGCGAATAGACCCAGGGCGGCTGGATGCCGCCCCATGAGCCGTCGTCCTCCTGACGCTCCAGGACCCAACGCTCCACTCGCTTCATGGCCCGCCGCCGAAGCGGCTTCAGGGGCTGGCGCTCGTACAGCCTCGCGGCCGCGTCGAGCCAGAGCAGCATCCGCCCGCGAATCGACCGGGGCTTTGGCTTGACGGGACGCCCCGTTCGCAGCTCGTCGAGGTCGAAGTGCAGCGGGCGGACTGGGCGCTCGGCCCTGACGATCGTGAGCGCCGCGATCGTCTGGCGAGCCCAGCAGGCGAAGTCATAGATGTTCAGCGGGAACCAGGACGGAAGGAAGATGAGCTCAGGGGGGAGGGCGGGCACGTCCTCCCAGGACCACAGCCCGAACAGCGCGAGCCAGATGTGAGTGAAGACGCGGGCGTTCTCGATACCTCCGGCCGCCAGCACGTACTCGCGTGCGGCGACCATGTGGGGCGCGTCAACGGGATCACCCGACAGCCTGAGCGCTGCGTAGGCCTCGACCGTCGTGGAGAGGTTGGCCGGGGCACCGTGGAAGTTGGCCCAGGTGCCGTCGTCACGCTGCTGAGAGCGAATCCAGTTAGCCGCGCGCAGCACCGCCCCGTCGTCGCGGATGCCGAGGAACTCGCGCAGCAGGAGATCCTCGGCGTCCATGGTGACGTTCGTCTGGAGCTCGGCCTTCCACCACCCCGCGCGATCCTGGAGCGACATCAGGTGGCCTTTGGCGCTCTCCAGGGCGGCGTCGAGAACTCCCTGAGAGAGGGTGGCGGTATCCGCCTCGTCTATCGGATTGGGTTTGGCTTGAGCTGTGGACGCAGGTTGCACGCAATGCCCTTCGGGCGATGCGACAGCCTACCCATCGGCGTGGGCGAAAAGCCCGCCGGCAGCGCTCGAATCAGGCCCCGAGAACGTACAGCCGGTAGCGGCCGATCTCCAGCTCGTCCCCGTCTCGCAGCGGCGTCCACTCGACGCGCTTGCCGTTTACGGACAGACCGTTCAGACTGCGATCGTCGAGCGCCCGAAGCTCGTTCTCCGGCGTTCGCACGACGAGGGCGTGTCGGCGGGAGACGGTGGCGTCGTCCAGGCGCAGATCCGCGGCGGAGCTGCGGCCGATCCG
>DATFON010000265.1:0-4292 GCA_035265465.1 Solirubrobacterales bacterium | reverse complement strand
CGGGATCGCCCAGCGGGCGATGGAGCTCGCCGTCGACTACGCCAAGGAGCGCCAGCAGTTCGACCGGCCGATCGGCGCGTACCAAGCCGTCTCGCACCGCTGCGCGGGCATGCTCTACGACACCGAGGAGTCCCGCTCGCTGACCTACTACGCGGCGTGGTGCGCCGACGCGGAGCCGGAGTCGCTGCCGATGGCGGCCTCCATGGCAAAGGCGCGCGCCTCGGACGCCGCCTGGCGGGTCACCAACGACGCCCTCCAGGTGCTGGGCGGAATCGGCTTCACCTGGGAGCACGACCTCCACTTCCTGTTGAAGCGCGGGAAGGTGGGATCGGAGCTCCTGGGCGATTCGCGAATGCACCGCGAGCGCGTCGCGACCCTGGCCGGCATGGCCTAGTCCGGCAGGATCTCGACGTCGGAGGCGAGCTTGACCTGCCCGCCGGCCCGGTACTCGACGTCCACCGTCTCGTGCTTGCGGTAGCTGCCGACGACGCCGATCAGCATTGACAGCCAGCGGATCGCGCCCAGCTTTCCCTCCTTCACGATCGGGCGGCTGAACACGATCTCCGATCCCTCGATCCGGTAGTCGTCGCCCTCGGTCTGCGCGACGCCGTTGACGTAGACGGTGATCGGCGGTGCGGCGCCGGCGGGCAGGCGTACGCGACGGCCCGCCGCCACGCTCCCCTCCGGCACCTCGAACTCCTCGCGCTCGCTCACGCCAGCGCACCCCGGATCGCGTCGAAGGCGGATTCGCCTGGAGCTGGCTCGAGTCGCCGCTTGCGGACGACGCCGACGTAGGGAACGAGCGCCCCGTCGCCCATCACGTCCATCCCGGCCTCACGTCCGCGGAAGAGACCGCCCGTCGACAGCTCGAGCCGGGCATGAACCCGCTGCTCGGGCTCGAAGTCGCGAATCGCGCTGATCTGGTCCAGCGGTCCCTCACTGCGAATCTCCTGGCTGTGGCGCTCCATGGCGGCCAGCGCCGAATCCAGCGCGTCGAACTCCTCACGATTCACCCTCGGTCCGTGCCGGATCACAAGGCGCCACCTGGGCATGGCCTCGATCCTATTTGGCGTACCGCGCTGTCATCAGGTGCTTTCGGCGCCGGCCTCCTCGTACTCGTCGTGGCGCCGGAGCCAGATTGGCTGATCGCCGCCCTCGTTGCGACCCATCGGCGTGCGGTCGAGCAGCCCGTAGTAGGCCATCGCCGGCTCGAGCCCCCGCGCGCTGGTGACGTAGGTCCGGTAGACCGTCCCGTCCGAGAGCGCGTACGCGCTCAGGCCCGGTCCCTCTGCGACGTAGCCGGCGACGTCGGTCCCAGAACGCTCCGCCATCTGCTTCACGGTCGTCGGGATCTCGCCCTCGAGGAAGGGGCGCAGCTCCTCCTCGGTGTGGGTGAATCCCAGGTCGCGATTGAAGTCGCTGCCTCCCGCTGAGGCCCAGTCCAGGCCCCAGCCCATCCGCCTCTTGTAGGCCTGGAGCTTCTCGACCGGGGCCCGGGAGACGAGCATCATGGTCACGTCCCGTGCCGCCAGATGGACCGCGTTCGCAGCGATAGTGTCGGTGATCGAGGAGCAGACAGTGCAACCCGCCTCGTAGGTCGGGCCGAACATGAAGTGGTAGATGAGCAGCTGCGAGCGACCGTCGAAGAGCTCCGCGAGCGACTTCGTCCCCGCCTCGGTCTCGAAGCTGTAGTCCTTCTCGACCGCCACCCAGGGAAGCTCCTGCCGCTTCCGCGCGAGCTCGTCGTTGCGGCGGGTGAGCTCCTTCTCCTCCGCGAGCAGCTCGTCGCGCGCTGCCTGCCACTCGTCTTGCGTGCCGATCCTGTGCTCTGTCATCGCATTCCTCCTTTGTCGTATGAAGGCCCGTAGGTGTGGACCTGGACTCCGGTGTCGAACGTCCTCGTGTCGACCAGCTTCAGCGGGATCTTCTCGGGCGACTCCGGGAAGAGACGGTCGCCTGATCCGAGGACCACGGGGAAGACCATGAGCCGGTACTCGTCGACGAGGTCGTGCTCCATCAGGGTATGCACGAGCGTGCGGCTTCCGGCGACGAGGATCTCCCCGCCGTCCTGCTCCTTCAGCTTCGCGACCTCCTCGGCGACGTCGCCCCTGATCGGGGTCGAGTTGTTCCACTCGAGTTCGTCGAGCGTGGTCGTCACGACGTACTTCGGCATCGAGTTCATCTTGTCCGCGAACACGCCCTCACGCTCGGGCCACGCCCCGGCGAAGCTCTCGTAGGTGACCCGGCCGATCAGGTGAGCATCGGCGTCCAGCACCTCCTGGAGCTTGAACTCCTGCTGCTCGTCCCCCATGAAGTCGAACACCCACCCGCTGTGGGGATGGCCCGGCTCCCCGCCGGGAGCCTCCATCACACCGTCGAGGGTGACGAACTCGGTGACGACAAGCTTCCTCATCTCCTTCTCCTGTCGCGCAGTGCGGGCCACCATAGCCTCGATCACGGAGCGAGCTCGTTCAGCAACGACCCGAGCGATTCCGGATTCGGCACCCTCTCCAGCAGGTTGCTCAAGAGTGAGGAGGGCGACCTGGGGTTCACGCCGTACTCGGCTTCGTAGCGACGGGCATCGTTGTCGTTGGCGAGCGCGAGAACGAGCTCCTCGCGAGACGAGCCGAACCTGCAGGCTGCGACGTCCAGGCCCCGCAGGGCCGCGTCCTGCGCGAACCCCGAGATTCCACCGGTGTCCGGCAGGGTCCGCGACTCACAAGGGTCCGCGATGGCCACCGGCGTGGGGCGCACGGCGAGCGCGACCGCGGCCGTGACGAGGGGCAGCGCGAGAGCCAGGCCGGCGCTCGCGAGCAGCCGACGCCCTGGATGTGCCGGCACGAGGAGCAGCGCAGCGGCGAGAGCGAACGCCGCTGCGATCAAGAAGGCGGGCCGGAACGTGTCGCTGACCGCGGTGACGATCGTCTGATCGGTGCGCTCCTCGGTGCTTTCGAGCTCCGCGCGCTGGTCGTCGGAAAGATTGGCTTTGAGCTCCGCGAAGGCGCGGTCGAGATCTCCGCGCGGATCGTCCTCGCCCACGCTGCCGACCATCTGGCCCACGAGATCGATCTTGGACAACGGGTCGAGTCGTGCGTCGAGCATGACGGCCACCTCGCGCTCGCGCGCCTGCTCGATCGCGGTATCGAGACGGCTGGCGATGAGGGGAGCGAGCAGCAGCAGCGCGATGGTGATCCCCACGTGTCGCGCGGTGAGCACGCGCGCCGCGTCGGACGGGGTCCGCTCGGGGAGGAGCGCCTCGCTGAGGGCCGGCAGCGCGAGACCCATGCCCGCCCCGGCAGCCAGCTCGGGCGCGATGGCCCACCAGGCCGACGCGGTGGCCATTGGGGCCAGTGCGGCGACGCCTCCGGCCACGAGGAAGGACCCGGCCGTCGCTCGAACCCGTGGGTCACCGCGTATGCGCATCGCCGCGATGGCCGCTATGGGCACCACGGTCAACACCGCCGCCCCGGCCAGCGGCTCGTAGCTCCAGCCGGCGACGATTACCAGGACCAGGAGGAAGAGCACCGCGGTCAGCGCCGCCGAGAGCAACGCGAGGGCCGTGACCGCCCGCCACCGCAGCCCTCGAGGCTCCGAGCGAAGGCCCGAGTCCGCAGCCTCGAGCTCCGCGGAGCGGTAGACGTCCTCGCTCGCCTCGTGCGCACTCGCCCAGCAGGTGACGGCGCCCACGAGGGCGACCGGCACCTGCGCGAAGAAGATCGCCGACCAGCTGAACGCCTGGGTCAGCGCTCCGCCGAGCGCCGGTCCGGCCGCCGCGCCGCCGATCGCAGCGAGCATCCAAAGCCGTCCGCCGCCCCCACGACGCGCGCCGGCGTCGAGCAGCGCGAACGCGGCAACCAGGGTGGCGCCGCCGCCGAGCGCCTGCACGCCGCGCATCGCCAGCATCAGGGGCAGGGATCCAGCCAGTCCACAGATCAGCGAGGCGACTCCGAACGCGGCGAGCCCCGCGGCACCGAGCCGCGCCGGTCCAATCCGCCGGCGGAGCGCTTCCGCGGGAAGCAGGGCACCGGCCATCACGGCCGTGTAGACGCCGATTACGGCGGCGACCCCCTCGACGGTGGTGTCGAGTGCCGAGAGGATCTCGGGCAAGGCGAGGACGACGATCGACCCGTCGGCGAGCGCCAGGGCGGCACCCGCGGCGATGGCAACCGAGGCGGCGCGCCTCCGTTGGGAGATCACCGGCCTACTCACACTGGTTTTGACGCCTTATTGCCGCATAGCGACAACAAAGCGTCAATTCCCCGCGGCTACGCGCCGCGGCGCTGGCGCTTCGG
>DATFON010000264.1:0-5848 GCA_035265465.1 Solirubrobacterales bacterium | reverse complement strand
CGCGCTGGTCGACCGTCTCGCCCGTGGAGCTCTTGCCCTGGTCGATGGCGGGGCTACCGCTTAGGAGTGCGTAGGTCTTCGTCGGCCCGCCGTTGGCGGCGAGGGTCGCAGCGAGCATCGGGTTCGTGTCCACCTGGTCCTGAGGGCCGGAGAACCCGCAACCGGAGTCGGAGGAGAGGTTGTAGCCCTGCGAGCTGACGCTACCCAAGCAGGTGAGCCCGCCCCCCGCTGGGTCCGAGATGATCGTGTTCTTCACGTCCACGGTGGTGCCGACGGACAGGTTCGCCCCGTTGTTGTGAGCGAGCGTGGAACTGGTGATCGCGAACGTGGCGCCGTACGCCTCGACCCCACCTATCTCCCCGCCCTCCGGACTGTCCACGGTTGCCGTGTTGCCGCCGACGGTGGCCCGGTCGATGCTCACGTGCACGTTGACCGGGTCGTTCGTGTTTGCGATGGCAGCGCCGTACGCGCTGTTCTGCGTACTGGCCCCGGTCCCGCTCGCCGCGTTGTTGCTCACGGTGCTGCGCGTGATCGTGAGGTTCTTCTGGTTGAAGATCCCGCCACCGTGCACGTTCGTGAACTGTCCGCCGGTCGCCGTCGCGGTGTTGGAGTCGATCGTCGATCGGTCGACCGTCAGCGTCCCCGCGTTGTAGATGCCGCCACCGGAGGGATTCCCTTGGTTGGTGTAGCCCGTCGTCTGGGCCGTATTTCCCGTGACTGTCGTCTGCACGAGGCTGAGTGTGCCGCTGTTGAAGATCCCACCCGCCAGAGCGAGGGGATCCGTGCCCCCAGACCCGCTGGCGGTGTTACCGCTCAGGTCAACATCGGTGAGCGTGAGCGTCCCGTCGTTGTAGATCCCACCTCCGACGGAGCCGCACGCCTGGTTGCAGAGGCCGTTCGTGACCGTGAATCCCGACATCGAGACCGTCTTTCCCGCGTTGATGGTGAACGGCCGGTAGAGGTCCGCGCCATCGACGATGAAACCGCCGGCTGCCAGGATCTCGACGTCGTCGGTGATCGTCGGGAGGGGACTGGCAAGCGTGAGCGTCCCCGTGGGGAAGAGCGCGATCCGATCGGGCCCGGAGTTCCCGTTGGCGTTGCCGATCGCCTGGCGCAGCGAGTCGGGGCCAGAGTCATTCGTGTTCTCGACGAGCCAGTCGGTCGCGTTGGCGGCGCTCGGCGCGAGCAGCAGAGCGCACGCAACCGTTAAGGCGCCGATGCCTTTCGCAACCCCCCGAAACAACTTGTGAGAACGCGTCAAAGAGCCTCCGTACTCTCCGGGCGATCGTACCAGCGGTCTGTCGAGGTTCAAGCCCCGGGTGGACGGATGTCAGCGTCTAAACCGGTGGCGCTGTGGCTAGGGGGCGTCCCCGGCCTCGATCCGCTTCTTCCAGCGGCGCTGGCGGCGGCGGGCGTCGGCCATGAACAGCGGGATCATGCGTGCCGCGGCGTGCGGGAAGGCGTCGAGCAGGCGAACCACGGCGCCGCGCCACCGAGGCACGGTCAGGACCGGCCGCGGCCTGTCCAATAGCTCGGCGACCTTGGGCGCCACCGCCTCCGGGCGCAGCAGCTGCCCGGAGAACGACGGGGCGGCGTCGGGATCATCGAGCTTGTCGGCGATCATCGGCGTCCAGATCCCATCGGGGCAGACGGCCGAGACGTGCACGTCTTTGAGGCCCTCGCGTCGTAGGTCACCGAGCGTGCCGAGGCTGAAGGCGATCGCGGCGTGCTTGGTGGCGCCGTAGAGAGCCTCGCCTGGTGGCGCGCCGAGGCCGGCCAGGGAGACGATGTTGATGACGTGACCGCGTCGCGCCTGGCGCATCGGGCCGAGGGCGGCGAGCGTGCCGTTGATCGTGCCCAGGGTGTTCACCTCGAACAGCAGCCGGCAGGTGTCCGGGTCGTGATCCCACACGTGCCCGGTCACCAGGATCCCGGCGTTGTTTACCCAGACGTCGAGCGAGCCGGTGCGCTCGAGGGTCATGGCAGCCGCCGCCTCGCAGGCGTCCCGATCGCGGACGTCGAGCTTCGAGAAGAAGGCGGGCGCGCCGATTTCCTCGGCCGCCCCTGCCGCGGAGCGCTCGTCGACGTCCGTCACGTGCACGGTGAGGCCCCGCGCGGCGAGGGCGCGGGCGATCTCCAGGCCAAGCCCTCGACCGGCACCGGTTACGAGAGCCGCAGGCACTGCGGGAGCATAGACGGGGAGGAGCGGTGGCCGGAGTCCAGAAACGTCTGTCAGTAGCCACGAATCCGGATTAACGAACGCTCATCTAACGCAGGTTGCCGCTTTAGGCTTTGTTAGGATGCCGCGACCTTCCGGCTGAGTTCTCGCCACATATCGCGGGGATCGGGGGACCCAGTTACTGGGGCGAATCGCAGGCGACTGCCGCGTAGCGCCATCTCTTTCGGCGCGAGCCCGTCAGCTAACCCCGTAAGCGACGAAAGAGCACATGTACGAAGGGCCGCCCCGGCACGGGGCCGAAACCGAATACCGCCGCCGCCAATCGCCGATCATCCGGCGCCCGGATCGCATCGCCCTTTGGGCGGTCGGGATGGCGGTCGTCGCAATGGTCGCCGCGGCCGCGAGCGCGCACGCCGGGTCCGGTGGAACCGGCACGACGGGCGAGAAGGGCTCCTGCGCCGACGCGAGCTTTGGATCGCGGACGCTGAGCCTCGGCGACTGTGGCACCGACGTCAAGACGCTGCACTGGATCATGAAGGCCGACTCCTACGGCGTCTCGCTCGACAAGCAGTTCGACGACTCCACCCAGGGAGAGGTCCAGGACTTCCAGCAGCGACACGACCTGAAGCGGAGCGGGGTGGTCCGGAAGGCCACCCGCAAGCAGCTCGCCCAGACGATGAGCAAGAGCACCGCCACGTGGTACGGGCCCGGGTTCTGGCACAGCAAGACGGCCTGCGGCAACACGCTGAAGCGGCGGACGGTCGGCGTCGCCCATCGCAACCTGCCATGCGGGACGAAGGTCACCCTGAAGTACGGGCACCGCTACGTCACGACGCGCGTCATCGACCGCGGGCCTTATACCAAGGGTGTGCGCTGGGACCTGACCAAGCGCGCGGCGAAGAAGCTTCACTTCACGTACACGGACGACATCCGCGCCGCCCCGATCAAGAAGTAGCGGCTACCTAGGCGGCGGCGGGAAGGATTGCGGGATCGGTCTGATCCTGGGGCAGGGCGGCAGCGTTTGACATCAGGCTCTGGAACTCGTTGAGGGCCACATGGGCCACCGCCTCGAGGAGCTCCTCATCGCTCCAGTCGGCCTCCCGCGCCTCCTCGAGGAGGTAATGGGCCGGCCGACCCTCAGCGTCGAAGAGAGCCTTCAGGAAGGCCAGGAGCGCGGCTTCTCGGGGATCGCTCGAACTCCAGCTGCGGGCCCGCGAGACTTCGTCCAGTCCCAATCCAGCGGCGCGTGCCGTCCGGGCGTGCTGGGCGACCGAATAACTGTCGCCCCGGCGCTCGGCGACGGCCAAGGCGATGCGCTCGCGAGTGGGCCGGGGAAGGACGCCGCCGCGCAGCTCGTGGCGCATCCGGGCAAACGCCCTCATCGCCGCCGGGGAGCCCGCCAGCACCCCGATGAACTTCGAGACCGAGCCGCCCGCGTCCGACATCCCGCGAAGCAGCCGGGCGGTCTCTTCGGGAGCGGTGAGCTCGTCGTGGATGTCGAAGCGGCTGACGTCTGTCTTCACGGTCATATGCGTACTCGCTGTCTATCGAGGGGCTGCCAACGCCTGGTTTATTCGTCGTTAAGGGCGCCTTTACTTTACTTTTAACGGGTAACTTACTTGACGTAAGTTATACCGCAGCAGAGGTGGAATCGCAACACCTGCATCCCGGATACGTCCCGCCACGGCCCCCGGTTCACTCGCGCGTGCCGCCGATATGGTTCTGCCCTCCATCAGCAACGGCACCAGCCAGTTTCGGGGCTAGCGCCCCTCACCGGAACAATCAGGGGCGAGCCCGCCCGCGATGCCGACCGACACCGGAGGACGAGATGGCCGATACCCCTAACGCCGTGCGAACCGAGAGCACCGACGACGTCATGAAGGTCGTGAAGGACCGCGACGTTCGCTTCATCCGACTCTGGTTCACCGACGTCCTGGGTCAGTTGAAGAGCTTTTCGATCAACGCCGCTGAGCTAGAGGACGCCTTCGAGGGCGGCATGGGTTTCGACGGCTCGTCGATCACGGGGTTCAACCCGATCGAGGAGTCGGACATGATCGCGATGCCCGACCCCTCGACGTTCGCGATCCTGCCCTGGCGGCCCGCCGAGAAGGCCACCGGAAGGATGTTCTGCGACGTCCGCGTACCGGGGGGCGATCCCTACGAGGGCGATCCACGCTGGATCCTGCGGCGCGCGCTGAAGCGGGCGTCGGACATGGGGTTCGAGACCTACAACATCGGCCCCGAGCTCGAGTACTTCTACTTCCGCTCCGCCAAGCCGGAGGACGGCCCGCCGGAGATCCTGGACGAGGGCGGGTACTTCGATCTCACGACCCTGGACGCCGGCTCCGACGTGCGGCGCGAGACCATCCTGGCGCTCGAGCAGCTCGGCATCCACGTTGAGTACGCCCACCACGAGGTAGGCCCGTCGCAGCACGAGGTGGACATGCGCTACAAGGACGCGCTCGCGATGTCGGACGACTGCATGACCTACCGGATCGTCGTGAAGGAGTACGCGATGAAGTACGGGTGGCATGCGACCTTCATGCCGAAGCCGCTGTACGGCGAGAACGGCTCGGGCATGCATGTGCATCAGTCGCTCATGCGCGACGGCAGGAACGCGTTCTTCGACGCCGACGACCAGTACTACCTCTCGCCGACCGCCAAGGCGTTCATCGCGGGACAGCTGAAGCATGCACGGGAGATCGCGCCGCTGTTCGCCCAATGGGTCAACTCATACAAGCGGCTCGTGCCCGGGTTCGAGGCCCCGACGTACCTGGCGTGGTCACGCCGCAACCGGTCGGCGCTGATCCGCGTGCCGCTGTACCACCCCGGCAAGGAGCAGGCGACCCGGGCCGAGTTGCGCTGCCCCGACCCGGCCTGCAATCCGTACCTGTGCTTCGCCGGGATGCTCCACGCCGGCCTCGAGGGCATCGAGAAGGGATACGAGCTTCCCGAGCCCATGGAGCAGAACCTGTACCACCTGGCGCCCGAGGAGCGCGAGAAGCGCGGCATCGAGGAGCTCCCCGAGACGCTGGGTGAGGCGATCGACATCGCCGCCCACTCCGAGCTGGTGCTGCGAATTCTGGGCGAGCACACGTTCAACCGCTTCGTCGAGATCAAGCGCGCCGAGTGGGCTGATTACCGGGTACAGGTGACTCCCTGGGAGATCGACAAGTTCCTTCCGGTGCTTTGATGCCCCGCGGGTCCGCCTATGGAGAGCTGCGGTCCCGGGGCCTGATCAGAACGGGGCTCGTTCTGCTGGCGATA
This sequence comes from Solirubrobacterales bacterium, assembly GCA_035265465.1. Lineage (GTDB taxonomy): Bacteria > Actinomycetota > Thermoleophilia > Solirubrobacterales > 70-9 > AC-56. The sequence continues at coordinate 402 of DATFON010000264.1, read as the reverse complement.
CCGTCGGTTGTGATCGCCGCGTGGTCGCTCATCTCGCCGCGGGGCTTCTACGACGACTTCCCCGGGCTGGGACGGCACTGGGTCTCGGCGCTCCCTCCATTCAACGAGCACCTGCTCCGCGACTTCGGGGCGGCGAACGTGACGATCGCCCTGGTGCTGCTCGGCGCCGCGTTCTTCTGCGAGCGGCGACTCGTACAGGTAGCCGTGATCGCCTTCTTCCTCGGGTCGTTGCCCCATTTCATCTACCACCTGACGACGACCGACCACTACTCGACCAGCGACAACATCTGGAGCCTCGGAGGCTTCGTCCTCTTGCTGCTGATCGCGATCGGGGTCTGGGTGCTGACGGTTCGAGCGCCGCGACGTCACGAGCCGCGCTCGGCGCCGCTGTTCCAGCGCTGA
>DATFON010000263.1:0-17886 GCA_035265465.1 Solirubrobacterales bacterium | reverse complement strand
CAGCCCCGTCCCATAGCGCCCGTGACGCGTGTGGGGCGCCGTCGCGAAGCTCCGCCTTTGCATCCGCGTGGCCCTGTGGGGGGCCGGCGGCCACGGCCACGGCCGAGGCGAGCCACAGCGCTCCCAAGCCTTCCTGGGCGCCGGTTGGGGTATCGCTCGCGGCGTGGAGCTGGGCAGCCAGCGAGATCAAGTCCGAGAGCTCGCGAACGGCTTCCAGGTCCCCCAGCGCCGCGAGTCGCTCGAGCCCCCGTGCGTACAGGTAGTCGCCGGCAAGGAGCGCCAGGTCCTCATCGGCGCCATTGATGACGCGGGGCTTCGCGTAGTGCAGCAGGTAGCCCTCACGGATCGACTCGAACAGGACCGCGTACTCCGAGGGTGCCGTCGTGGCACGTGGCCCGCCCGCGACGAGAATCCCAAGGGCAGGGACCTGGCCGTCCGGATCGTCCACGTACGGAGAGATGACGGACTCTTCGCCGCGAAGCTGCACGGTGAGTTCTTTCAATGCGTCGGCTGGAGCTTCCATCTACACAGACTCTTGCGGCGGCTTAGCCGCCGCAAATGCTCCTGCCTGACTCGTCGCTAGACGCTCCTCGACCAACATAAATTGCGAGATTACTGAGACTCCGGGGGCCCGACGATCGACGCGTGGAGACCGCCTTCCTGGCTCGCAACCCACATCGCGGCACCCGAGCTGAGGATCAGGGCGTCGCCCGGCTGCGCCGGCTCCCGATACTCGATCTCGACGTCGACCGATTGCGGCTCGGGTTCGTCGAGGAAGCGCTCCTCAACCACCTCCCAGTAGGCGGCATTGTTCACATGCCCGGCGACGTCGACGTCGGCGGCGCGAAAGCGCCACGGCGCGCGCGAGGCATCCGCGGGCGGTTCGGTGTGGCCGAGCCGGAAGTTCGCCTTGCGCTCGCCCGCGCTCTCGCCGTAGATCGAGCGGAATTCCTCTCCGAGCCTCAACGGCCGGAGCGTCTCCGTGTCCACGTGGATCCAAAGCGCGACCGCCTCGACGGCAGCGGCGCCACCCGACAGACTGGTTCGCCGCTCGGCGGCGAGGCGGCCCGCCGCGCTGCAGAAGGTGCACGCTGCGACCGGCTCGCCGAAGCGGGGAAACGCCTCCACCCGCAGCCTGGCGCGGCGCACCACCCACGCTCCCCGTCCCGCGAGTCCGGCGTCGACGACGTCGGCATAGGCGACGTCCTGGAGCCACCGCGCCATTGCGTCGAGCCGCACCCGTCCGGACGCCGTGGCATCCGCCAGCCCGGGAACCAGCTCGCGCTCGAACATGCGGCCCCGACCGGGCGCGGGAACCAGATCCGTGACCGGGGAAAGCGGACGTTCGGTCACGAGAACGCGGCGGCGAAGGCCTCGGTCGCCGCTTCGACGGTCCGCTCGATCGCCGCGTCGTCGTGGGCGAGCGAGACGAACCACGCCTCGAACTGAGAGGCGGGTGGATAGATCCCACGGTCGAGAAGGGCCCGGCAGAACCGGCCGTAGGCATCCAGGTCGCACGCGGATGCTCCCTCGAAGTCCCGGACCGGCTCGGCACTGAAGAACGGTGTTACGAGGCCGCGGGCGGAGGCCACCTGGACCGGGTTGTCCCCCGCGGCCTCCCGCAGGCCGGCGGCGAGTCGGTCTGTCAGGGCGCCCAGTCGCTCGTACGCGGCCTCGTCGAGCTCGCGGAGCGTCGCGAGACCCGCGGCCACCGCAATTGGGTTCCCCGACAAGGTTCCCGCCTGGTAGACGTCACCGGCCGGCGCGATCCGCTCCATCAGTTCCCGCCGCCCCCCATAGGCCGCAGCGGGCAGACCGCCGCCGAGCACCTTGCCCATGATCGTGATGTCGGCTTCCACGCCGTAGGCCTCCTGCGCGCCGCCGCGCCCGACCCGGAACCCGCTGATCACCTCATCCAGGACGAGCAGGGCCCCCGCGCCGTTGGCGCATTTGCGCAGGGAGTCCAGGAACCCGTCCACCGGAGGCACTACCCCCATGTTCGCCGGCACGGGCTCGGCCAGGATGGCCGCGGGAGCGTGCTCGGCGGCCGCGGCCGCCACCGCTTCGGGGTCGTTCCATCGGACGACGACCGTGTCGGCTGCCTGCGCGCGCGTCACCCCCGGGCTGGCGGGAATCCCCTGCGTGGCCAGCCCCGACCCGCCCTCGGCCAGCAGGCCGTCCACGTGGCCGTGGTAGGCGCCCGCAAACTTCACGATGGTGTCCCGCCCGGTCACCGCCCGGGCGAGCCGGACCGCGCTCATCGACGCCTCGGTCCCGGAGTTGACCATCCGCGCCATCTCCACGGAGGAGAAGCGATCCACGACCTCGCCGGCAAGCTCCACCTCGCCCTCGGTCGGGGCGCCGTAGCTCGTTCCGCGCTCCGCCGCATCGCGGACTGCCGCGACGACGCCAGGATGGGCGTGCCCCAGGATCAGCGGCCCCCACGAGCACACCCAGTCGATGTACCGGTTCCCGTCGACGTCGACGAGCTCGGCCCCCTCCCCGCGGTCGACGAAGATCGGATGCTCGCGCCCGATCGCGCGCATCGCGCGCACCGGCGAGTTGACGCCGGCGGGGATCAGCCCGAGCGCGCGGCGATACAGCTCGGCTGAGCGATCGTTGGCGTGGGGCAACTGCTTACCGCTCGGCCGGCGGCTCAAACCCCTGGAACGGCACCAGTCGGTTTCGGGGGCTGAAGCCCCCTCATCTCAAACACTCGCGTGCTCCCGCTCCCACGCGGCGTAGTCATCCGTGAAGTAGTGCAGGCGGATCTTCTTGAACTCGGTCGAGGAGTAGAGGACGGCGCGGTCCTCTCCGTGGAGGTCATGGTCGGCGGCGATCCGGTCGAGGATCGCGTCGCACTCGTCCTTGGAGCGCCCGTGGGCCATCGTGAACACGGAGTAAGGCCAGTCCGGGTAGGTGGGGCGCTGATAGCAGTGGGAGATCCCGCGAACCGCGGCCATCCGCCGTCCGACCTCGAGGACCTGATCCTCCGGCACGCGCCACACGCCCATCCCATTGGCTGAGAACCCCGCCCGGCGGTGAAACAGGATCGCCGCGACCCGGCGCAGGAGCTTTCGCTCGACCATCCCCTCGAGATGGGCGAGCAACTCCTCCTCGTTCATCCCCGCCTCTCGAGCCGCCGCGTCGTAGGGGCGATCCACGACGGCCATCGGCCCCTGGAGAGCCCGAATGACGGCTATATCGACCTCGTCGTACGGCTGTCGCTCGAGCTCCCGCGGCGGCGCGGCGTCGACCGGCGCGGCGAGGGCGTCCGTCCCCTGCTCCATCTCGAGGTTCATGTTGATCTTGAAGAGGGTGAGCGTGGGGAGCTGGCGGATCGACTCGGCGCCGGTTTCCGCCTGCAGTACCTCGAGCGTGCCCTCCAGCCCGAGCTTCGAGTCCGGCGGCGTCGCGATCGTGAACCACAGGTTGAACTCGTGGGTTCGCAGGTAGTTGTGCGACACGCCCGGATGCGAGTTGATGATCCGGGCCGCCCGGTGCGGATTCTCCGTGTCGACCTTGGCCGCGACGAGCATGGACGCGTACCCAAGCGCGCGGGTGTCGAAGATTGGCGTGATCTCACGAATGATTCGCTCGTCCAGCAGGCGCTGGGTCCGCGACTTCACCTCGGCCAGGGGCATCTCGGCCGCGCGGGCCACCGAGGCGAACGGCTCGGGGTCGAGCGGGAAGCTCGACTGGAGCAGGTTCATGAGCTGCTTGTCAGCGTCGTCGAGCGGCACGGCGGCGCCGCCCTTGCGGGAGCGAACCTTGGGGCGCGGCTCCTTGCGCGTCGCGCCCGCCGGGGTCACAGCCAAGCCGCCGCGTCCTTCGCGTAGTAGGTGAAGACGAGATCCGCCCCCGCGCGCCGGATGGAGGTCAGCGTCTCGAGCACGGCCCGCTCCTCGTCGATCCAGCCGTTCCGCGCCGCCGCCTTCAGCATCGAGTACTCGCCCGAAACGTGGAACGTGGCCACCGGGGCTCCCGTAGCGTCCTTGACCCGCCGAATCACGTCGAGGTAGGGGGTCGCCGGCTTCACCATCAGGACGTCGGCTCCCTCGGCGAGGTCCAGCTCGGCCTCACGCACTCCCTCGAGCGCGTTCGCCGGATCCATCTGGTAGCCGCGGCGGTCGCCGAACTCCGGCGTCGACTCGGCGGCCTCCCGGAACGGGCCGTAGAAGGCGGAGGCGTACTTGGCGCTGTAAGCGATGATCGGAACGTTCGAGTGTCCCTCGTCGTCAAGCTGCGACCGGATCGCGCCGACCCGGCCGTCCATCATGTCGCTTGGGGCGATCACGTCAGCGCCGGCGTCCGCGTGCGAGACCGCCGTCTTGGCGAGGAGCTCGAGCGTGACGTCGTTGTCGATCTCGCCCCCGCGAACGATGCCGCAGTGCCCATGAGATGTGTACTCGCACAGGCACACGTCCGTGATCACGATCAGATCGGGATGCGCGTCCTTCAACGCGCGGACGGCGAGCTGCACGACGCCCTCCGGGTCGTAAGCACCCGACCCGACCTCGTCCTTGTCGCTGGGGATGCCGAACAGCATCACCGCGGCGATGCCCGCCGCCTGAAGCTCGGTGGCCTCCGCGACCACCTCCGAGATCGACAGCCGCTCCACGCCCGGCATCGACGGCACCTCCTGGCGCACGCCCTCGCCGGCGACGACGAAGAGCGGCTGGGCCAGGTGCTGCGGCGAGAGCTCGGTCTCGCGCACCAAGTCGCGGAGTGTCTTCGTGCGGCGCATGCGCCGCATGCGCGTGGCGGGGAAGCTCACCAGCCTGATTCTAGGAGCCGCGGGATGCGGGCGCGGATGGGTGGGCCCCAACGGCCGAGGCACGTCCCAGCCGCCGCATGGCGCAATCGTGTTTTGGCTGGGTAGGGGAGGCGGGGCATCGCGATGGGCGGGTCAACGCAATCCACGTCCGGAAACCGGATGCAGATTGCGTTGACCTGGCATTTACCCCTGTCCGGGTGCCGTTTCCTTCCCCCTACTTGCGCTGTTGTTCGCACCCCGCCTACACGAAGCGGCGCAGCGCGATCCGGGCGAGCACGGCGTACGCCGCCGCCAGGATCGCCAGGTGCAGGATCGGCAGGCCGAGCGCCGGACCCGAGGCGTCGAGCCCGCCGGACATGGCGTCGAGCGCCGCGTCGAACGGGAACAGCGCCCGGATGACCTTGATCACGTCGAACAGGGCCGGGCTGACCGTGCCCGACTCGACGAGCGAGATGAACGCGATCGGCAGGGAGATCATGAACGCGAGCAGCGAGCTGGCGCGGACCTCCTTGGCCGCCGCGCCAATTGCCGCGCCGAAGGCGGCGAAGCCGGCACCGCCCACAGCGATGGCCAAAAGGATCAGCGGAAAGCGTCCCCAGTCGATGTGCACGAACAAGGAGAGGCCTCCGAGCATCACCAGGGTCACCAGGATCGACAGGGCCACGCCCAGGGCGACCTTCTCACCCAGGAGGGCCCACTTGGCCACGAGCCCTCGCGTGAGCCGGGCGAACGCGTTCTCCTCGCGCTCGAGCGCCAGCGATCCGGCCACCAGCAGCACGGTCACGAACATCAGCGTCACGGTCGCGGCCACCGCGATAGCGAACGCGTCGAGGCTCGGGGGCGAGCCGGACACCACCTCCTTGTCCACCTCGATCGGATGGGCGATCGAGGAGAGGAGCGGCGTCGCGAGGTCGAGGTTCTGACGGGCGAGCCTGGCGAACGTGATCACCCGCTGGAGCGCATCCGCGAACTGGCTGTCCTTCGAGAGCTCTGGCTGAATCGCCTCGAGGATTCGCTGGGTCTTCTCCAGCCCGAGGACGTTGAGGGTCTGACCCAGGAGGCTGAAGTTGCCGCCGCGAAGGAGCAGCGTCAGGTAGTTGGCGGCGAGCCGCGTGACCTTCTTGGAGAGCATCAGATTCGCCTGGTTGATGAGCGCGCTGATGCGGTCGTCCACCAGGCTGGCCTTGATGGGGTCCTCCTCGTTGACGAGCACGCGTACCGTCGGCTGCGTGGGATTCAGCGAGGCGAGCGATTGGAGGTTGCTGATGAAGTCCTTCGGGAGGATCAGCGCGGCCAGCGCGTCGCCCGACTCCACCATCTGCTTCGCCTCGTCCTCGTTCGACACGTCGATGCAGTCGATACGCGAGCAGAGCTCCCCCCTCGCCCCGGTGATATCCAGTTCCTGGCCACCGATCACCAGCGGCGTCCCGGGGGGGATCTCGCTGAGGAACGCCACTCGGGGCTTGGCGGGGCCCCGCGAGAGGGCGAACCCGATCAGCACCGCGATCGCGATCGGATAGATGATCAACAGCGCCGTGAGCAGCGGCGAGCGGCGCATGATCTGGAGGTCCTTGACGAAGAGCCAGCGCATCGCTCAGCCGCCCAGCTCGACCGGCATCAATGTCCCCGCTCGCGGAGGAAGGCAACGAACGCCTGCTCGAAGTCGCGCGCGCCGGATGCCGGAACAGCGGCGTGCAACTCGGGCGCCGTGCCGTCGAACAGGTCCTCGCCGTCCGCCAGCACGAGAAGCCGTCCGCCGTACCGCTCGGCCTCCGCGAGGTCGTGCGTGGAGAAGATGACGGTCGTCCCTCCGCCGGCGAGCGCGAGCACGAAATCCCAAAGCCGCTCCCGCTGGCGAGGGTCGAGCCCGGCGCTTGGCTCGTCAAGGAGGAGCACCGCGGGACGGGCGAGCAGCCCGATGGCGATGTTGATGCGCTGCTGGTTGCCGCCCGACAGCGTCCCGGCCTGGTCGTCGCGGCGCTCTGTGAGGGCGGTCTGGGCAAGCATCTCGTCGACGACCGCCTCCGGATCGGGCACCTTCTCGAGCCTCGCGAAAAGGCGCAGGTTCTCGGCGACCGTGAGGCGCCGGTAAAGGGCCGTCTGCTGAGGAACCCAGCCGATCTCGCCGGGCGGTCGACTCACCGAGCCGCCGTCCGGGGACCTGATGCCGGCCAGGATCGACAGCAGCGTCGTCTTCCCGGCGCCGTTCGGGCCGATGACGGCCAAGAGCTCGCCGCGGTGAGCGGTGAAGCTCACTCCGCGCAGCGCGCTGCGATCCCCGAACGCCTTGGCGAGCCCGCGGGTTTCGATCACGACCTCGCCCACTGCGTCCTGCCCGGTCACGCCGGGAAAGCTAATGGACCGGGCAACGCGCTCAGGCCGCGGCCGGGCAAGAGACCGTCGTGCCGATCTGCCGGTTCGGACAGTCGGTCCCGGAAATTTCAGCGAAGCGGCCACCACAACTTTCCCCCCTAGAGCGGGTTTAATTGCACCAGGGACAGGAAAGGCACCGGTGGTCTCAGCAGGAACTCAAGCCGGGCGCACGAAGCGCTCGTTCGCCCAGTCGGAATCGCGTCTGGTCCGTCGCGCAAGCGCGTGGACCCCCGGGGAGGAGCCGCGGGTCATGCCCCTGCCCGAGCTGGAGACCGCAGCGGGGGTCCGGTGGATCGACATCCACCATGCCCAGCTTCGCAACCCTCGGTCGCTGGGGGCCCTGAACCGGGTCTGCGACGGCACGCTCACGCAGCGGATGGCGCGGGATCTCGCGACCCCCCGGCGATTCCCGACCACCGGTACGTATGGGCGTACGACGATCCGCATGACCGCGGCCTTCCTCGTGCGGCACCTGCAGCCGGACGTCGACGACGACGGCCCAATCGCGCCGGTGGCGTCGGTGCTGAAGCCGGTGCAGATTCTCGTGGGCGATGACTGGCTCCTGAGTGCGTGGCTCCCGCCCCGCCTCTTTCGCGGCTCGGGTGACGCACTCCAGGGCGACCCCGACGGCGGCGATCCCGACCGCCTGCACCTGGCGGTCGCAGCGAGCTGGCCAGATAGCGGTTGCCACACGGCCGATGGTCTCGCCGACCTCATCCGGCGCGAGCTGGAGGTCGCGTCGGGTCATCGTTCGCACGCGGTCTGAGGCGCCGCGAGCGCATTCCCGGCAAGGCCTCGCTCGCCGCCGAATAGTCTGGAGGTCGAGTGCGCGTCCTCTTCATCGGCGACGTCGTCGGCCGCCCCGGCCGGGCCGGGCTCGCGAGCGCGATGCCGCGGATCCGCGAGCGGCACGCCCCGGACCTGGTCATCGCCAACGGCGAGAACACCGCCGGTGGATTGGGCATCACCGAGAAGACCGCCAACGAGCTGTTCGACATGGGCGTGGACGTCATCACGACGGGCAACCATGTGTACCGCCACCGCGATGCGTACGAGTTCCTGGACCGGACCGAGCGGGTGATCCGTCCCGCGAACTACATGGCGGGCAATCCGGGACGCGGTTCCACGATCGTGCCCGCCGGCGACCGTCGCGTCGGCGTCGTGAACCTGAGCGGCTCCGTCCAGCTGAAGGCCGCAAGGTCCCCGTTCCCGGAGGCCGAGGCGATGGTTGGGCGCCTCTCCCGAGATGCGGACGCCGTGATCGTCGACTTCCACGCCGAGGTGACCAGCGAGAAGGTGGCGATGGGCTGGCACCTCGACGGGCGCGTCGCCGCGGTGCTGGGCACCCACACTCATGTGCCCACCGCGGACGCCCGCGTCTTACCGGGCGGCACCGCCTTCATCACCGACGTCGGGATGACAGGTTCCCGCGCGGGCGTCATCGGCGTCCGGCGTGAGCAGGCGCTCGAGTCCTTCCGCACCCAGATGCCGGTGAAGTTCGACACCGCCGACGAGGATGTCTGGGTCAACGCCGTGGTCGTCGACGTTCGCGACGACGGTCTTGCCGACTCGATCGAGCAGATTCTGGTCCCGGACAGACCTCGCGGCGGCTTCGCCTCCTGACTGCACCTGCATCTGCGGCGACAAAAGTCGCCGCCCTTCTCCTCTGACTGGCTGATCGGCCAGCGTCAGCTGACATCTGGGCGGACGCTCCCCGCCGGTTTGTCCGCGAGGCGCCGGGTAGCCGGATACGGCACGGAAAGCGGTTGAACCAAGGAGGAGAGATAGATGAGCACGATTGTCATCATCGCCATCGTCGCGGGCGCCGTGATCCTGGCGCTCATCGCGGCGGCCCTCGCTACGAGACCGCGCCGCCAAGAGAAGCGCCGCGTTCAGGCGCGCGACATTCGCGACCGCGCGGCAGCGCGCGAGACGAACGCCAAGAAGGAGCAGGCGGCTGCGGCCGAGAAGCGGGCCCGCGCCGAGCGGGAGCACGCGGAGGCCGAGGAGCGTGCCAGGCACGCCGAGCGCGAACTGGCCACTGCCGGCAAGGATCACCGCCGCGCGGGTCGTCTCGATCCCGATCGGTGATCCAGGCGACTGAGTAGCACGATCGACGGCCGCCTCCGGGCGGCCGTCGCTATTCCCGCGCCATGACGAGCTTGCAACTGCCTGGTGTGGCGCCTGCCGCGGAGCCGGCGGATTAGCATCGCGCCATCGACGCGGCGACCACCCCAGCGCTGGGCGAGCGGTTTACACGCGCACTGGATCTCGCGTTCGAGCTCCACGCGGGACAGACGCGCAAGGGCTCGGGCGTCCCGTACTTCGGCCATCTGCTCGGGGTGACCTCGATCGTCATCGAGACCGGCGCCTCGGAGGACGAGGCAATCGCCGCGCTGCTGCACGACGCGGCCGAGGATCAAGGTGGGCGCGAGACCCTGGAACGCATCCGCGTCGAGTTCGGAGACCAGGTGGCCGAGATCGTCGAATCCTGCAGCGACAGCCTCGGTGAGCCGAAGCCGCCGTGGCGGGCGCGAAAGCGTGCATACCTCGAGCACCTCGAGGAGGCAAGCGAGCCCGCCCTGCACGTCTCCCTGGCGGACAAGCTCCACAACGTACGGACGATCGTTGTCGACTACCGGGCCGTCGGCGAGGCGCTGTGGGATCGCTTCAACGCCGAGCGCGACGAGGTGCTCGCCTACTACCGCGCGCTGGCCGCGATCTTCTCGCGGCGCGTGCCAGGCGCGCTCGCCACGGAGCTGTCGGTGACGGTCGCGGAGCTCGACGGGCTGGTCGCGGCCACCAGCCCGGCCAGCGCGAGCCCGAAGAACCAGGGGATGTAGAGATAGAACCAGTGGTCCGCGGTGAGCTCCACCGCGATGATCACCGCGGCGGCCAGGGCGGCGACCTGGGCCAGCGAGCGCCGTCGCGGGACGAAGGCCACGAGGACCGCGAGGCCGATCGCGAAGATCTTCACCGCGGTCTGCAGCCACTCGAGCGAGGGGTCCTGTCCCCAGATGCTGAACGGCGAGGTGCGATCGATCTGGCTCTTGATCGTCCGGTCGTAGAACGTCGCAAGCCCCGGGTCGACGGCGGGCAGCGCGAGCATGAGCCCGAGCACGACGATCAGGCCGGCGCCGAACAGCGCGACCGGTCGAAGCCGAGCGAGCAACGACCGCGGTGGATCGCCGCGTGACAGGAGGCCGGAGCTTCCCACCGCGAACAGGGGCACGAGAGGAAGGGGCGCGAACTTCGTGGCAATCGACAGGCCGAGCATCACCACCCGCCAGATCGGCGACGCGAACAGGACCAGCGCCCACACCAACAGCGCCGCCACGAGGGCGTCGTTGGAGTTCGACTGCAGGGCGTAGTCGGTGAAGGGATAGGCGGCCCAGGCGAATCCAAGAATCACGCCGAACCGCGTGCCGTCGCCACCCGGGCGCAGCCGGCGACCGAGCATGAACAGCCCGGCGACCGTCGCGAGGTCGAAGAAGATCGCCGCCGCGTGAGCCGCCGGCAGGCTGTCCCAATGGCCGCTCCACGGCAGGACGAGCTCGAACGGGACGTAGGCGAAGTAATTAAACGGCCCATAGGTATCGCCGAACGAGTTGTCGGAGGGAAAGGTGTTCCAGATCGTCTGGCCGTGGGTGAGGTGATCGGCGCCGATCACACCGGCGTAGCCGACGTCGATGACGCCCGAGTCCGCGATGTTCAGGGCGATGCGAAAGCCCAGTAGAAACGCCCCGGCCACGGCCAGCCACGCCGTCGGGGCCGAGGGTCGCAAGCCCTCCCCCGCGCCGCGGAACCCGACCCAGATCATTCTCCCGAGCAGGTAGAGGAGCGGCGGGTACGCGAGCGGGACACTCACCCCGATGTTCCCGTCGTTGAAGTAGATCTCCGAGATCCCGAACGAAAGCAGGACCAGCAGGTCCAGGTGCACCATCCGCGACTTCCGCCGGAAATCGATCAGACCGAGGAGGAAGATCGCCGCGAACGGGAGCCAGACGTACGGCGCGTTCAGCTTGTGACCGAACTGGTCCGGATAGCCCCGCGCCATCTGCCAGGCGATCTGGTAGCCGGTCCACGTCTCGCGTATCTGAGCGGTCGCGTCATCGACGATCACCTGGACCCGCTCGGTGCCGTCCGCGTAGAAGTCGACTTGCCAAGTCCCGGGCTTTGGCGTGGCGGTCGGCTTGAGGTGCCCGTAGCGCTCGCGCTCGGCGGCGACCTGGGGGTCGGTTCGCGCGATGCGGATCGCGCGCGTTTCGGTGAGGTTGTAGTCCGGCTCGGTCGCCGCCTCGTCTGTCCCGCGCGTCGAGCCGGGCGCCGGCTTCGAGCCCGGGGTCGAGCCGGGCGCCGAGGTGGACTGCGCATGGGCCCAGGCCGGAAGCGCGATCAGGAGCGCCACGGCCGCCGGCACCAGCGGGCCGGACACCCACCGGAGACGGGGCGTCAGCGCCCGTCCACCCCGAACGTCCACAGCTTGTTGCCGAGGAAGTTGAAGGGCATCGCGAACGCCACGGCGATTGCCTGGGACGGCAGCTCGGGCGCCGACGCAACGTCGACGAGCAGGTACAGGAGGGCGAGATTCACGCCAAGCGCCAGGACGCTGACCGCGAAGAACCGCGCGGCCTGGAACCCGGCGTGGCCCTCGGTCGCCTTGAAGGTCCAGTGGCGGTTGAGGAGGAAGTTGTTGGAGACCGCGACGCAGAACGACGCGACCGCGGCCAGCAGGTGGTTGACGTCGAGGCCCTGGTTCAGAAGGCCGAAGACGAGCAGGTTCAGTACGTAGCCGGTGGCCCCGACCACCCCGAACTTGAACAGCTGCACCCAGTTCTCGGGCTTCCGGGTCCCAAGGTGGATGCGGCGCGCCAGGCCCCAAGTCCAGTCGGCGGCGCGCGCGCTGGCGTCGCGCGCCCGCGCGCCTTTGCGGGCGGGCGGTCCCGGCTCGACGGCCTGACCGCTCTGTCCCTGCGGTGTCATCTCGTCGCCTCCGCCATCCCGGCTACCCGCAACTCCGGGCCGTCACCGATCCCGAAGTGATCGGTGACCAACCCCGCGACGTCCCTGAGTGTCCACCGCTCGCGCGTGTCAGCGACGCCGGGCTCGAGGCCACACAGCACGAGCGGGCCCAATGAGTCCCCCGCGAGAAGGGCGCCATGACTTCCGCCGCCGACGTGGCTCGTTCCTCCCCAGTCGACGCACTCGTAACCGGTGCGGAGCGACACCATGACGTCGCCTGCGTGCGGCGCACGGAGGGCGGACCAAAGCCGCTCGAGTCCGTCCGGGTAGTCCTCGCTCGTAACACGGCCGTCGCGCCGCTCCAGCTCCAGGACCGAGAGGTCGCCGTCCAGGTCCCAGCCGCCCCCGCGCCGGTCGGATTCCTGCGATCCCGGCTGGAAGCGCAGCTCGCCGCCATCTCGCTCAACGACCGCCTCGGGAGCTCCTCCGTTCCCAGTGTCGAGGCGCGCCACGAAGTCCACGCCCTCGAGCTCGCGAAGCCTCTCGCGAACGCTGACCAGGATCCGGTCGCGCCGCGGTCCCTCCCCCAGCGCGTACACGGCCGCCGCGCGCGCTGTTGGGCTGACCGCGAGCTCGGCCAGCTCCGGCCGCTCGCTGTTCGGCGACAACACGTGCCAGTCCGCGCCGAGCGCGGCGGCCACTGGCAGCTCGCTGTCCACGTCCGTCTGCGCGTGATCGGCCATCAGGATGACGGCGTGGGAGTCGAGGAAGGCGTCCATGCCGCCGCCGGCGTCGACGAGCTCACCGAAGCTGTGGTCGGCGTGGGCGATGGAGTCGCGCATCGCGTCGACCCCGTGAGTGTGGGTGTGGTGGTCGTTGTCCGGAAGCGAGAACAGCAGGAAGTCGTAGCCGTCGTCGGCGATCAGCTCCCGGCCAACGCAGGCGGAATAGGCGTCGCGCGTGCCCGGCCTCGGGGTCGGCCTGCACGGGAGCTTTCGCGACGCATAGAGCTCGCCGTAGAAGAGCTCGTCAGGACCCCAGACGGCGTGCCGGAAGTCCGCCGCCACGGCCACCCGCCGCGCCAGGCCCTCGAGCCCCAGCTCGTGGCGGCGACGGCCGCGGTAGATGAGGAAGGGGGTGCACGCGGTTCGCACGCCGGCGTCCCCGAGTCGCTCGAATACGGTCGCCACCTCGTGTGAGAGGTGGGCCATGTTCATGTTGTAGACCGTGTCGTAGAGGGTGCGAAACAGGCCGAATGCCCGCGTCGCCTCCCACGACGATCCGTATTCCACGTAGCGCCGCTCGGCGCGGTGGTACCAGTTCATGCCGCTGATGTGGTGATGCTCGGGTCCGGCGCCTGTGGCGATCTCCGAGCAGGCGACCGGCGTCACCGAGGGAAAGGCCGAGACGCAGTCGCCGATGAGCGTGCCCTGCTTCAACAGCGCGGCGAAGTTGGGCGCCAGATCCTCGGCGGCGGCGCGGAGCAGCATGTCCGTGCGCAGCGAGTCCACGACGATCAGGCAGAGCTTTCGCGACGTTGGCACCTGGCTGGAGTGTGACGATCGAGGGGGCGCGCTCACCTGAGCGATCGCAGCCCCTCGTACTTTTGCTGCGCGCGACGCTGCCGGGCCGAGGCCAGCCATAGAAGGCCCAGGAGAAGCAGCAGGCCGAACGGCTCCCACACAAACGCCGTCACAACGGCGAGGACGAGGGCCGTGCCGGCGACGATCAAGCCGATCGAGGACGCGCCGCGCACTCGCGCTTGAGCTCCGGCCACCACCGCGCTGACGATGCCGTATGCAACAACGGCGAGGATGATCCCGAGCGGTATGCCGATGATGGCCGGATGGTCCCGGTTGGACATCGACAGCGCGAAAAGGACCGCGCCACCGGCGGCCGCGGCAATCGCGAGCAGCACGCCGATCGCATCACGGCGCCCGGAGGCGCCGGCGAAGGTCCCGGCGGCGATCGCGAGCCCGACCCCCTGGCAGATGGCAAGGAAGAGGCTCATAAGCGGAGAGAGGCTAGAGCATCGCGATCGCTCCACACCCGGGCCGAGCTCATGGACGGGGCGCCGCCCCGCGTCAACCGAAACGGGCGGTGCGCTGGCACCCGGCCAGCCTGACCTCGAGCGGGCCGTCGGTCGTGACGCGGAGCTTCGCGTCGCAGCCGAGCTTTGCCCGCTTGGGGTGCACCACGATGCGTGAGAGGTTCTGAGCGTCGAGGTGGAGGACGTTCCTGTGGGGGGCCTTCGGCGCTTCGCCCCACTCCCTGGACTGCTCCACGTACGGCATCGCGGCGTTGTTGCCGCCCGTCAGGACGCCCGCGGTGTGCTGTGTCTCACCGGCCGGCGGGTCGCCCACGCCGAATCCCTCCGAGCGGGCATCCACCTCGCCCAGGGGCGCGTCGCCACCATCATCGCGGAGCTCGAGGCCCGAGAGCCAGTAGGCATGGTCCGCGACCGTTCCGGCCCGGCGGAAGTCCATGGTCGGGTTCACGACGTATGACACGCGGGCCGGGTTGCTCTTGACCCGGTGGGAGCCCAGGAACTTCGCCGCCGGCGCGTATTGGTCGTTCACCGCGAGCTGGAAGTGGTCGGATGTCGTGAACAGGTCGAAGGCGTAGCGATAGCCCAGATCGTCGAAGGTTCGCGCCTGTTCGACGGCTCCGGCGACCGGCACGAGCTCGTCCGCGGTGCCGTTCCAGATCAGGAACGGGACGTGGCGGACCGACGCCAGCATGCGGTTGGTGTTGCTCGCGTCGCCGCCGGGTTCGGGCGGCGCCGGCGGAACCCAGATCCCGAGTCCCGGGGGGCCGACGACGGGATTGGCGCGAGCAAAGAGGTCCGGGTATTGCGTCGCGAACTTGTAGGTCCCGTAGCCACCCATCGAGTAGCCGGAGATCGCGGTCCACGACGGATCCAACCGGTACCGCTTGGCGACGTCGGCCCAGACCTCGAAGGTGTCCGCGCCGGCGTGCCCGTAGTACCAGCCGTCCGGCCCCCGCCCTTCCGGCGTGATGACGATCGACCCCCCTCCCCGATCGCCGAGCTGGGACTGGTTGCGGGTATCTCCGAACTGGTTGTAGCTCGCGCCCAGCGAGTGGAGCAGGAGGGTCAACCCGTAGCCGTTTCGCGGCTCCGGCTTGCTGGGGACGTAGATCGCGTATGGCTGCAGCCTGCCGCGCAGCTCACCCTGGCAGTCGGTGGGTGACCCGCAGGTCTTCGAATAGTCGACCCCCTGCTTGGTCTCGACGTGGCTGGCCAGGATCCGGTTCATGGGCCCGCTGGTCGGCACGCCGGTCGGCTTGCCGTGCATGTTGTCGGTCGCTCCCCGCTCGAGCTTCCCGAAGTCGACCTTGGCGTGGAACGGGGCGAGGTTGCCGTTGGCGAGCTCGTTGCCCTGGTCGCGGTCGCGCCACCAGGCCGGATCCGTGAACACCGGGCCGGGCGGGGAGGGATGCTGCCACGGCTCGTCGAAGCGGAAGGCGACGTTGAAGAAGGCGGTCGGGTTCTGCAGGCCGGCGGCGCCCCCGGGCTGGGTCGAGCTCGACGCCGCGCTCGGGATCAGATACTCGTGTGACGATCGGTCCCAGAGGCCGACGCCGGCCGCCAGGCGAACGCGGCGCTTACCGGGATCCCAGGCGCGGTGCGGGACCCTCACCTGGATCTGGCGCCGGTGCTTGCTGACGGACAGCTTCGGCGACGGATCCACCGCCTTCGCCCCCCGCGCGCGCAGAAGGTCCGCGTGGTGTCCGTGGACGGTGAGGAAGAGCTTGGCGGGCGCCATCGCGTTGGCGCCGTGGGGGAGCTCCCGCGGCTGCTTGGAGCTTCCGATCGCGATCGTCGTCGCGACAAGCGAGGGCTTCTTCATCGTGTTGAGCGTGATCCGGAACGCCGTCGCGTGGCGGAGCGGCTTCGCCCGGAGCTCGACCAGGTCGGCGGCGTTCCCGGCATAGGCCGGGTCACTGGGATACGTATACGTGCCGTTGGGCAGGGAGAACGCGTCGAGGCTGGGGTCCTCCGAGGTGCGGGGATCGTTTGGATCGCGCGCCGCGCCCCTCGCACCGTGATCGTCGTAGAGGAAGTCCTGATAGAGGAACTCGCCGTGGCGGTATGCGCTCGAGCCGGACACCAGGATCGGTTTGGCGTGCCAGATGCCGCGGTTCTCCAGCTGGGGGGACTCGGCGGGCTTGCGATACAGGATCGCGGGGCCTGGTCGCGGGGCCGGACCGCCGTACAGCGAGTGCTTCGCGGCCCACGCCGCGGTCGCGAGCGCCAGGACGGCGACGCAGACCAGCAGGAACCCGGCCCCTACCCGAACCCTCACGCGCGCCAATCTAGCCCTGAACCGCCCGATGCGCGCCGGTTCGGCAATAGCCGTCGCCGTCTTCCGGCACACTTCACCGATGCCCGAGCCCCAGGATCGGCCAGCGCAACCCACTCCCCCGCCTGCCCATCGGCGGTCCCACCAGACGGCCCGGGACCTCGAGCGCTACGCGGATCTCTTCGCCCAGCGAACCCGGGTGATGCGCTCATCCGCCATGCGCGACCTGATGGCGATCACTGCCAGGCCCGAGGTCATCTCGCTCGCGGGCGGGCTGCCCGACACCTCCACGTTCCCGCCCGCGACCTTCGCCGCGCAGATGACGAGGATCGCTCAGGAGTCCGCGGCGGAGGCCCTTCAGTACGGGCCCACCGAGGGGTTCGAAGAGACGAAGGCAGCGGTCCGCCGGGTGATGGAGGCCGAGGGGATGTCCCCCGACCCGGAGGACATCATCATCACCACCGGCGGCCAGCAGGCGCTGGACCTGATCGCCAAGACGCTGATCGACCCCGGCGACGTCGTCATCTGCGAGGCGCCCACGTATCCCGGCGCGGTCCCCGTGTTCTGCTCCTACGAGGCCGAGACGCATCAGATTCCGATGGACTCCGACGGCATGCGGATCGAGGAGCTCGAGGCGCTGATCGACCGGCTCGACGCCGAGGGGCGGAAGCCCAAGTTCATCTATTCGGTCCCGAGCTTCCAGAACCCCGCCGGGGTGACGCTCTCGCTGGAGCGCCGGCGGCTGCTGGTCGAGCTTGCGCGAAGGCGGGAGGTCCTCGTGGTCGAGGACAACCCCTACGGGCTGCTGCGCTATGAGGGCGATCCCCAACCACCCCTCTACCAGCTCGACGGCGGCGACTACGCCATCTACGTCGGGACGCTCTCCAAGATCCTCTCGCCGGGCATCCGGCTCGGCTGGACCGTTGCGCCGCCACCCATCATGGAGAAGATCGCGCTCGGCAAGCAGGCCACCGACCTCTGCACCTCCACGCTCACCCAGTACTTCGCCCTCGAGTACTTCGCCGAAGGCCGCTGGCGCGAATACGTGGACAGCCTCTGCGAGATCTACCGCTCGCGACGGGACGCGATGCTCGAGGCGCTCGAGCGTCACTTCCCTCCCCAGGCCACCTGGACCCGGCCACGCGGCGGCCTGTTCGTGTGGGCGACGCTGCCCGACTACATCGACACATCCGATCTGCTCGCCAAGGCACTCCGCGAGAACGTGGCGTTCGTCCCGGGCGCGGCCGCCTACGTCGACGGCCGTCAGGGCACCAGCTCGATGCGCCTGAACTTCTCCGGATCGAGCGCGGAGGAGATCCGGGAGGGCATTCGCCGGATCGGAGCGGTGGTGGGCCAGCAGGTCGAGCTGTACGAGACGATCACCTCCGAGCATCGGCTGCCGCCCGTACCGGAGCCCACGGAGCCTGGGGACGTGGTCCCGCTTCGCCC
>DATFON010000262.1:0-17115 GCA_035265465.1 Solirubrobacterales bacterium | reverse complement strand
GTTTCGGGACCCCGCCGGCACGGTGGGCGTCGGGGAGATCGACGATGAGACGGTCCACATGCTCGTGGCGCAATCGATGCTCGCCTGGCTTGCCGGAGAGGGCCGTGAGCGCACCGGGGCGCAGCATGCGCTCGCCGCGGTTACCTTGCTCGCGCCCGTGCCCTGGCCACCGAGCGTCCGAGACTTCTATGCCTTCGAGCGTCACGTCGCCGCAGGCTGGCGTCGGCGGGGCGCGGAGGTTCCCTCGTACTGGTACGAGGCTCCCGCGTTCTACTTCTCGAACCCGGCGTCCATCCGCGGCCCGGGCGAATCGGTGACGCGCCCGGAAGGGACGAACGCCCTGGACTTCGAGCTCGAGATCGCGGCGATCATCGGCGCCGGTGCCGAGATCGTCGGCTTCACCCTCATGAACGACTGGTCCGCGCGCGACATCCAGGCAAGCGAGGTCACGGTCGGACTGGGGCCCCACAAGGCGAAGGACTTCGCGACCAGCCTCGGCCCGTGGCTCGCGACGCCGGATGAGCTGCCGTATGACGACGGCCGCCTTCGACTCGAGGCCACCGCGAGCATCAACGGCCGCGAGCTCTCGCGCTGCGATGCCGGGGAACAGCACTACTCGTGGCCGGAGCTCCTGGCCCACGCCGCCCGCGACACCGAGCTTCGACCCGGCGACGTGCTGGCCTCGGGAACCCTGGCCGGCGGCTGCCTGCTGGAGCTCGGCCCGCAGGACTTTGGGGATGGTCGGGGGGAGCGCTGGGTTGAGCCCGGTGACGTCGTCTCGCTCGCCGCGCCAGGGCTGGGGACCCTCGAGGCGCCGGTCGTCACCTAGGCGGCTCTCGGCGCCTCGCGCGGCGTCCCGGTTTCGTCAAGGTCCTCGCGGATCTCCCGCACCCTGGCCCGATAGTTCGCTTCGTCGCCCCCGCAGAGGTAAGCGCCCCACCGCGTCCCGTTGTGGACGTGCGGGACTTCGTCCGCGAGCAGATAGTCGAAGACGCGCGCAACCGTCTCCTGGCCCCGCTCGACCAGCACCTTGCGGCGCCGGGAGTGACGCCACATCGCCCTCTGCTCACTGGTCGAGTTGAACAGCGCCAGGCGCCCCAGCAGGTCGTGTGCGTACACGGACTTGAAGTAGGAGAAGCCCACCGGGTAGTCACCCCATTCGCAGCCGAGCTCGGTGGGCATCAGCACGTAGTGAAGTCTCGCGTGGCGGGCCTCGTCCCACGTCTGGCGCGCCATGTCCACGTGGAAGTCCCAGGGCATTTCCGGATACTCGTGGGAGTTGCGGCCCATCAGCTCGGCGGCGCACAGCTCCGCGTCCATCAGCCCGTGGAAGAAGTGACGCTGTTCCGGGAGCTCGACCGGGACGTGGTTCAGCTCCGGATCGTTCACGTAGAGCTCGCGCGCCAGGAACGGGTCGCCATCGCGCGTCACCTCGACGAACGGGTCGCGCGCCGGCTCCTCGAGCGGGGCCATGACGCTCAGTGCGCGCGGCTCGGCCTTCAGCTCGATCGGGAGGGAGCCGAGATCCGCGATGCCGCTGGCCGCCGCCTGCCGCTCGCCGCCCGCCGCTTGCTCTATCTCGCGGATGTGTCGCTCCTGCCGCTCGACAAGCTTGGTCAACAGTCGCAGCGAGGGCTCGTCGGAGACGGGATCGAGCACGGCGAGGTGGGTCCGCATTGCCGCTTCGAGCGCGGGCTTCGCCTCTCCATAGGCGATGGACAGGTACTCGCCGGGGCTGTCGGCGCCCGCGATCCGGTCCAGCAGAGCTTCCAGCTCGCCGCCTGGCGCACCGGGGTACTCGCTCGGGTGTCGCAGCTCGTACAGGCGTCGCTTCACCCGAGACACGGCGCGGGCGTCGTCGTGCAGATGGTCGCCGAGCCGATATTTGAGCTCGAACTCGGGCACCAGCGGCAGCCATCCCGCCGTTCGGTGAACCAGCTCTCGCAGGACGTGGAAGTAGTTCGAGAACCGGATCGCGTTCTCGTCGACGTCATAGCCGCGACGTAGCGGCTCACGCGGCAGCGCCATCGGACACCTCCTCCAAGGCTTCGTTCTCAGCCGTTGCGTCCTCCGCCAGTAGCCGCCGCTTGTGGCGCCCGACCACGCTCGGCAGGAGCCCGCCGCCCGCGGACACGTTGACCACCGCCCGATCCGAGATCCGGGTGATCATCCCGGCGTAGCGGCCGCCGATCCCGAACGGGTTGATGTTGAAGCGCTTGAGCCGCATCTGAACGTGGCCGTTCTCGACGGTCGGGAACATCTCCTCCGGAACCGGGACGTATTCCTGGACGACATAGTCCCCGCGCTCGGCGTGCTCGCCGACGATCCGATCCCATTCGCGCGGCTCGGTTTCGATCCCGAGCGAGACGCCGTGACCCCCGTACTCGGAGGCGGGCTTCAGAACCAGCCGCTGGCGATTGTCGGAGACGAAGTCGAAAAGGTCGACGACCCAGTCACCGTACGTCACCCTGCCGGGACGCAGGATCCGCGTCCAGGGAATCGTCTCCGCGATCACCTCGGCCTCTTCCTTTCGCACCAGATGCGCAAAGCGTGGATCGTCGAGCAGAGCGAAAAGCTTCTTGTTGTTCGCCACGCGGGCCCGAGGCGGGTTGACCAGGCAGACGCTGCCGTCGCGCGCCGCGGCGGATAGATCCCCTTCCTCGAGGTCGTCCACCAGGACGCGCCGGTACACCAGGTGTACGGGCTCCCCCTCGAATCGCAGGGTCGAGCCGTCGTAGGTGAGCTCCTCGGTCGTCGCCCAGACGGCCTCGATCCCCGCCTTGCGCGCCGCGGCGCAGACGATCCGAAACTCCGGCACCGAGGGGCTCCCCGGCTTGTCCACCAGCACCAGCCGTGGGCGCTCCGGAAGCTCGGGGCGGCTCGCGCGGCGCTCGCGGTAGGCGTCCAGCAGGTCCGCGATCAGGAATGGCAGCATCGGCGCGTACGCCGTGTCGAACTCCGCCTCCACCCGCGGCAGCTCCAGTGAGCGTCGCAAACCCTCGTAGAGCACGTCCGTGTATCCGATTCCCGCCGGGGAGTCAGCGTTGAACTCGAGGAATTTGACGTCGTATCCGGAGAGGAAGGCGTCGAGACGGCAAATACGCAGCGGACGCGAGTACCCGG
The DNA here is from genome assembly GCA_035265465.1 of Solirubrobacterales bacterium. Classification (GTDB taxonomy): domain Bacteria; phylum Actinomycetota; class Thermoleophilia; order Solirubrobacterales; family 70-9; genus AC-56. The sequence continues at coordinate 13,992 of DATFON010000262.1, read as the reverse complement.
GGTCGATCCCGACCAGCGCATCCTCGAACGGAGGGAGGGCGAGCTCGGCCCGCAGCCGCGGGTCATCGGGATACGCGTCGCAGAAGCGATTGAGCACTCGGCACATGCACTCGACGGCGCGGCGCACACGGCTCACCTGGCGCGGCGAGACGAAGTGGGGCATGAGCACGAACGGGATCGTGTGGCCGCCGAACACCACGTCGTGGCGATCCAGCCAGTCCGCGATGTCGCCCTCGATCTCGGCGCAGCGGTCGCCCAGTTTCGACAGCTCGACGAGGTGCTGGAGCTTCAGGTTGTTGACATGGTCGATCACTGCGGCCCCTTGCCGTTCGCCACCGGACGCTCGAACAATGTCGAGAGCACGACCTGCGTTTGCGTGCGCATGACGCCGGGCGTCTCGCGGATCCGCTCGAGCGCTTCCTCGAGATGCTGCGTGTCGGTCGCGCGAACGTGAACGATCGCGCTCGGCGCGCCCGCGATGGTGTACGCGCCCTCGACCTCTGGGTGGGAACCGACCGCCTCGCGAACCTCGTCGCCCGACATGCGTCCCTCGCAGAACAGCTCGACGAAGGCGTGCGTATGCCAGCCGAACGCAGCCGGATCGACCGTGGCGCAGTAGCCGCGTATCACCCCTTCGCGCTCCAGCCGGTCGACGCGTCGCTTGACCGCCGGCGCCGACAGCGAGACACGTTTGCCGATGTCCTGGAACGAGCGCCGGGCATTCTCCCGCAGCAGCGCAACGATCTGCCCATCAATTCCGTCCATTGACCCCTGTGATCCCCCTCAGACGCAACGTTTTGCTCTTGAGCGAGCCTCCTGGGGAGGCAATCATAAACCTCAACCCAGGAGCTTTGCAAGTCGAGCCCGGAACGCCGAGGAGGAGGCCATGGAGACCAAGACAGCCCCGAGGGAAGCCGAGCGAATCACCGACGAGATGCCGTTGCTCGGCATCGATCATCTCGAGCTGTACGTCGGCAATGCCGTTCAAGCCACTTACTTCTTCACCAAGGCGCTCGGCTTCAGGCGAACCGCGTACGCGGGCCTCGAGAGCGGCGTCCGGGATCGTTCGTCATACGTCATCGAGCAGGGTGGCGTGCGCTTGGTCCTCACGGCCCCCCTGCACGGCACCGGCGAGATCGCGCGTCACGTGACGGATCATGGCGACGGGGTCAAGGCGGTGGCGCTCCGGGTGCCCGATGCGGAGCGGGCATACCGCGCCGCGATACGTCACGGGGCCCACGGGGTGGCGGAGCCGTGGGAGGCCAGCGACCCCAGCGGGACCGTGAGGATGGCGACGATCGCCACCTACGGTGAGACCCACCACACGTTCGTCGAGCGCGAGCGGTACGACGGTGCCTTCCTACCCGGCTACCTGCCCGCTGAGGACGGTGACGCCGACGCCGGGCTGTTCACGGGCGTCGATCACGTGGTCGGCAACGTCGAGCTCGGGCGCCTCGACGAGTGGGTCGGCTACTACGAGCGGGTCTTCGGCATGAGGGAGATGATCCACTTCACCGACCGGGACATCTCGACCGAATACTCGGCGCTGATGTCCAAGGTGATGGCCGACGGCAGCGGGCGGATCAAGTTTCCGATCAACGAGCCGGCCGAGGGAAAGCGGAAGTCGCAGATCGAGGAATACCTCGAGTACTACGGCGGTGCCGGTGTCCAGCACATCGCGCTGGCGACGACCGACATCGTGCGCACGGTCTCCGAGCTGAAGGCGCGCGGAATGGAGTTCCTGACCACTCCCGACAGCTACTACGCCGAGCTACCGGGCCGGATCGGGGAGATCGACGAGGACCTGGCGGACCTGCGCCGACTGGGCATCCTCGCCGACCGCGACGACGAGGGATATCTGCTCCAGATCTTCACCCGCACGCTCGGTGACCGGCCAACGGTGTTCTGCGAGGTGATCGAGCGTCACGGCGCACGCGGGTTCGGCGAGGGGAACTTCAAGGCCCTGTTCGAGGCCATCGAGCGGGAGCAGGAAAGGCGCGGGAACCTCTGATGCGCTACCACCGGGTGGGCAGCGTTCCGCCGAAGCGCCACGTCCAGTTCCGGGACAATGGCCGGCTCCTGGTCGAGGAGGTGCTCGGTTTCGAGGGTTTCTCCGGGAACGAGTCGATCCTCTACCACCTGACCTCGCCCTGCCGCATCGCCGACGCGGGCGAGTTCGCCACGATCGAGCATGCCGAGTGGGTTCCGGAGGCCCATGTCCACCGACACCTGGCCACCGACCCGATCGAGCCGCAGGGCGACCCGATCAGCGGCCGGCGCTGCCTGATGTGGAATGGCGATCTCGAGGTCTCGATCTGCAAACCGGACTCCGAGACGGAAGCCTTCTATCGCGACGGCGAGGGCGACGAGCTGATCTTCGTCCACGAGGGAAGCGGAACCCTGGAGACCGTCTTCGGATCCCTGCCTTACCGGGAGCACGACTACATCGTGATCCCCCGGGGAACGACCTACCGATTCGCGTGTGACTCGCTGCCGCAGCTGTGGCTCGTCTTCCACACCCCCGGCGAGATCGAGACCCCGAACCGCTATCGCAACCGCTACGGGCAACTCCTCGAGTCGGCGCCCTTCTCACAGCGCGACTTCCAACCTCCCGAGAAGCTGGTGACCCACCGCGAGACCGGCGAGTTCGAGGTCGTCGTGCGAGTGCGCGGCGGCATGCAGCGATACACGCTCGACTACCACCCGTTCGACGTCGTTGGGTGGGACGGCTACGTCTATCCCTACACATTCAATATCCACGACTTCGAGCCACGCACCGGGCGACTGCACCTGCCGCCGCCCACCCATCAGACGTTCCAGGGGCCGAACTTCGTGATCTGCTCGTTCTGCCCCCGCGAGCTGGACTACGACCCGCAGGCCGTCCCCCTCCCCTACCACCACTCGAACGTCCAATCGGAGGAGGTCATCTACTACGTATCCGGCGAGTTCGGGAGCCGTAAGGGGATCGAATCCGGCTCGATCACCGTGCACCCGTCGGGCCTGCCGCACGGGCCGCAGCCCGGGCTCGTGGAGAAGGCCCTCGGCCAGCGTCGAACGGAGGAGCTTGCGGTGATGTGGGACACGTTCCGCCCCCTCCGCCTGGCGGAGCCGTCGCGCGAGCTGGACGATCCCGCGTATGCCTACTCGTGGCGCGAGGCCGCGCCGTCGCCCGTCGCCGAGAGCACGACGGGTTAACCCACCACGGCGAGCGGCGGCCGGCGATCCGTCAGGTAGCCGGCGCTCACTTCCCGCAGGATCTCGAGCATCGCGTCCGTTGCGGGCGACCGGTAGCTGTCCGCATGCGTCGCCGAGACCACGCGCCGCACCGGCCTGGGCTCCGCGAGCTCGCGGATCACGATGTCGTCGCGCACGCTCTGCAGCGCGAGCTGGGGGATGAGCGCCACGCCGACCCCGGCCGCGACAAAGCCCTGGATCGCCGAGTAGTCGTCGTTCTCCAGCGCGACCCGCGGCTCGAATCCCGCGGCGTGACAGGCGCGCAGGAACACCGCGGCGTCGGGGCACTTGCAGACCCCGTGGGTCCCATGCATCCACGTCTCGTCGGCAAGGGCGGAGAGCTTCAGCCTGCGCTTGCCGGCCAATGGGTGATCCGCCGGGAGCGCCAGGAACATCGGATCGTCGAGAAGATGCTCGCGCTCGATGCGCCCGTCGCCCGACCCCGGCTCGAACCCGGACTCCAGCAGCAGCGCGATGTCCACCTCCCCCGTCCGCAGCTGATCCAGCGCGGCCTGTGGGTCCGCGATCGAGAGGATCAGCTCCACGCCCGGATGGCGATCGTGGAAGGCCGCGGTCGCCGGGGGGATCAGCGACGAACCGCCGGTCGGAAACGATGCGAGGCGGACCCTCCCGGACCGCATCGTCCCGATCGCCTCCAGCTCCGCTTCCGCGTCGGCAAGCCGCGCGAGCACCGCATCCGCGTGCCCCAGGAGCGCCCGGCCCGCATCCGTCGGCCGGATGCCCCGTGCGGTCCGGTCGACGAGCTTCGCGCCCGCCGCGCGCTCGAGCGCGGCGATCTGCTGCGACACAGCCGGCTGGCTGTAGCTGAGCTCTTCGGCCGCAGCCGAGAACGAACCCCGCTCGACGACCTCCTTGAAGACGCGCAGATGCTTCAGCTCGAACATAACCACCGCTTATCGCTGATCGTACCAGTTCGTTATTTGACTTATGAGGCATGCGTGGGAAACTCAATTTACGACGGAGTTCACGTTTTGGGGCTCCGCACCGTTTGTGTAGGTAGACAGTCCAATCCCCACGCAGGAGACGGCGCGATGAGCAACGACAAGACCATCACCATCAGGCGAGCCCGCCCCCAGGACCGGGCGACGCTCGATCGCCTGGCGGGCCGGGACTCGACCGATCTTCCCGACGACGACTTCCTGATCGCGGAGGTCGCGGGCGAGGTATGGGCCGCGATCGGCCTCCGCACCGACGCGCTGGTAGCGGATCCCTTCCGGCCCAGCGGCGAGGTCGCCGAACTCCTTCGGATGCGGGTCGACCCGGCGGGGAATCGGACCGTGCTCGCTCGCCCGCGTCTGCCGCTGCTGCGGCGACGGCTTGTACGCAGGGCCGTGGTCGGACCCGCCAGCTAGCGTTCCGGGCGGGCGGCGAATCCCTCGGCGCGGATCGCTCCGAGGATCAGCTCGCTATGCGCGGGGCCGTCGGTCTGCAGTACGAGCTCAATCGCGGTCTCGCGGACATGGAGCTCGACCCCCTCGCGGATGTGCTCGACGTCGACAACGTTCGCTCCCTGCTCGGCGACGGTGCGCAGCAGGGCGGCCAGAGCCCCCGGTCGGTCGGGAACGACCGTCCAGATAACGAGACGGCGGCCGGCCGCCGTCTCGCCCAGCCGGATGCATTCCGCGAGGCGCGAGGCATCGACGTTACCGCCGGATAGCACCACACATGTATCGCCATCCGCAGCCGGCTCAACCTTTCCCGCCAGAAGCGCAGCGACCCCGACGGCGCCGGCGCCCTCGACCACGAGCTTGGAGCGCTCCAGCAGCAGCACCATCGCCTGCGCGACCTCGTCGTCGGACACGGTCACGATCCCGTCCAGATGCCGCTCCACGAGCGGGAGCGTCAGCTCACCGGGCCGCTTGACGGCGATCCCGTCGCAAATCGTGCTCGTCGCCCTTGCTCCGATGGGCCGGTGCGCCGCGACGGAGTCGACGTATGGCGAGCAAGCCTCGGCTTGGACGCCCACCACTCTGGCGTCAGGAATGTGCGACTTGATCGCGATCGCGATACCGGACGCGAGCCCGCCGCCGCCCAGCGGGACAACGACGAGCCGGGTCGTCGGGGCCTGTCGTGCGATCTCAAGCCCGGCGGTCCCCTGCCCGGCAACGATGTCGGGGTCGTCGAAGGGATGGATGAGCGTTCCACCCTCCTCTTCAGCGAAGGCGCGGGCGGCCTCCGCCGCGTCGTCGTAGGAACCGTCCAGCAGATGGACCTCGCCGCCGTAGGCTTTCACCGCCGCGACCTTGGCGAGCGGCGCCTCGGCCGGCATGAACACGTCCGCGTGACTGCCGAGCCGGTCGGCGGCGAGTGCGACGGCCTGGGCGTGATTGCCGGCGCTCGCCGCGACCATTCCGGCTTCGAGCGCGGCCTTGCTCAGGCGGCTGATCTTGTGAAAGGCCCCGCGCACCTTGAACGACCCGGTCAGCTGGAGGCATTCCGCCTTCAGGACCGCCGGCGCGCCGATCCGCCGTGAGAGCTCCCCGGCGGGGAGCACGGGCGTTTCGCGAACCTCGCCGGCAATGAGCTGTGCAGCTCGCTCGATTGCAGCCGCGGAGACCGACTGATCCGCGGTACGGGATCGCAACGCGCTCATTACCTCAGGGTAGACAGTCGAACCCGCCCACCCGCAGCGCCTGTCTCGCCAGATGAATACGATTGCCGCGGGACATGGAGGCTCGATCTCTCACCATCGGTGCGGAGGAGAGTTGGTGGCGTCGACTGAGAGAGGTGGCCGACCGCCACCCGGCCGTCACCGCGCTCGCCCTGCTGGCGCTGATCGTGCTGGTGCTGCTCGCCAGCAAGGGGCTGCACAACGTGGCCCAGCGAGGCCTGAACGGCCTCACGCTCGGCGCGATCTACGCCCTCGGCGCCGTCGGGCTGACGCTCGTTTACGGAATCCTCAAGCTGGTCAACTTCGCCCACGGCGATTTCCTTACCTTCGGCGCCTACATGGCCTATCTGGTGAACGTCACCTGGGGGCTCCCGCTGGTGGTCGCGGTCTTCTATGCGATGGCGATGACCGCCGTGCTCGGGATCTTTCTCGAGAAGGTGATGTGGGGGCCGATGCGCGCCCGCGGCGCGGGAATGCTCCAGCTCCTGCTGATGGCCATCGGGCTGGCGCTGGTGATCCGCTACGTGATCCAGTTCATCTGGAGCACCGACCTGCGCCAGCTCGACGTCAATCTCACCGACACCGTCCAGTTCCTGGGATTGACGATCGGCCGGACCAACCTGATCGTGATCGTGGTCGGCTTCGCGGTCCTGATCGCCACCGGGCTGATGCTGCGATACAGCCTGCTCGGCAAGCGAATGCGAGCGCTCTCCGACGATCTCGAGCTCGCCGAGACCTCCGGCATCGACACCTCGCGGGTGATCCTATGGACGTGGGTGTTTGCCGCCGGCCTCGCCGGCCTCGCCGGTGTCCTGGCCGGGGCGATCACCCAGCTCCAGCCCGAGCTGGGGTTCGAGCTGCTGCTGCCGATCTTCGCCGCCGTCGTCGTTGGCGGGATCGGCAACGCCTTCGGCGCGCTCGCGGGCGGGGTCGCGCTCGGGTTGGTGATCGAGTGGTCGACGCTGTTCATCGACTCGCGCTGGAAGACAGCGATCGGGTTCGTCGTCCTGATTCTCGTCCTGATAATTCGGCCACAGGGAATCTTCGGTCGGGCCAAGGTGATCTAGATGCTGGAGCTCCTGACGAATCCCCCCATCGCGCTCACGTTCCAATCGTTCACCGACATCGACTTCTGGACGAGCGTCGGCATCCTCGCCGGGATCTACACGATCTTCACCCTCGGCCTGCAGCTCAACGTCGGCTTCACCGGCATCTTCAACTTCGGCCAGGCCGCGTTCATGGCAATCGGGGCCTACTCGATGGCGATCCTTGTCACCGAGGCGCACATGTCCTTCTGGCTGTCGCTGCCGATCTCGATCCTGATCGCGATCGCCTTCGGCCTGATCGTCGGCCTGCCGTCCCTGCGTCTGCGCACCGACTACTTCGCGATCGCGACGATCGCCGCCGCCGAGGCGATCCGCCTCTTCGCGCTCAACGCCCGTGAGCTGACGGGCGGTGCCCAAGGCACGTTCGGCTTCGGCGACGACTGGGACTCGGTCTCGGAGACGATCGAGGGCTGGATCGCCGACATCGGTTGGACCGACGTGCCGACCCTGTTCCCGCTCTTCCTTGTCGTCTGGGCGGTCGCCTTGGTGTTGATGCTGGTGATGAGCCGCGTTCAGGAGACGCCCTGGGGACGGGTCCTGCGAGCGATCCGGGAGGATGAGGACGCCGCCCGGGCGCTGGGCAAGAACGCCTTCGCCTACAAGCTCCAGTCGCTGGCGATCGCGGCGACCCTGGGGGCAATCTCGGGATTCTTCCTGGCGCTGAACCTGAAGTTCGTCGTCCCGGAGGAGTTCCTGCCGATCGTCACCTTCATCGGCTATGCGTGCCTGATCCTCGGTGGCATGGCCAGTTACTGGGGAGTCGCGGTCGGCGCGGTGATCCTCTGGTCGGTGCTGGAGGGCCTGCGCTTCCTCGAGCTGCCGCTGTCCGAAACCAGGATCGCGGCGCTTCGCTTCCTGATCCTGGGTTTGGTGCTGATCGGACTTATGGCGTTCCGGCCTCAGGGCATATTCGGCAAGCGGGAGGAGATGGTCCTCGGTGACTGAGGGCGGGACACGGGCCCCGGCGGTCGCCCCCGCCCGCCGCAACGGCACGATCTTCGAGGCCGACGGCGTGGTCAAGCGCTTCGGCGGCATCCGCGCTCTCGACGGCGCCAACCTCAGCGTCGGCAAGGGCACGATCACCGCTCTGATCGGCCCCAACGGTGCGGGCAAGACGACCTTCTTCAACGTCGTCACCGGCTTCTACCGATCCGACGGCGGCAGGGCGGCATTCGGAGGGCGTGACGTCCTTGGCCACCCGCCGTACGCGATCGCCCGCCTCGGGATGGTCCGGACCTTCCAGATCACCAAGGCGCTGGCCCGGATGCCGGTAATAGACAACATGATGCTCGGCGCCCCGGACCAGCCGGGCGAGCGCCTGCTCAACGTCGTCTTCCGCCCCGCCGCCTGGCGACGGCGTGAGGCCGAGGTGCGCGAGCAGGCGATGGAGCTGCTCGAGATCTTCAACCTCACGCCGCTCGCCGACGCGTACGCCGGAACGCTCTCAGGAGGTCAGCGCAAGCTGCTCGAGCTTGCGCGGGCGTTGATGACGCGCCCGCGCTTCCTGCTCCTCGACGAGCCGATGGCGGGCATCAACCCGACCCTGGGCCGGCGGCTGCTCGATCACATGCAGCGGTTGCGCCGCGAGGAGGACGTCACGTTCCTGTTCATCGAGCACGACATGGAGGTGGTGATGAACCATGCCGACCGTGTGATCGTGATGGCGCAGGGGCGGGTGATTGCGGACGGCGAGCCGCACGAGGTGCGCAGGGACCAGGCGGTGATCGACGCGTATCTTGGATCCGGAACGGTGGCGGCCGAGGAGCAATGATGAGCGGACCCGGGAGCGACGGCACCATCCTCGTCGCCGAGGACGTGGTCGCGGGCTACCTGCCCGAGGTCGACATCCTGAACGGGGTCTCGTTACACGTCAACGAGGGCGAGATCGTCACCGTGATCGGTCCCAACGGCGCGGGGAAGTCCACCCTGGTGAAGACGATCTTCGGCCTGCTGACGCCGCGCAGTGGCCGCATCCTGTTTCGCGGTGAGGAGATCAGCGGGACGAAACCGCACACCTGCTGCCGGCTCGGACTCAGCTACGTGCCACAGCTCGACAACATCTTCCCCAGCCTGACCGCGGAGGAGAATCTGGAGATGGGGTCGCTCGATTCCGGTCGCACCCGCGAGCAGATCGAGCGCATGTACGAGCTCTTCCCCCGGCTCGGCGAGCGGCGGACGCAAACCGCCGGGACGATGAGCGGTGGCGAGCGCCAGATGGTGGCGATGGCGCGGGCCCTGATGCCCGACCCGCAGGTCCTGCTGCTCGACGAGCCCTCGGCCGGGCTGGCGCCCGCGTTCGTCGAGGCGATCTTCGAGAAGGTCGAGGACATCAACAAGGCCGGGGTGGCGATCGTCATGGTTGAGCAGAACGCGCGACGCGCGCTGGGAATGTCGAGCCGTGGCTACGTCCTCGACCTCGGCAAGGACCGCTTCGAGGGGCGCGGCCCCGAGCTGCTCCATGATCCCAAGGTCGCCGAGCTCTACCTCGGCGGCACGGCACGGATTGACCGGCCTGGGTCGACCGCACAAAGCGGAGCGACCGGGGATTAGTTCCCCGGTCGCTCCGATGCTCGCGCGCCGGTTGGCGCGTTCGATCAGTCGGGTTTGACCACCTCGATCTCGTCCACGGGCTCAGGGGCCCCGCCCTTGAACTCGTAGAGGTCGTAGACACCGGACGTCGCATCTCCGGAGTCGTTCATGTCGATCGGGCCGGAAGCACCCTGGTAGTCGATGTCGTCACCGTTCTGCAGCGCCTCGACCGCCTCGGGGAGCTGCTCGAAGGTGTACTTCGTGCCACCGGGAGCACTGATGTCCTGAATCTCGGCGGCCATGTCGGCACCCTCCGTCGACCCAGCGGCGACCGCCGCGAGGTAGCAGAGGATCACGGCATCGAAGTTCTGAGCGTCGAACGTCTGCCGTTCAACGTCGTTCGGTGCCGCCGCCGTGTACAGCTTGTCGAAGGCCTCCTCCGACGGATCGCCATCAGGCACGCCGGGAGCCGTCCCACGCAGGCCGTTGACCGCCTCCTCGCCGGCACTCTCGGCGAGGTCACTGGAGATCAACCCATCGGTGACGAACGTCTTCCGGGGGTCGAAGCCCGCGCGCACCAGCGCCGGCCCGACCTTGTTGTAGGTCTCCGGGAAGTCGACGATCACCAGACCGTCCGGGTTGCCCGAGACCAGCTGCTCGGCCTCGGTGTCGTAGTTGGGGAGCTTGATGTCGTAGTCGACCCGCTCACCAACCGTGCCTCCGGCCTCCTCCCACGCAGCGCTGAACGTGTCGGCGAGGCCGGTGCCGTAGGCATCGTTGCGGGCCCCGATGTTGACCGTCTTGCCCTTGGCGCCCTTGAGTGCCTTCTCGACGAGGAACTCGGAGAGCGTGGGGCCCTGGAACGAGTCGGGCGGCGCCGTGCGATTGACGAGCCCGTCGTCGTCGAGACCCGTGATCTCGTCGCTCGTCGATGCGGGCGAGATCAGTGGGATTTCCTCCGGGATCGCCACCGACTCCGCGGTTGGGATCGTGTCGGCCGAGGCCCAAGCGCCCGCGATGCAACTAGCGTCGTCGGACTCGACCATCTTGCGCGCGGCCTGCACCGCGCACTGCTGGTCGTCGCCGCCGCAATTGTCCTCGTGAACGATGTCGACGGTGTGATCAACACCAGCCTCGTCGACGGAGTCGTTGATCACGTCGACGGCGACATCCGCGGCCTTCTGGCCGGGCGGTCCGAAGTCCGCGAGGCCGCCGCTGAGCGGCACCGAGTCGCCGATCGTCATGTCGAGCGACGCCTCACCCCCGTCTCCTCCATCGCCGCAGGACGCCAGTACGAGCGAGGCACCAGCAACGGATACGACTAACAGCATCAATCTGAGCCTTGTCATTGCGACTCCTCTCGTGTGCACAAACCTATTTGGACACGCCGGCCACAGCGTTGGCCGTGGAAACTGCGGTAACCGTACCCCTATCTGGATATTAAAGATGCGCCTCCTCCCCTTCAGGGGGCGTTGCCGGCTCGATCACAGGTGGAACCGGCGGTGATGCTGGTGGTGGCGGAGCGTCTCGGGATCCGCCGTGGCGGGGAGCCTCGCGTCGCCGGGCTTCGCGGGTGCCGAGCGCACGAACAGCCACGTCAGCACCGTGCAGGCGGCGATCAGCCCGACGAGGACCCAGTTGGAGCGCGCGAGCGAGACCGCGAAGCCGTGCGCCGGAAGCAGGTCCTGGAAGACCGCTCCGGTCACCGCGAGGGCGACGGCGCCGGCGAGCATGCGATTCATCGCCAGCACTCCCGAGGCGATGCCGCTCTTCTCACGCGGCATCGCCGCCATTGCCGCCGTCGACATCGGCGCGTAGACGAGCCCGAGCGCGATCCCGAACAGGAGAAAGCCGGGCAGCACGAGGAGATATCCCGAGTCCTTCGTGATCTGCGTCAGGATCGCGAGGCCGGCCAGCCCGCACGACATCCCGACCGTCATCGGCGCACGGGCCCCGAAACGCGCGATCAACCGGCCCGCGAGCGGTGAGATGGCGATCATCGGCACCGTGACCGGGAGGATCAGGATGCCCGCCGTGGTCGCCGAATACCCCACACCGAAGTAGGGCCCGTTTCGAAACAGCGCGAAGTCCACGATCGGATGCGGGACACGCCGCTCGACGATCCAAAAGGCCACCATCAGCACGGCGGCGGCGGCGAACAGTAGGACGCTCTGCGTCGAGGCAAGCGCCCAGTTTCCGCCTCCGCCAGGGGGAGCACCAGCGCCGTGAGCGCGCCAGCCAGGAGCACGAGCCCGGCGAAGTCGAGCTCGTGCCCGCCTCGTCCCGCGTCTCGCGGACGGCCACGAGCATCACCGCCACCCCGAGGGCCAGGACGGGCACGTTGAAGGGTCAAGGCGCCCCACCCTACTGTCCGTCGCCGGACGGCCGAAGGGCAGGTGCGGCCGGCGGAGGGTCAGCCTCGCGCGTCGGCGAGCTCGCCCGGGGCGCGGGCCTCCCGGCTCGGCCGCAGCAGGACCGCGGCCGCGACGGCTCCGACCAGGCACAGGACCGCGCCGACCGCGAACGCCAGCTGATACCCGTCGGTCTGCGCGAGGGCGTGCGAGGCGCCGGCCGCGACGCGGGCGTGGGCGTGTGACGTTGCGATGGTCGTGAGGACGGCAAGGCCAAGCGCGCCGCCCACCAGGCGGGATGTGTTGAGAAGCCCGGAGGCCAGGCCACTCTGGGCCGCTTGGACACCCTGCACCGCGACGATGGTCGCCGGCACCAGCGCAAGGCCAAGGCCGAACGCGGCCAGCACGCCGCCCGGCAGGACCTGCGCGAGATAGGTGCCGTCCGGGCGAACGCCGGTGAGGAGTGCAAGGCCTGCGGTGGCCGACACCATGCCCGCCGTCAGGACCGAACGGGCGCCGATTCTCCGCACCAGGCGCGGCGCCAAGGTCGCAGCGACCGCGACGCTCAGCGTCATGGGCAGGAAGGCGAGCCCGGTCTCGATCGCGTCGTGGTGAAGGTCCTGCTGCATATAGAGCGAGATGAAGAACCACATTGCGAAGATCGCCGAGTAGAGGAGCAGGATCACCGCGTTCGCGGAGCGCAGCGGACGCAGCTTGAAGATGCCCAGCGGCATCAAAGGAGCCCGGGCGAACCTGCCCTCGACGAGACCGAAGCCGAGCAGAAGCAGCACCCCAGCCGCCAGTGGCCCAAGGACCCCCGCCGAGCCCCAGCCGAGCACATCGCTGCGAACGATTCCGTAGACCAGCGCCACCATGCCGATCGTGACCAGCAGCGCGCCCGAGACGTCGAAGCTCCGATGCTCCAAGGTGCTTCGGCCCTCCGGAATCACGCGCTGGCCGAACGCCAGCACGCCCAGGCCGATCGGGATGTTGATCACGAAGATCGCCTCCCAGCCGAGTCCTTGCGTCAGAACCCCTCCCAGAAGGACGCCTGAGGTCGCGCCGAGCCCGCCCAGCGCACCCCACACGCCGAGCGCGCGGTTCCGTGAAGCGCCCTCGTCGAAGGACGTGGTGATGATCGCGAGGCTGGCGGCCGAGATGATCGCCCCGCCCACGCCCTGGACGGCCCGGGCGCCGAGAAGGACGCCTGGGGACGCCGCGACCGCGCACACGAGCGACGCGATGGTGAACAGGGCCGTCCCCGCGAGAAACACCCGCCGGCGCCCGAGCAGGTCGGATGCCCTTCCGCCGAGCAACAGGAAGCCGGCGAAGGTCAGGGTGTACGCGTTGATGACCCACTGGAGGCCGGCGGTCGAGAATCCCAGTCCGTTGCGAATCGCCGGCAACGCGACATTCACGATCGAGACATCAAGGATCACCATGAACTGCGCCAGGCAGACCAGCAGCAGAAGCGCGTTGGACTCCCTGCGAACGTAGTTCCTGGAGAAATCGATCGGGTTCAACGGCGGCGTTCCTTCTCGTTCGCTAGTTCGACGATCATCGTAGCAATAGTACGACGATCGTCGTATACTCGTCCCGATGGCGCTCTACCACCCACCTTGTGAGGACCTCGAGCTGGCGGCGGTACTGCACGCGCTGAGCGATCCTCAGAGGCTTCGCATCGTCCAGACCCTGGCCGCGGACCCTGAGCCGCGTCCCTGCGGCACGTTCGACCTCGACGTCTCCAAGTCGACGCTAACGCATCATTTCCGGGTGCTTCGCGAGGCCGGGATCATCGAGCAGCGCAGCGACGGAACCGCCAAGTTCAACTCGCTGCGCCGCGAGGATCTCGAGCAGCAGTTCCCGGGCCTGTTGGATGCGGTCCTGGACTCGGCCGCGGCGCGCGTCTAGGTTCGAGGGGCGCTACTCGCTGTCGCGTGCCGGGGACTCGCTGGTCGGCTCGTTCGGTTCGGGTGACGGCTCGCCGCCGTCTGCGGGGCTCCCCTCACCGCCGTCCTCGGGGGGGCTTCCCTCCGGGCCGGATCCCTCGCCGTCGGCCGATGCCGTGGCGCCGACCCCAACGGGCTCGCGCTTCTTGGCAGGCTTCTTCTTCGGCTTCACCAGCTTCATCTTGAGGGGA
>DATFON010000261.1:0-16995 GCA_035265465.1 Solirubrobacterales bacterium | reverse complement strand
CGCGATCAGATCGCAGGCGGCGTCCAGGATGCGCTCGGGCGCGCTCTGCGTCGTCGCTTCGACCTCGGCCGCCATCGAGCCAGAAGCTAAGCGGCCGCGAGGACGACGCCGGCGTCGGCGAGCACCGCCGCGGCGGCGTTGCGTCCGTTGAGGGCGATGACGCTGCCGGCGGGATGCGTGGCCGCTCCGCACAGGTACAGGCCGGGCACCGGCGTCCGGGCAGAGAGCCGCCCCTCCCACATCTGATCGGGGGTCACCTCGCCCTGGAAGATGTTGCCACCGGTGAGCCCGATGCGTGACTCGATGTCGGGCGGCCCGAGCACCTCGTAGTCGGCCAGGCAGTCCTCGAAGCCGGGCGCGAAGCGGTCGATCAGGTCGATGAACTGGCGCGCGACGTCCTCCCGGCGGGAGTCCCAGGTGCCCTCCGACAGCGTGTACGGCGCGTACTGCCCGAACACGCTCAACAGGTGCTTGCCCTCCGGCGCGGGGCTGGGGTCGTAGCCGGTCTGGATGTAGATCTCGCCGAACGCGACCGCCGGCTCGCCACGGTCGCACGCCTCGAACGCCCGCTGCGCGTCGTCCATGGTCCCGGTGACGTCGATCGTCGCTCGGGCCGGCCAGGTCTCGCCAGGCGCCGCGGTCCACTCCGGAAGTCGCTCGAGGGCGGCGTTGAACTTCACGACCGGGCTGCGCACCTTCCAGCCCTCGAGCCGCTCGCGAAACGTCGGGTCGACCTCGTGGCCGTCGAGCATCGAGAGCATGCGCTTCGGGTCCGCGTTGCACACAACGGTCGCGGCGCGCACGAAGGTCCCGTCCTCGAGCGTCACGCCCTCGCCTGGGACGATCTCCGAAACCGGGACGCCGCAAGCGAGCACCGCGCCCGCTTCGCGCGCCGCATCCGCGATCGCGAAGCTCACCATCCCCATGCCGCCCTCGACGTAGCCCCAGAGTGGCCCCTCGCCGCTCATGTCGCCCTGGTAGTGCATGAGCTTGATGGACGCGGTCCCGGGCTCCCGCGGACCGCCCCAGGTGCCGATGATCCCCTGCCCGAACAGGGCGGTCTTGAGTCGCTCGTCGGAGACGTGGTCGTCGAGGACGTCCGCGATCGACGCCTCGAACAGGAGGTCGATCATCGTGCGATCGCCCTCGAGGAGCTCCTCGATCTCGGCGCGGGTGGGCGCGTCCCCCGCCCAGGTGTCGCGCTCCCCCTTCCGCAGCCTACGGCGCGCGGAGTCAAACAGCTCCTCGTAGGCCCAGTAGCCATCGATGTCGCGCGCAGAGACGCCGAGCTCCTCGAGACTGGCCTGGGTCTTGGAATCGTCGAGCCACTGTCCAAAGGAGGTGCCGTCCTCGAACGGCACCCACAGGTTGGGGTCCGCCATCCAGTAGCGCAGTCCGCGACGTTCGAGCTCCAGCTCGCGGATGATGACATCGTCGAGCAGCCCCACGACGTAGGCGCAGGGGCTGATCACGAAACGCTCGTCGTCGAACGGCCGCTCGAGCGTGCACGCGCCGCCGAGACGCTCGCGCCGCTCCAGGACGAGCACGCTGCGGCCGGCCCGCGCCAGATAGGCCGCCGCCGTGAGGCCGTTGTGGCCGCCCCCGACGACCACGGCGTCCCAGTTGCGTGCGGCGAGGTCGGACACCGGCTCGGGGAGTCCGACCTCGCCTAGGCGGGCGGCGACCCAGTTCCTCGCGAATGGGCCATCGGCGGCGGTCACGCCGGTACCTCGGTGCCCTCGCGCAGTCCCTCGAGATAGCGGCGGGCCACCATGACGTCGAACTCGTGCACGTCGACTTCCTCCGCCGAGTAGCGGCCGGCTACGTACCCCCTCGTGCGCACCCCCTTCTGCGTCAGCTCGCACACGTGCCAATCCTCACGATTCACCTGATCCCAGAAGTCGATCGCGTCGGAGGGATCGAAGCCGTCGCCGGCGATCGTCGCCGGCTCGAAGAACCACTCGCAGACGACCTCGGTGCGATCGGCCGCGCGCGGCCACAGGGTGTGGAGCATCGCGTAGTCGGGATGCAGGGAGACGAGCGCGTTCGGGAACAGCGCGAAGTACAGGACCGAGTCGAGGTCGGCGTCGCCCAGTCCCTCGATCGGCCGCCGCCCGTTCTGCTTCCCACCCTTGCGCGCCATCGTCGAGGCGCCCTCCCGCAGCGTCATCGAGCCCCCGCACCATGCGCCGGGCCCCTCGAGGACCTCGCCGCTCATGTAGTGACTGAGCGCGTTGAGCTCCGGGTGGACGCCCGGGCAGTGCAGGCACTCGCTGTAGTTCTCGGCGATCGCCTTCCAGTTGGCCGCAACGTCGTAGGTGATGAGGCCGCCGCGTGCGAGGTCGTGGACCCGGTACCGCTCGAGGTGCCGGGCCAGGTCGCCCACGTGCCCCGCCACGTCTGGCGCCTCTCCGCTCAGGTCCACGAACACCAGCCCGCCCACCGTCGCGACCCGCAGCGGCATCAGGCCCCAGCAGGAGGTGTCGAAGTCCTCGACGCCGTCCATGTGGCGGGCGGCCACGAGCTCGCCGTCGAGCCCGTATGACCACGCGTGGTACGGGCAGACGAGGCGACGCCGCACGCTGCCCTCGGCCTCCGAGATCAGCCGCGCGCCCCGGTGGCGGCAGACGTTGAGGAAAGCATGCGGACGGCCGTCCTCGCCACCCATGACGACCACGCTGTCGGTACCGAGCTCGCGCATGACGTAGTCACCGGGCTCGGAGACCCGTGATGCGTGCCCCACGCAGATCCAGCCGTTGAAGATCCGCTGCAGCTCCCACTGGAACACTCCTGGATCGACGAAGGCCCGCGGGGGCAGCATCGTCGCCCGCTCGAGGGGCTCGAGCGTCGCCTCCAGGTCGCCGCGGTCCAGCGCGAGCGACGTCTGCGTCTCACCTGCCAAGCTCGTGCCTCCTTCCCGGGGACGCGGGCGCCCCAAATCGCGTTGACCTTGTAGTCAATCGCATGTTAGTCTGCGGGGCCGATGGAGGTCAAGTCGTCCCCTCCCGTAGCGACGGCGGCCAGCTTTGGGCTGCCGGAGGTCGACGAGGGAGCGCTCGACGTCGCCGAGCGCGCCCGCCGCTTCGCAGAGGAGGTGCTCATGCCCCTGGAGGAGGAGGCAGAGCAGCGGGGCGGTCGCCTCCCCGACGACGTCGTCGCCGACCTCAAGCACCGGGCGATCGAGGCGCGCCTTGCGGGGGGCATGCACGCCACGGGTCACGGCGGCCAGGGATGGAGCCGGCTCGAGTGGGCGCTGGTGGAGGAACAGTACGGCCGGACCACGAACGCGCTCCACTGGCACGTGCCCAACGCCTACAACGTCTGGGCGCACGCGAGCCCGGATCAGGTGGACCGGTATCTGCGACCTGCCCTGCGCGGTGAGCTGAAGGATGCCTACGCGGTCACGGAGCGCGACGCCGGGTCGGACCCCTCGGCGATCGTCGCCGCGGCCCGGCCCACGGACTCGGGCTTCGTCCTGAACGCCGAGAAATGGTTCGTGACCGCGGGCGACGTCGCGTCGGTGTACGTCGTGATGGCGAACGTCGTCGACGGCGACGAGCGGCTGCCGACCCTGTTCGTGGTCGACCGGGACCGCCCGGGGGTGGAGATCGTCGAGGACCCGGCCTACACCCACAACTATCCCGAGGGCCACCCGACGGTGCGCTTCCGGGACGTGGAGCTGGACGCCGAGGACGTGATCGGAGGCGTGGGCGCCGGCGAGGACCTCCAGCGCTCATGGTTCACCGAGGAACGCCTCGGGATCGCGGCCCGCTGCGGGGGGGCGATGTGGCGGCTGCTGGACGAGACCGTCGAATGGTCGGTGGGGCGCCAGCAAGGTGGCGCGCGGATCTTCGACCACCAGGGAGTCTCCTTCCCGCTCGCCGACTCCGCCGCCGATGCCGCCGCCGGTCGCCTCCTCACCCTGACGGTCGCGAGCCTGGCCGATTCGGACGCCGATCCGAAGATCGTCCACCACAAGGCCTCGATGGCGAAGCTGTTCACCAGCGAAGCGGCGTGGCGATGCGCCGATCGCTGCGTTCAGGCCTTCGGCGGCCGGGGCTATCGCCGCTCGAACGTCGCCGAGCGCCTGCTGCGTGAGCTCCGCGTCGACAGGATCTGGGAGGGCACCAGCGAGATCCAGCGCTTGATCGTCGCCCGGGGCCTGGAGCGGCGCGGCGTGCAGCGCATCCTCCATTAGCCGTTGACCGGCCCCGAGCCAGAGCCCGTCCCCGACCTCACTCCTCTCCTCCAGCCGCGGTCGATCGCGGTGGTGGGCGCCAACGACCGCCCGGGCTCCTACGCCGACATCGTCCTGCGCAACCTCGACCGGGCCGGCTTCGACGGCAAGGTGTGGGGGGTCAACCCGCGCCGGGACGAGGTGCACGGGCGCCCCTGCGTCCCGTCGGTGACCGATCTTCCCGGCCCGGTAGACGCCGTGGTCGTGGCGATCCCGGCCGAGGGAGTACCCGAGGTGATCTCCCAGGCGGCTGGTCGCGGTTGCGGCGGCGCCGTCGTGATCTCCGCCGGGTTCGGCGAGATCCCCGAGGGCCGGGAGCTCGAAGCCGAGCTACGCGCCGCGGCTGGACGGCTGCCCGTCTGCGGGCCGAACGGGAACGGCATCGTCGCCGTGAACTCCCATGCGCCGATGTGGGGCGACTCCGTGGCGCCGCTCGAGGCCGGGCCGGTGGCCCTTGTCTCGCAGAGCGGCAACCTCGCCGTCAACGCGCTCGGCTCGCGCCGGGGAATCCGGTACCACACGGTCGTCTCGGCGGGGAATCAGGCGATAGTCGACGCGAGCCGGTGGCTGCGGGCGCTCTGCGAGCTGGGCGGCGTCGGCAGCGTGGCGATGTTCCTCGAGGAGGACGGCGACGGGGCGGACCTTGCAGAGTCGCTCGCGGCGTGTGCGGAACGCGGCATCGGGGTGGCGGTGCTGAAGGTGGGCGAGTCGGCCGCGGGCGCCCGCGCGGCCTCGGCGCACACGGGCGCGGTCGCCGGCGATCAACGCGTGTTCCGCTCCCTGATCGAGGAGGCCGGTGGCGCGTGGGCGCAGGACCCCCACGAGCTGCTCGAGCTCGCACGGGTGCTGGCGGAGCCCAGGGCCCGTCCGCGCCGCAACGGCGGACTCGCGATCCTCACCTGCTCGGGCGGGGACTCGAGCATCGCCGCGGACGAGGCCGAGCGGCTGGACGCCGAGCTGCCGCCGCTCGGCGCCGCGACACGCGAGCGCCTGGACGAGCTGCTGCCGAGCGCGGCCACGGCGGCGAACCCGCTCGACTACACGGCGATGATCTGGGGGGATACCGATCTGCTTCGCCGGATCACCGTCGCGGTCGGCGACGACCCCGCGATCGATCAGCTGCTCATCCTCTATGACCACCCGCAGGGCCTGGAGGCCCCGGCCGCGGCCGAGTGGGCGGCAGTCCGCGCGGGGATCGTGGCGGGAGCGGACGAGACCCAGGCCGCGACGCTGGTCGCCTCCACGCTCCCGGACCTGATCGACGACGAGGCCAGCGGCGAGCTCGCCGAGCGGGGTGTCCCCGCGGTGGCCGGGCTGCGAACCGCGCTCCTGTGCGCGCAGGCGCTGCGGCGGCCCCCGGGAGATGCCGGCCGCCTGCGGGAGATCGCCGCGGCGGCCACGGCGGCCTCGGCTCCGATCGACCCGCGAGGGCCCGGCGCAGACGACGACCGATGGCTGGACGAGATCGACGCCAAGGAGCTCCTACGCTCTTCGGGGCTGCCGGTACCGCCCGGGAGGCCAGTGGCGAGCGAGGACGACTGCGCGCTGGCGCTCCAGGAGCTCGCCGGTCCGGTGGCGGTCAAGGCGGCGAGCACCAGCCTGCGGCACAAGAGCGACCTGGGCGGGCTGCGGCTTGGGGTCGAGACGCCGGAAGCGGCGCGCGCCGCCTACCGCGAGCTCTCCTCCGCGGTCGGCGCGAACGGCAGCGTCCTCGTGGAGCGGATGATGCCCTCCGGGGTCGAGCTACTGGTGGCCGCACGCGCCGACGCCGTCGTCCCCGCGCTCGTCATCGGGCTCGGCGGGATCTGGGCTGAGGCGTTCGACGACGTCGCGATCGTCCCGCTCCCGGCGGGCCCCGAGCGCGTGAAGCAAGCGATCGGCTCGCTGCGGGGCGCGTCTGCCCTTGGAGGGCGGGGAGGCACACCGGTCGACCTGGATGCCGTGGCCTCGCTCGCCGCCCGCGTCGGATCGCTACTGCCGGAGGCAGGCCTGGATCTCATCGAGCTGAATCCGGTGGTCGTCCACCGCGAGGGCTGCGTCGCGCTCGACGCGCTGGCACGCCGGCGCGGGTGAGACGGCCGCGGGAGCAGGGAGTGCCCACGCAGGGCCGCCCGGCTGACCTTGTAGTCAATCGTACGAAGATGCTAGGGTGGCCGTGATGGACGCCACCGCGGCCACCGCCCCGCCCCGCCCTCGCGTCGCACCCACCGGGCCGGGGTCGTTCGACGCGATCGTCGTGGGCGCCGGCCACAACGGGCTGACCGCAGCCGCCTACCTCGCGCGGGCTGGTCTTCGGGTGGTCGTGCTGGAGCGGCGGCCGGTCCTCGGCGGGGCCTGTGTGACCGAGGAGCTGTGGCCGGGCGCACGCGTCTCCCGGGCCTCGTACGTGGTGTCGATGCTGCAGCCGAAGGTCGTCGACGACCTGCGCTTGCGGGACTTCGGCTACCGGGCCGTGCCGCTCGATCCCGCCTACGCCGCCCTCACCGGGGACGGCCCGATCTTCTTCCACAACGACGCCGCGCAAACCACCGCGTCGATCGCGCCGTTCTCCGAGCGCGACGCGCGCGCCTACCCGGGCTTCGAGGACCTGCTCGACCGCGCGGCCTCGTTCCTGCGCCCGATGATGCTCCGTGAGCCTCCCGCCCTCGGCTCCCGCCACCCGGTCGACCTCGTCTCGCTCATGCGCGAGGGCGCGCGCACCGCCGGCCTCTCGCGGCGCGACGCACACGACCTGGTCCGGCTCTTCACAATGTCGGTCGCCGACCTCCTCGAGGACTGGTTCGAGACGCCTGGGATCAAGGGCTCGGTCGCCTCGACCGCCGTGGTCGGCGTCTGGGCCGGTCCCCACACGCCGGGCACCGCGTACAACCTCCTCCACCACGCCCTCGGCGAGATCGACGGGATTTCGGGCGGCTGGGGCCAGGTGATCGGCGGGATGGGAGCGATCAGCACGGCGATCGCCCGCTCGGCCGAGTCGGCGGGCGCGGAGATCCGCACCGACGCCGAGGTGGCGTCGATAGACGTCCGCGACGGCGGCGTGGTCGGCGTGACGCTGGCGGACGGCTCCGAGCTCCGCGCGCCGATCGTCGCCTCAGGGGCCCACCCCAAGACGACGATCCTGGACCTCGCCGGCGGCGAGCACTTCCCCGACGACGTGGCGCAGGACATGCGCCGCTACCGTACGCGCGGCGGCTCGGTGAAGGTCAACATGGTGCTCTCCGAACCGCCTCGCTACGAGGGGGTCACGGCAGAGCAGCAGCACATGCTCGAGCGCACCGGCGTGAACCTCTGCCCCTCGATCGACTACCTGGAGCGCGCCTGGCAGGACGCGCTGGCCGGGCGCCCCGCCGCCGAGCCATACGTCGAGGCGGAGCTGCCGTCGGCGATCGACCCCAGCCTGACCGACGACGATCGCTGGGTGATGACGATGTTCACCCAGTACGGCCCGCCCGATTCCGACGCCTGGGACGGCGACGCCCGCGACCGCTACGCGGACGCCTGCATCGAGCACCTGGCGCGCTACGCGCCCAACGTCTCCGGAGCGATCCTCGAGCGCGAGGTCCTGGCGCCGCCCGACCTCGAGCGAATCTTCGGCCTGGTCGACGGCTCGATCTTCCAGGGCGAGCAGGGTCTGGACCAGATGGCCTTCATGCGACCGTCGCCAATGCTGGCCCAGTACGCCACTCCGGTCGACGGCCTCTACCTGTGCGGCGCCGGCACCCACCCGGGCGGCGGCGTGATGGCAGCGGCCGGACATAACGCGGCGAAGCGAATCCTCCGCGACCGGCGACGTTCTCGCCTGCCGTGGCGCCACCGGGCGGCGGTCTAGGTGCCACCGGGCGTCGGGATGGCGTCGCCGCCGCGAGCCGGCGCCAGGACCGCAAGCGGCACGACACCGAGCAAGCATCCCGGCCACAGACGAGGCCACACGATTCAGTGCGCGGCCTCTTCACCACCCTATGATCCGTGACGAGGAGGATGGGGACTAAAGGAGATCGGGCGTCCGCTGCGGCTCGCCGACAGCCGCGCAGTCCCTGGGTCGCCATCGATGCCCACATGGACCCTGTCCTGTGGGCGCGGCTGCTCCGCCGCGCGCACGAGTTGGCACTTGTGAAGGGAGTCCGTCCGTCGATCCTGCGCGAGGTGGTCGCCTGCTCGTGGCGACGCGCCGAGAACGCGCACGTCGATCCCGACGCCGCTGCGCCCCAGATCCTGGACAGCGCAGCCACGCGAAGGGCGCTCGCCGATCATCCCGTATCCCGCCTGCTCCCGCTGGTCGAGAGCATGCTTGCCGAGGCCACAGAGGACGGCCGCTCCTTCGCCGTGATGAGCGATGCCCAGGGTGTCCTGCTGTGGGCGCGCGGACACCCGAAGGCGCTTCGCTCCGCGGACGGGCCCGGATTTCTTCCGGGACACCTCTGCAGCGAGCGGGCGGTCGGCACCAACGCCATCGGCACGGCGCTCGAACTCGATCACCCGGTGCAGATCTTCTCCGCCGAGCACTTCAACCGCCGCCTTCATGGCTGGACATGCTCAGCGGCGCCGATTCACGATCCCGAGACGGGCAACGTGCTCGGGGTGCTCGACATATCTGGTGACTTCCGCACCGGTCACCCCCACAGCCTTTCGCTCGTGTCCGCCGTCGCCAGAGTGGTCGAGGACGAGCTGTGGCGGGAGCAGACGCGGCGGAACGAGCGCCTCAAGGCCCTGTATCTCGAGCGCATCGGCCGAGACGTGAAGGGGTGCAGCGCGCTCGTCAGCCGGGGCGGACGTGTCGTGGCGGCGTCGCCCAGGGGCTGGCTCGGGCCACGCGTCGAGCTCCCCGCCGGGGGCGATCCTCCTGCGTTGCCCGCCGGGCTGAAGGTAACCGCCGAGCCCATCGGCGAATTGGGAGCGCAGATCCTCTGGGCGGGCGGCGGACGCCCGTCGCGCCGCAGACCGAAGCTCGCCATCGAGGCGCTGGGTCGAGAACGCGTCCGCGTCTCCCTGCGGGGTGAGCGAACGAGGCTGAGCCCACGTCACGGGGAGATCGTCGTGCTGTTAACAATGCATCCGGGCGGGCTTACGGGGCGCGAACTCGGGTCCGAGCTGCACGGCGCCCGTTGGAGCCCGGTCACGGTACGCGCGGAGGTGTCACGCCTGCGACGGGTTTTGAGGGGGGCGCTCGCCCACAATCCTTACCGCCTCGATGCCGAGATCGCGGCAGACTTCATCGACGTCGAGCGACTGCTCGAGCAAGGCGATGTGGCCGCCGCTGCGGGGCGCTACGCCGGCGAGCTGCTCCCCGCGTCGCAGGTCCCCGCAATCGCGCAGGCCCGGCAGCGGCTCGACGCGGACGTGCGTGCCTGCGCGCTTTCCCACGACGACCCCAGCGCGCTCTACACGTGGACATGCTCCCCACGTGGTCGTGAGGACGCGGAAGCCCACCAACGACTCCTCGCGGTCCTGGACGGGGGGGACCCCAGGCGCAAGCTCATCGAACGCCGCATCGACGCTCTCCCCGGACCCGGCTGAGCGCCTCCACCGCAACCCTCCTGCAACCCCGATCGCGAGACGACATAGCAGCCTTGAGGCGTTAGCGTCGATCTCGTTCCACCAAGCGGATGGAAGGAGGAGTCGTGGCGGAGAGCGTGACCCTCAGTACTGCCCGCGAGGTCGTCGACGCGGCGGTTGCCAAGGCGGAG
This sequence comes from Solirubrobacterales bacterium, assembly GCA_035265465.1. Taxonomy (GTDB): domain Bacteria; phylum Actinomycetota; class Thermoleophilia; order Solirubrobacterales; family 70-9; genus AC-56. The sequence goes on along the minus strand of DATFON010000261.1, from coordinate 7,074 downwards.
GAGATCGGCGTTCCGATGAACATCGCGGTTGTCGACGAGGGCAATAACCTGACCGCATTCGCGCGCATGGATGGTGCCTGGTTGGGCTCGATCGACATCTCCCAGAACAAGGCCTATACAGCCCGTTCGTTCGACATGTCGACGAAGGACCTGGCGCCCCTGTGCCAGCCCAACGAGCCGCTGTTTGGGATCCACGCCTCCAACCAGGGCCGGCTGATCATCTTCGCCGGTGGCATTCCGCTCACCTCCGGCGACGACGTAGTCGGCGCCATCGGCGTGAGCGGCGGGAGTGTCGAGCAGGACCACGAGGTCGCCGAAGCGGGCGTCGGGGCGTTCTAGCTCAGGAGGACACTATGGCCGACAACAGAGGCGTCGCCTACATCGAACCCGGCAAGGTCGAGGTCCACGACATCGACTTCCCGACCTTCGAGCTGAAGGACGGGCCCGGGGTGAACCCCGCCAATGTGGGGCGAAAGACCCCGCACGGGGCGATCCTGCGGATCGTCTCGACGAACATCTGCGGCTCCGACCAGCACATGGTTCGCGGCCGCACGACCGCTCCCCCGGGACTGATCCTGGGCCACGAGATCACCGGCGAGGTAATCGAGACTGGCCCCGGCGTCGAGTTCATCAAGGAGGGCGACCTCTGCTCGGTTCCGTTCAACATCGCCTGCGGCCGCTGTCGCAATTGCAAGGAGGGCAACACCGGGGTCTGCCAGAACGTGAACCCGGATCGTCCCGGTTCTGCGTACGGGTACGTCGACATGGGCGGGTGGGTCGGCGGGCAGGCGGAGTACGTGATCGTGCCCTACGCCGACTGGAACCTCCTGAAGTTCCCCGACAAGGAGCAGGCGATGGAGAAGATCCTGGACCTGACGATGCTGTCCGACATCTTCCCGACGGGCTTCCACGGCGTCTACACGGCGGGCGTCGGTCCCGGCTCGACCGTCTACATCGCCGGTGCCGGGCCAGTCGGGCTCGCGGCCGCGTACTCGGCCCAGCTGCTCGGGGCCGCGGTCGTGATCGTCGGCGACCGGATTCCCGAGCGCCTCGAGCAGGCGCGCTCGTTCGGCTGCGAGACCGTCGACATCACCAAGGGGGACCCAAAGGACCAGATCGAGCAGATCCTGGGTGTTCCGGAGGTGGACGCCGCTTGCGACGCCGTCGGGTTCGAGGCCCGCGGTCATGGGGCCGCGGCTGGGCAGGAGGCGCCGGCGACGGTGCTCAACAGCATCATGGATGTCACCCGGGCTGCTGGCAAGCTCGGCATCCCTGGGCTCTATGTCACGGGCGATCCCGGAGCGGTCGACGAGGCCGCCAAGGAGGGCTCCCTCTCGATCCGGATCGGACTCGGCTGGGCCAAATCGCACTCGTTCACCACCGGCCAGTGCCCCGTGATGCGCTACCACCGCGGCCTGATGCAGATGATCCTGAACGACCGCGCGCATATCGCCCAGGCCGTCAATGCCACGGTCATCACCCTCGACGAGGCGCCACAGGGCTACAGGGACTTCGACAAGGGCGCGGCCAAGAAGTTCGTCCTCAACCCGAACGACCTGATTTCGGCATAAGTGTCGCCGATGGTCCCATCCCTCAGGGTCAGCGAGGGGAGGGGCGGCCGCAGCTAGCACTGGCCAGGGGTCCGGGAAAGAGGGACCGAGGAACTGCCTGGGGCCGCGGTCGCCCTCGCCTACCCGATGTTGATCGCGCCAACGGCGGGGAGCGCCAGCGCCAGGAGCGCCGCCTCCGCGCCCGCGGACCGGCGCTCGGCGTTCACGTTCGGGTCAGCCACTCCGTCGAGCGGCGGGTTGGGAAGCTTTTGGGGATTCGAGGACGCTATAGCGTCCCCAATTCCCCAAAAGCCTTCGTGGGCGGGCTACCCGATGTTGATCATCACGTGCTTGACGTTCGTGTAGTCCTCCAGCGAGTACATCGAGAGGTCCTTGCCATAGCCCGACTGCTTGTAGCCACCGTGGGGCATCTCGGCCGCGAGCGGGATGTGGTCGTTGATCCACACGCAGCCGAATCGCAGCGCGTTGGCGACGCGGTGGGCCCGCCCGATGTCGCGCGTCCACACCGACGCGGCGAGCCCGTATCGCGTGCCGTTCGCCCAGTCGATCGCCTTCTGCTCGTCGTCGAACGGCTGGACCGTGATGACCGGACCGAAGATCTCGTTCTGGATCATCTCGTCGTCCTGCTCGAGGTTGGCGACCACTGTCGCGTCCAGGAAGAACCCGGGGAGCTCGGGCTCCGTGCCACCCGTCGCGACCTCGGCGCGGTCGGGCTTTCGCTCCAGGAAGCCCTCCACCCGCTCGCGCTGGCGCTGCGAGTTCAGCGGGCCGAGTGTGGTGTCCTCGGCCGTCAGGTCACCGGTCTTGTAGCCCCCGGCCTGCTCGACGAGGCCGGAGACCACGTTGTCGTAGACGCCCTTGGACGCCAGCACGCGGGTCGCCGCCGTGCAGTCCTGGCCGGCGTTGTAGTAGCCGGTGCCGGCGATCGTCTCCATCGCCGTCTCCATGTCGACGTCGTCGAACACCACCACCGGCGCCTTGCCGCCGAGCTCCAGGTGGACGCGCTTCAGGGTGTCCGCCGCCGCTCGGGCGATCCCCTTGCCGGTCTCCGGTGAGCCGGTCAGCGACACCATGTCGACCTCCGGGTGACTGACCAGCGATGAGCCGGCGGGCTCGCCGTGGCCGCCGATGACATTGAAGACGCCGGGCGGGAAGATCTCCCCCGCGATCTCGGCGAGCTTGATCGTGGTCACCGGCGTCGTCTCGGCCGGCTTCAGCACCACCGTGTTGCCCGTCGCAAGGGCGGGGCCGATCTTCCAGATGGCCATCATCAGCGGGTAGTTCCACGGGGTGATCTGGCCGACCACGCCGATCGCCTCGCGACGGATGATCGACGTGTAGCCCTCCGTGTACTCGCCCGACGCCCGCCCCTCGAGGTTGCGCGCGGCCCCAGCGAAGAACCGGAGCTGGTCGGACATCGCGGGCATCTCGTCCTCGGTGACCGCCTTCAGGGGCTTGCCCGCGTCGGCGGACTCGAGGGCCGCGAGCTCCTCGGCGTGCTCGTCGATCGCGTCGGCCAGCTTCAGGAGCGCCATGGAGCGGGTCGCCGGTGTCGCGGTCGACCACTCGTCGAACGCCCCGCGGGCCGCCGCTACCGCACGGTTCACGTCCTCCTCGGTCGAGAGGGGCGCTTCGGCGATGGCCTCACCGGTCGCCGGGTTGATGACCTCCTCGGTCTCCCCCTCGGCCGGGTCGACAAGCTCGCCGCCGATGAAGTTCTGGAGCTTGGTGACAGTTGCGGTTGCCATATCTCGTGATCCTTTCCCTCTCGCTTGATTTCGTGTTTGGTGGCTCAGTGAGCGCCGGGTGACGCGTGGGTCGCCGTAGCGCCCGCTCCGTCCGCGCCGGCGGCCCCGTCGCCGCTCGGCGTCCCGAGGCCCAGCGCCTCCTCGGGTGGCACGTACTCCATTCCCACGCCCTCCGCGACCGCGGGGTGCGTGACCTTGCCGGCGGCTACGTTCACGCCAAGCCGCAGGCCGGGGTCGCGCCGCCCCGCCTCGGCGATGCCATGGTCGGCGAGGGCGATCACATACGGGAGCGTTGCGTTGGTCAGCGCGTAGGTCGAGGAGATCGGCACGGCGCCGGGCATGTTGGTCACGCAGTAGTGAATGACGCCGTCGACCTCGAAGGTGGGGTCCCTGTGGGTGGTCGGCCGGGAGGTCTCGAAGCATCCTCCCTGATCGATCGCCACGTCAACCAGCACCGCCTGGGGCTTCAGGAGCTTGAGCTGGGAGCGCTTGATGACGTACGGAGCGCGCGCTCCGTGCACCAGCACCGCGCCGATCACCAGGTCGGTCTGGGGAAGCCGCTCCTCGATGGAGAGGACGGAGGAGAAGACCGTGGACGCGCGGCCCCCGAAGGCGATGTCGAGCTCCCGGAGGCGGTCGAGGTTGGTGTCGTAGACGAACACGTCCGCCTCCATGCCGATGGCGATGAACGCCGCGTGCATGCCCACGGCGCCTCCACCGATGATCATCACGTTCGCGGGTGGGACCCCCGGCACGCCGCCGAGCAGGATGCCGCGCCCGCCGAGCGGCTTCTCGAGCATGAACGCCCCCGCCTGCGTCGCGATCTTTCCCGCGATCTCGCTCATCGGCGCCAGCAGCGGCAGGCGCCCGTTGCCGTCCTCCACGGTCTCGTAGGCGACGCACGTGGCGCCCGATTCGCAGAGCCCCCTCGTCAGCTCAGGCGCGGGCGCGAGATGCAGGTAGGTGAACAGCGTCGCCTCGGGGCGAAGAAGCCCGACCTCCTCCGGCTGCGGCTCCTTGACGCCGAGGATGAGATCGGCCTCGGCCCAGACGTCCTCGACCGGCACGATCCTCGCCCCCTGCGCCTCGTACTGCGCATCGCTGATCGCGCTGCCCTCGCCGGCTCCCTTCTCGATCAGGACCTCGTGCCCGTGCTCGGCGAGCTCCCGAGCCCCCACTGGCGTCAGCGCGACGCGATATTCGTCGGACTTGATCTCGGTCGGAACGCCGACCTTCATGCGGAATCTCCTGCGGCGGCTTCGCCGCCTGACATGCCAGTTTCGGTGCTAAAGCACCTCACTACACACCCGCCTCCTCGACAACTTCAACCTCGACCCGGCAGCCCCGTGGCTCGAGCTCGGAGAAGAGTGGTTCAGGGTCGATGCAGCTCTCCGGCGGCAGCACGCCCCGCGCCTCGATGGCCCCGCGCGCGAGCAGGCGCACGGCCGCGGCCGCCGGCGTCGCGGTGGAGACGATCCCGCCGCCGAGCCCCCACTTCTCCATGGGCTCCGTAACCGCCCTGACCCGGACCGCGCGGCCGTCGGCCGACGCCTCCACGACATGTACGGACACCGTCGAAGCTGACGGCGGCAGCGCCTCCGCGCCCTTGCGCTTCACCTCGTCCCTCGGCGCCGCGGTCAGGTCGCGAAGCGTCGCGAGGAGCTCGGGAGAGAGGCCCAATCGGAAGGAGGCCTCCCGGCAGCCGAAGCTCGAGCCGAACGTCCGCATCTCGGAGTGAATGGTGTGAATCGTCTCAACGGAGCCGATCGGCTCTCCGAAGTCCACGACCCCGCCGTCCTCCAGCGGATCGATCTGAACCGGCGATCCCTGACGCAACACCACCGGGCGCATCGTAAGCTCGTCGAGCAGGGTCTGAAGGGCGTAGGGGACGCTGAACCCGTCAGGCGGATCGAGGTCCCTGCCGGCTGCGGCGACATGAATGGCCCCGACGTCACCCTCGAGCTCGCGGGCGGCCATCTGCGCCATCAGGTTCGTCTTGCCTGGAGCCGATCCCATGCCGAGCAGCGCCAGCAGTCCGTCGCGCTCGAACTGCCGGTCGAGCTCGAGCTGAAGCTCGGTCATCCAGTACAGGCCGCCGAGGTCCAGGTAGTGGCATCGCGCGCGCATGCATGCGGCCATCGCGTCGAGATTCACTCGGTAGCTGGCCGAGTTGACGAGGACGTCTGAGTCCTCCAGGGCTGCTGCGAGCGATCCCTCGGCCTCGGGCTCGGCGCGCGCATCGACCCGTGCCGCGCGCGCCTTGGACCCGCCGTGCTGGTCGGCCACGGCCTGGGCGCGGGCCTCGTCGATGTCCAGGAGGAGGAGCTCCTCCACCTCCTCGGAATCCGCGAGGTCGCGGACGATTGCCGGGGCGATGGTTCCGCCCGCTCCGAGGATCGCGATGCGGAGAGGGGCCCCGCCGACACCGGACGCGGAGCCGAGGATGTCGGCGGATTCATTCACGTCACCAGCTCCCTCGCACGAAGGGCCAGCCACAGCTCGATCCGGTCCGTGGCTCGCGACAGGTCGCGCCCGGTCAGCTCCTCGATCTTCCGGATCCGGTACCGAAGGGTGTGCCGGTGGCAATAAAGCTCGCGGGCGGCGCGCTCCCAGTTGCCGTTGTGCTCGATATAGGCCTCGAGCGAGCGCAGTAGCTCGCCGCCGTATTCCCCCTCCGTGCGTTCGATCGGGTCCAGGAGCCCGTCGCTGTACAGGCGAAGCGCGTCCTCGTCCTGGAGCGAGAGGAGGAGGGTGAACGCGCCCAGGTCCTCGTAGCTTGCGACATCCGGAGAGTCGCCATCGGCGAGGGACGTCGCCTCGAGCGCGCAGCGGGCCTCGTGGAAACCGCGCCGGAGCGACGCCACCGGCGTGCGGCGGCTCGCCGCCGCACGAACCGGCCCATGCGCGGTCGCGAGCGCGGAGCGCAGGCTTGCCGCCACCTCAACGGGGTCGCCGGCGCGCCCGTCGATCATCGCGCAGAGGAATGGGCGGCCGGCGGTCGCCGTGGTCGCGACCAGCGCGGGGACACCGGCATCGGCGAGCTCTCGCTCCAGGGCCTGCTCTCCCGCGTCGGTGTCGTCGAGGTCGAAGATGAGCATCGCCGCCTCGCCCCCGATGCCGAATGGCCGCAGACGACCGCGAAGCTCATCGGCGTCGAGCCTACCTCCGAGGGCCTCGGCGAGCACGTCGCCGGCAAGGCGGCGCTCCGTCTCCCTCACGACCCGCTCGCGCATCAGCTCGAGCCCCACGACGATCGCTCCCTGGCGAGCGGTGAGCCGCTCGAACTCGCCGAGCGACCCGTGCTGGCTGACGACGACGAGCCACGCGATCGGGGAGCCGCCCCGGCGCCCGGGGACCGGCACCGCGAGAGCACGCTGGGCGAGGGAGCCCTGGCGAGGCTCGAAGGCGGCGAGCGCCGCCGAGGCCTGCCTGGCCGCGATCTCCGCGCCGAGCGTTTTCATCGCCGTCGCTCTGGGACCGCCCTTCGCCGGCTGGCGGGCGAGCTCGCGGCCGCCGGCGTCCTGGACGATGGCGGTTCCGCCGATCGCACCGGCCAGCGAGGAGAGGACGGCGTCGAGTCCGCGCCCCTCGACGACCAGGCGCTCGAGCTTCTCGTGGACCTTCGCCCCACGCTCGAGCACCGCGTACTGCTCGTTCACAAGGCGCGCGAAGGCCCGTTCGGTGATCGCGATGAACGGCATCTCGTACGGCACCTCGAAGAGCGGGATGCCGCGCTTCGACGCCGCGTCGGCGAT
>DATFON010000260.1:0-2771 GCA_035265465.1 Solirubrobacterales bacterium | reverse complement strand
CGTTCTGGAGATGGCGGTGGACGGTGTGCTTGCTCAGCACCAACCGCGCTGCGATCTGGCCGTCCGTGAGTCCCTCCGAGACGAGGCGCAGGATCTCGAGCTCGCGCGGCGTCAGGATCTGATCGCGGTGAGAAGCGCGTGTCGCCTTCGCCGGCGCACCGAGGGAGCGCAGAAGGTCGCGAGCCCGCGCGGCCTCGCCAGTCGCCCCGATCTCGTCGAGCCGACCGAGCGCAAGCGTCGCCTCGCGAACGGCCGCGTCCTCGCGGCCCAGGAGGGCATACACCCGTGCCAGCTCGAGCCGTGCCCGCGCGAGCTCGAAGGACCCGCCGCTCGCGGTGAACAGATCCACGGCGTCCTCGAGCTTCTCCCGCGCCGTGTCTTCGTCGCCTGCCTCGATTGCGACGAGCCCCTCGCAGAGACTAAGTGAGGCGTGCAGCGGACGCGTTCCCAGGGCATCCGCGATCGAGCGCAGCTCCGCCAGGTGAATCGCTGCTTCCTCCGTATCCCCGGCGGCGAGCTTCGCCCGCACCATCACCTCGATCGGCGCCGCGCGCAGCGTTCTGTTCTCTGCCGGGATACGCCGGAGGACAGGCTCGAGCAAACGAACCGCCGCGGGGGGATCGCCTTGGTCGAGGGCGAGCTCAGCCCCGACCACCGGGCCGAGCGCGTTACCGGGTGCTCGCTGGAGGAGCTCCTCCGCCTCGACAAAGCGTCCCTGCCGGCGGCGAAGATCCGCGAGACGCACGATGGCGAGGCCGCTCCAGGAAGGCCGCTCCGCTCCGAGCCCGGTCGCCTCCGTCAGCGAACGCTCGGCCTCGCGCCACTGCCCATGCCAGGTCAGGACGGCGCCGTAGTGGGCACGGCAGGCGAGGGTGACGAAGTTCGTCTTCATCGCTCGGCTGAACTCCTCGACCTTGCGACACCACTCCGCCGCACGCTCGTAGTCCCGCACGCGTTCGCAGGCGTTGAGCAGGAAGCAGAACGTCCAGCCGGTCGCCACGATCTCCTCGAACTCGCCCGCAAGCGCAGCCGCCGTCGCCTCGTCGAGGCAGCCCATGCCGTCCGCGACCTCGCCTTCGTTCACCAGCGCCAGCCCCTCGACCGCGAGCGCGAACATCTCCAGCGAGACGACGCCGAGCTGCTGCCCCAGCTCGCGCGCCTGGAGGGCGAGCACTTTCGCCTTCGCCGGATCGCCGTCGACCGTGGCCACGTATCCGAGAAGCGAATCGAGCCAACCGTGCTCGGGACAGGTTTGAAGCCCCTCCAGGATGCGGGCCGCGCGCTGGAACCAGCCGTTCGCGATCGCGCGCTCGCCGCGAAGGATGAGGTAGTCGTCGGCGACCCAGAGCGCGAGCATGGCCGCGCGCCGGAGGTCTCCCTCCCGGCGGCTCAGGCGGGAGGCGCGCTCGCGCGCCTCCAGGCAGGTGGCCACGTCCTCGACCCACCACGCAGCCCAGCTCAGCCCCTCCAGCGCGTCGACCGTCTCGTGCGCCTCGAGCTCCTGCTCGAAGATCGCGCGCGCCTCGGCCCACGCTCCGCGCGCGAGGGCGGCGTTGCCCTCGCGTACGCGTTCGCCCGACGACGTGAGTTCGGTCACGAGCGAACAGTATTCCGCGCTTGAGCCGCGCGGACGTCCTCGGTCGGGGTTGCGGCCCTCCGTTCCAATCGTCCAGATAGCAGCACGGTGGGTGCGGAGCAAGCACGCCTACGCCAAGCTAGGGTGCTCTTTGCCGGCCGCCGCGGTGGCGAAGGCGGACCGCTTGAACCTGCTGTTGTGCCGCAAATGTCCGTGGCTGCATGGCCTCGATAGGCCATGCGCGAGCTTGGCCAAAAGAGGCGAAGACACCGCCTCGGCGCACGCCAATACTCGACCGCAGTTGTCGAGTAAGGAGACGCGATGCCAACGACGAAGACACATGGGTACCTTCTGGCTGGGCAGGCCTCCGAGCTCGAGCGCCTGCAGCTGCAGTCCCGGGTCTGGGAGCCGAGCGGGCGGGGGCTGCTCGAGGAGATCGGCGAGGGCCGCGGCGCCCGCGCCCTCGACGTCGGCTGCGGAGTGCTCGGGTGGCTGCGGATCCTGAGTGAGTGGGTCGGGCCGGACGGGGAGGTGACCGGGACCGACGTCGACAAGGCGATGCTCAGCGCGGCCGACCGGTTCGTGACCGAGGAGGGCCTTCGCAATGTCGGCCTCGTCAAGGACGACCTCTTCGCGACCGACCTCGAGCCGCGCTCGTTCGACCTCGTGCATTCCCGCTACGAGATCACGCCGCTGGGACGCGCGCACGAGCAGATGCAGACATACCTGCGGCTCGCGCGGCCCGGTGGCACGATCGTGCTCGAGGACCCCGACACGGGCTCCTGGCACTTCAATCCGCCGGCACGGGCGCTGGAGAGCCTGATCGAGCTCATCCTCGAGGCGTTCCGGCTGAAAGGCGGCGACTTCGACGCGGGGCGGCATAACCTGCAGCTGCTGCGCGAGTTCGGCATCGAGGGAAACGTGCGCGCCGAGATCGTGGCGCTTCCCCCGAGCCACCCGTACCTGCGCTTGCCGCTGCAGTTCGCCACCTCGCTCGAGCAGCAGCTGCTGTCGCTCGTGAGTGAGGACGAGCTCGCGACGCTTCGAAAGCAGGGCGAGGCGGAACTCCAGGAGCCCGGCCGCTGGGGCACCACGTTCACGCTCGTACAGTGCTGGGGGCGGTCGCCGGCCTAGGTCGGAGTCATCGGCCACGAATATCGCGTCGATGCCACCAATGCCGAGCAAACGGGCGAGC
>DATFON010000259.1:0-10001 GCA_035265465.1 Solirubrobacterales bacterium | reverse complement strand
ACGTGGGCGCCCCAGCGCTTCCAGCCGGCGAAGTGGTCGCGATGTCCGTGGCGCATCGCGTAGTAGTCGGCGTCCACCTTCGAGGTCTCGTCGACCCCGAAGCGAAGCGTGGTGCCGTGGCGGCCGAATCTGCGGCTTTGCAGCTCGACCTCGCTCATGTGGGGCGGCGTGAGGTCGAAGTTGATCCGCGGGACCGGGTCGACCTCCGTGTTCGGATCGCCCGGTCTCGATGAGACGGCGACGGTTCCGCGAACGCTCGGGTGGAGCTTGCACTGGAACCTGTACGTGCCCGGCGTGTTGAAGGTGAGCTGGAAGGTGTCGCCCAGCGGATGGTTGGGCGTATTGATGTCGGGGTCGGAGTCGAGGCCGGCCGCGCTCGGAGAGGTGCCGGTCACCGAGTGCATCGTGTCCGGGCCGACCCAGTACCAGGTCACGTGCTCGCCACGGTCCAGATGGATCTGGGGCATCGACCACTGGTAGTCGCCGATGGCCACGCGGTGATTCGCCGCACGTGCGGTGGCGGCCGCGAGCAGCAACGCGACCCCGAGCATGGCGCCGATCGCCGCCGGGGCCCAACGTCGTTGCATCAGCTCACGACAAACCACCCGTTCATCCCCATGTGCAGGTGGCTGAACACGTGGCAGTGGTAGAACCAGCGCCCCGGATTGTCCTCGACGAACTCGAACGTGAACGAGTCGCCGGGTCCCAGTGTCTTGTTGTCGATGACCGTTCCGTCCGGGTCGGTCCAGCGATGGCCGTGGATGTGGAACGTGTGGAAGTCGTTGTCGAGCGCGATCACGTGGAACGCGATCCGCTGGCCGACCCGCGCCTCCAGGGTCGGCGTGTTGCCAGCGTACGCGCGGCCATTGATGCAACCAAAGAGCCTGTCCAGATTCGTGGCTATCGGCTGGAGGGAGTGCATGAAGAGGAAGAACTCAGCGTCGGGACGGGGGCGCGAGGGATCGCGGATGATGAGCGGCCCGAACAGCCCCTTGTAGAGGGGCACCGGGTCCATGGGCCCGTGATCGTGGTACATCCAGATGCCCTCGGTTCCGGGGCGCGCGTCCCAGATATAGGTGAAGGTGCGCCCCGGCTGGACGAACCCTCCGGGGTCCGTGTACTTGCCCTCGTAGGCGCCGTCCATCTCCTCGCTGTAGAAGATGCCGTGCGGGTGCATCGTTACCGGCACGGGGAGGTCGTTCTGGAAATGGACGGCGACCGTCTCCCCCACGTTCGCCTCGATCAGCGGACCGGGGATCTTGCCGCGCTTCAGCGGCTGACCGAAGTTGGGCGTGTAGGCGCGGTACGTGTAGGCCTCGTAGCGGGTATCGCCCTTGACCTTCTTGTCCATCATCTCGTCGCGACCCGTGGGGACGATGTTCCACCCACGCTCCTCGGCGCGGATCCAGTACTGGCGCTGGGCGCGTGCCGCGGCGGAGCTCGTGTCCGACACGAACTGGGTCTCGGCGGGTCCCTGAGCGGCCGCGACCTTGGGCGGAACCCGAACCCCGTCTGCCAGCTTGGGCAGGTTCGCCGGCTCGTCGAGAAACAGCTTGTGCCCGGCCAGCGTGCAGACGAAGGCAGCGCCGCCGCCGGCCAGGAACTGGCGTCGATCGAACGGCCCGAGGTCCATGCCCTATCGAGTCTGCGAGGCGCTCACCGGTGTACGACGACCTTCATGCGCATCACGTCCGGATGGATCGTGCAATAGAACTTGTACTTCCCCACCTTCTTGAACCTCTTTGTGAACCTGTAGTCGGGACTGGAGGTGGTCTGGGATCGGAATTTGCTCTTCTTGACCCCGCTCGGCCCCTTCAGCAGCGTCACGTTGTGGACCTCCTGGAGTCCGTCCGTCCATTTCCAGCGGACCTTCCCGCGCTTCTTCACCCTGACCTTGTCCGGCTTGTAAAAGTCGTCCTTGACCTTGACGATCTTGGGCGACGCCGCCTTGCCAAGCGGGCTCGCCAGTCCGGCGACGGCCATGGCGCTGACGGCAAGGGCCGCCACGGCCACCAGGGTGAAGACGCGGGTCAGCCGCCTAACTTGGCCGACTTGCACTTTCCGAAGTCCCTGGTGTCGATCGGCGTGATCCCCTTGAACTCGGGGTGCGGGTGGCGGACCCAGGACTCCTCCTGCTTGCAGGGAGGATTTTTGGTCACGTAGCCGGCGAGCTCACCGAACTGGCCGTTGTCGCCATCCACCGTTCCCGAGCCGGAGCTCGAGGGAGCGGGGCAGCTCGGGTACAGGTAGCCCTTCCCGTGCTCGGCGTTCTGGGTGACGTCGAACGTCGAGGACGTGTTGCCCTCGAAGCAGTTGCCACCGCCCGATCCGTCGTTGAAGAAGTCGAACCGGTTCTTGTCGGTGCCGCCGCGGCCCATCTTGTTGTCGACGAACTGGTTGTTCTGATTCAGGGCGTCCTCGTTGAACGGGTCCGAGAACGTCGCGGCGCCCCAGAAGAAGTTGCCGAAGATCCGGTTGTCCCGCACGACCCAGCCGTCGCTCCCGAAGAGGACGATGCCGACTCCGGTCGGGTAGTAGATCTCTGTGTCGGTTCCCGGGATCGTCCCGAGCCCGCCGACTACCTCCACCGGAGACTTGGGCAGGAAGTAGTTGAAGTTGTTCCAGAAGATGTCGTTGTCGCGAATCTTTCCGTTGGCGGCCGGCTCGAACAGCTCCGAGTCGAGCGTGTTCGGCACGACGCCCGCGCCGTTGTTGAAGAACATCGAGTCGTGGATGTCCACGTACTTCGAGTTCGTGCCCGAGTAGCCGAGGACGTTCTCGTAGCCCTTGACGTGGGCGATCTCGGTCCAGTCCGGGTTCTTCTGCGGCGGGGTCTCCCCGATGTAGAACGCCGAATCACCGTGGCCCCAGCCCTTCGAGCGCGTGATGCTCCCGCCGGTGCAGTGCTTGGCGAACATGCCGTAGGAGCGATTGAAGGACGCGAGGTCCTTCTTCATCGTGAACCCGTGGCAGTGGTTGCCCGGGTCGGCGTGGATGAAGAACCCGTTCGCCGCATAGTTCCTCGCCCAGAGCCGCTTGATCTTGAGCTTGTCGACGTTCAGCCCGTCGATGCCGTTCTGAGCGATCTCGCCGCCTCGAACGTGGGCATTCTTGCCCTCGAGAACGGCCTTGCGGGCGCTCTTTGCCGTGCCCTTGATCAGCAACCCGTCGTAGCGGTGCCCGAAGACCTGGACGCCCTCGTGGTAGTGGCCGGGCTTGACCCTGACGACCGAGTTCTTGCCCTTGTCGACGTGATTCACGGCCGACTGGATCGAGTGGTAGCGGCAGCCGTGCTTGCAAACGGTGAACTTGTCCTTGCCCTTGGCCATCGCCGGCGCCGCGAACACGGCTCCTGCCAGCGTCAACATCGCCGCCGCAATCCCCAGCCTGATCCTCATGCCGCTCCTTTCGATTTTGCCCCGGCACGTCCGTATGCCTTAAACGTCCATGCGGGCGTCCGCCAGGCAGCGTAATGGACGCCGTCGCGATTCGCCTTCCGCCGCCGCGCCTTCTATGGTCGGACTCGATGTCGCAGGTTGCAGACCTCGACCACCGTCACCTCTGGCACCCGTTCACTCAGCAACTCGACTGGTGCAGCGAGGAGCCGCTGGTGATCGAGCGGGCCGAGGGCACCGATCTGATCGACATCGATGGACGGCGCTACATCGACGGCGTCTCCTCCCTGTGGTGCAACGTTCATGGACACCGCCATCCGCTGATCGACCAGGCCGTGCAGGATCAGCTCGAGCGGGTCGCACACTCGACGATGCTCGGATTGACGCATCGGAGTGCCGCCGAGCTGGCCGCGCGGCTGGTGGAGCTCGCGCCGCCGGGGCTTAACCGCGTCTTCTACTCCGACTCCGGCTCCACCGCGACCGAGGTGGCGCTCAAGATGGCGTTCCAGTACTGGCAGCAGCGCGGCGGCCAGCACGCCCGGCGCACCTCGTTCGTATGCCTCCGCGACGCGTACCACGGCGACACGCTGGGGGCGGTGTCCGTCGGTGGGATCGACACGTTCCACGCCGCCTACTCACCCCTGCTCTTCGACGCGCACCACGTCGACGCGGGCGACACCAACCAGCTCGAATGCGTGCTCGACTTCCACTCGGAGGGGGTCGCGGCCGTGATCGTCGAGCCACTTGTCCAGGGCGCCGCCGGCATCCTGGTGCAGCCTCCCGGCTACCTGCGCCGGGTACGCGAGCTCTGCGATCGCCACGACGTCTTCCTCATCTGCGACGAGGTCGCCACCGGCTTCGGCCGCACCGGCACGATGTTCGCCTGTGAGCAGGAGCGGGTGGCGCCCGACTTCCTCTGCCTGGGCAAGGGCCTGACTGGCGGCTACATGCCGCTCGCCGCCACCCTCGCGACCGAACGGGTGTACGAGGGCTTCCTGGGCGCGCCAGCGGACGGGCGAACGTTCTTTCACGGGCACACGTTCACGGGCAGCCCGCTCGCCTGCGCGGCCGCCCTGGCCAACCTGGAGGCGTTCGAGGCCGAGAGCACGCTCCTTCGGCTGCAGCCGAAGATCCGTCTGCTCGGCGAGCTCCTCGGCGGCGTGGCCGCGATGCCCGAGGTCTCAGAGGTGCGCGGCCGGGGCTTCATGGCGGGCATCGACCTGGGCGAGCACCATGCGTCGGTGCGACTCGGTCACCGCGTGGCCATGGAGGCCCGCCGCCACGGTGCGATCGTCCGGCCGCTTGGGGACGTGATCGTCCTGATGCCACCGCTGTCGATCACCAAGGCAGACCTGCGCCGCCTGGTGGACATCGTGGCCGCCTCGATCGAGGCGGCGTTCGCCGGCGCCTACGGGGACGTGGCCGCGATCGAGGCGCTGACGGAGCCGGACACCCAAGAACTCGAGATTCCGCGCGCGGCTTAGGGCCCGAGCGCAGTCGTTGCATGGTTACCCGGGCGCCGTGGTTGAGCGCCGCGGTGTGGGGCAGGTAGGACAGCCGTTTCGGCGCCCGCCGCGATTCCTTCTCTCGCTGAGGGGGTCTTCGACTTTACGTGCGCTATGCGAGCGAAAACTCGATGACCCCCCTCCGGCCCCATGGGGGGTGAGGCACTTTTGGGGTCACTATGACCCTAAACGTGCGTCACCCCCCGCCGGTGACCTGTCCTCGGTGCCCTTTTTTTGGTGGGGTGCCGATATTGGTTGTGATGGAAGGCTCCCATTCGCGTAGTAGGGGTGTGACGGAGACGCTTGCGGCAGCGGCGACCCACGCTCCGAGCGACGTCGATGCGGCGTTCGAGGACCTCTACCGGCAGAGCCGCGACGACGTCTACGCCTATGTCGCCGGCCTGTTGCGCGATCGATCGGCCGCCGAGGACGTGACGGCCCAGGCGTTCGAGCGCGCCTACCGTCGGAGGCGCACCTTCAAGCCGGGGAGAGGAAGCCGGCGGGCGTGGCTGTTCGGGATCGCCCGCAACGCGGCGCTCGACGAGCTCCGTCGCAGGCGGCGGCGGGCGCGGTTGGTCGCGGAGCCCGAGGACGAGACGCTGGTGCCGCCGCACGAGGGCGCCGAGGTGGCCGTTCGCCGGGCGGCGCTCCGTGCCGCGATCGCTGAGCTCTCCGGCCGGGAGCGCGAGCTGGTGGCGCTGAAGTTCTTCGCCGGCCTGACGAACGGCGAGATCGCCACCGTCATCGGGACCTCGGAGACGAACGCCGGCACCAAGCTGCACCGAGTCATCCAAAAGCTGAGGGGGGCCTGCGATGAGGCTGCGTAACCAAGAGATGCCGCTTGATCCCGACGTCGAGCGGGAGCTCGAGGCGATCGACGCCGCCCTCCAGGGCCTACGCGTCGCGCCGGACCTCGAGGACTTCGCCGAGCTCGCCGTCAACGCGCGGGCCGAGCGCTCCGGTCCCGACCCCGACTTTGCCGCCAAGCTCGACGAGTGGGCGGCCGCGGGCTTCCCGCGAGAGAGTCGGCCCGGCGGGGGCGACGAGCAGGAGGGCGCCGTCGCTGCGAGCGGGCTGTGGGAGCGGCTCCGGGCGCTTCCCCCTCGTCGCCTGCTGGTCTCGGCGGGCGCCGCCGCCACCTTCGTGGTGGCGGTGGCCGTCGGGATCAGCGTGAGCGATCAGCTCGGTGGTTCGAACGGCGGATCCGGGACGGGTGTGAGGGCAGCCTCGACGCAGAGCTCCACCGGCGCCGACGGGAAGGGCGCCGAGGGTACCGTGACGGAGGCGAATCGAGACCAGATCCAGCCCGCCGGGGCGCCGAACGTCAAGGCCTTGGGCGCACGCACGAGCTCCTCCGGAGGGAGCACGGTTTACGGGCGTATCCAGTCATTCGCGTCCGGCCGCGCCGCCCATCGCAAGGTCGCTCAGAACGCCAACCTCGTGCTGTCGACCGAGCCGCAGAACGTGCGGAACGTTGCCGACGGCGTGTTCGGGGTGGTGGACCAGTACAACGGCTTCGTCGTCTCCTCGAACGTGACGAGCGGCCGCTTGACCGGGCCCAGGGCGATCCCCGCGGAGGGCGACGGGAGTCGCGCGCCGGAGGGAAGCGGGACGATCGAGCTGCGGATCCCGGCTCAGCACCTGCAGGACGCGCTCGGTGCAATGTCCGCTCTCGAGTCCGCCCACGTCACCTCGCGGACGGAGGGGACGATTGACATCACGAAGCGCTTCAACTCGGCCAAGGCGCACGTGGAGGACCTAGAGGCCGAACGGACGAGCCTTTTGAATCAGCTGGAGGAGGCCTTCACGATCGAGGAGCAGGAGAGCCTCAAGGCGCAACTCCGAATCGTCGAGAACAAGCTCGCCGACGCCAAGGACCAGCTCAGCCGCGTGCAGACTCGCATTCGCCTCGTGCCCGTGAACGTCGAGATCCGCGGCGAGCGTGGAGTCGACGCCGGCGGGAGTGGCAGCTGGAGCATCGGCGACGCGTTCCACGACGCCGGCCGCGTCCTGACCGTGATCGCCGGGATCCTGCTGATCAGCGCCGCCGTGCTGGCGCCGCTCGGGCTCGTCGGCGGTCTTGCCTGGATCACGGCGCGCGCCGTTGTCAGGCGCCGCCGCGAGGACGCGCTCGAGTAGCCGCGCGACGCCCCCTCCCTCACCTCGACCCCGGTCGCTCACGGACCGTGTCCCACTGCACCCGCTCGCCCCGCGCGCCGCGGATCACGGCCGGAAGCTCGGAGCTCAGCGCGGACAACGCATTGAGAAGCCAGTACGCCGCCGGGTACAGGGGGCCAATGACAAGCGCCCACGGTGCCGTGCGGTCGTAGCGGCGCTCGATGCCCAGGGCCACGAGGAACTGGATCGTGGTGACCACCGCGACCGCCACTCCCCATGCCGGGAGCAGGAAGGTGACGGCGGAGTAATCGTTGACGGCGACCCGCACGGCCGTCACCGCGATGACGAGCGCGGCCAGCGCAATCCAGGCGAGCGACAGCAGGCTCTCGACGAGCACGGGCCACAGGTGATGGTGGCGCCAGCTCGCGAGGGCCCTGGCGTGGGTCCGAAGGACCTCGCCCTGGCCCCGCGCCCAGCGACGGCGCTGGTGCCATAGGGCTCGCGGCGAGGTTGGCACCTGCATGCCGACGAGCCCGCGCGGGTCGTACGTCGTCTCCCAGCCGGCAAGGAGCAGACGGTAGGTCAGCTCGATGTCCTCCGTGGCCATGCGCTCGTCGTAGCCGCCCACCCCGACGAACGCCTCGCGGCGGAACATGCCGATGATCCCGGCGATCACGCCCACGCTGGCCGTGAGCGCCTGCGTCCGTCGGATCAAGCCGATGACCGCCGTGAACTCGAGCGTCTGGAGCGCCGCGAGCAATGAGCCCCGATTCGTGACCCTGGCATCGCCGGCCACGGCCGCCAGCTTTGGCGACTGCGCGAGTCGCGCGACCAGCACCCGAACCGCCAGTGGATGCACCTGCGCGTCGGCGTCCTGGACCATCAGGTACTTCCCGCGAGCCTCCAACGCGCCGGAGTTCAGCCGTCCCGCCTTCCCACGGTTCCGCTCGTCCCGGAGCACGCGCAACCGAGGGTCGCCGTCGCCTGACTCCGCGGCGCGCGCCACCGTTTGGTCCGTCGATCCGTCGTCCAGGACGAGAACCTCGAAGTCGTGATACTCGAGGCGAAGGGCCGCGCGCACGGCATCGCCGATGTCGAGCTCCTCGTTGAACGCGGGGATGAGAATCGAGACCGGCGGCCCTTCGCCCGGCGCCAGCTCCGGCTGTGTGCCGCGCTCGCGAAGTGCCGAGAAGAGAACCCCTCCCGCGATCCAGACCGCCGCGCTCACGATCGGGTAGAGCGCCACGAAGACCAGGAGGCTGTCCGCCACCGGTCTCACTGTCGGCCGTCTCGCGCCTTCGTGGAAGCCATCCGATCGCGGCGGCTCGTCAGCCAGGTCGCCCAGCCCAGTACGCGAGCGCGAGCAGGAACGCGCCGCCGGTGATCACCAACGCGTTCCGGATCATGTCGCTCGTCGCGGCCAGCCAGACGGCAATCGCCAGCGATATGGGCCAGATCAGGAGGGCGAGCCCAATCGAGGCCAGCCGGCGCCGATGACTGGCTCGCTCAGCCGGAGAGAAGCGGAAAGATTCCGCGTCGTCCGGGCCTGCGCGCCGCGCGGCGCTACTCCTCGTACGGCTCGAAGTCGGCTTTGCGTGCCCCGCAGACCGGGCAGAACCAGTCGTCGGGGATCGACTCGAACGGAGTGCCGGGCGGGATGCCGCCGTCCGGATCGCCCTCCTCGGGGTCGTACACGAACCCGCAGGAGGTGCAGATCCAGAGCTGCGCGGTCTGGGTCTCGGTGGACATCGGCCGCGAGGTTACCTCAGGCGCCGTGGCGAGGTGCAGGACACGAGCTGATGCGGGACGACCGGGATAGGGTCCGAGCGTGATCGCCGAGCGAACCTGGATGGTGAGCGCGTGAGGAACCAGCCCCGGCGCCCATCGGGAGTGGGCGCGGCTGGTTCCGAGCCCCGACCGGCCGCCTCGCTGATCCTGCTTCGGCGCGGCGGCAAGCACCGGGACCGCGGCGTGGAGATCCTCCTGGTGCGGCGGAGCCCGCGGGCGAGCTTCATGCCGGGAGTTTGGGTGTTTCCCGGCGGCGCCGTGGACGCCGTGGACGCCGGCGACGAGGAGGCGGCACACATGGCCTGCGCCGTCCGCGAGCTGCGCGAGGAGGCGGGCATCGAGCTCCCGGCCGGGGCCGAGCTCCTGCCCTGGTCGCGGTGGATTACGCCCGAGCCCGTCCCCGTGCGCTTCGACACCCGCTTCTATGTGGCGCTCGCGCCGGCGCACTCACCGCCCCGCCCGGACGGGATGGAGACCACCGAGGCGGCCTGGACCGCTCCCGCCGACGCCCTCGAGCGGAATCGCTCCGGCGAGATCGAGCTCGTCTTCCCAACGATCAAGCACCTGGAGTCGCTGCTTCCGTACTCGAGCTCCGAGGAGGTCCTGGCGGCGGCGCGCGAGCGCGTCATCGAGCCGGTGATGCCGCGCGTCGTGGGCGAGGCGGGCGAACGGCGAATCGTGCTGCCGGGCGACCCGGGGTACTGAATCACTCGCGGCGGCTTCGCCGCCTGACGGCACCTGCATCTGCGGCGACAAAGTCGCCGCCCTTCACATAGGGCCATTCGGGCTATGTTTCGCGCGTGACCGCGAGCCTGCCACAGGAGGTCCGCGAGGCGTTCGGAAGCTTCGTCACTTGCGAGTACACGACGATCGACTCGCGCCAGCAGCCGATCGGTTGGCCCGTCACCCCGTACTACGCCGACGGCGGCCCGTGCATCGACGTGACGACCGGTCTCGGCTATCCGAAGAAGGCCCTCGACGCCAAGCGAAACCACCGCGTCGCCCTGCTGTTCTCCGATCCGACCGGGTCTGGAACGGAGAGCGGCATCAAGGTGCTCGTCCAGGGCACCGCCGAGGTCGACGACCGCGATCTACCTGGAAACCGCGAGCGCTACTGGCGCGAGTCGGGCGAGAAGCTGCCCGCCACCCGCGACATGCACCCGCCGAAGCTGATCCGGAGCCTGTTCGACTGGTA
>DATFON010000258.1:0-15575 GCA_035265465.1 Solirubrobacterales bacterium | reverse complement strand
ACGGTCGAGAGCCATGACGGCAACACCCAGGTCGAGCGCGTCGGACCCTTCGGCGAATGCGGCGAGGGTGTCGAGACCGTTCGCCCCCGGGTGGTCGTTGGACCAGATCGACGAGTACCCGAGTTCCTGGCAGCGGCCCGCAAGCGCGGCGGCGACGTCGGGATCCAGTCCCGCCGCCACCCCGAACCCGCGCTCGCTCATTTCTCCAAGACCGAGACGCACTCGACGTGCGGGGTGTGCGGGAACATGTCCACCGGCGTCACCCGGCGGAGCCTATAGCCGGCGGCCACCAGCTGAGCGGCGTTCGGGGCGAGCGTCGTCGGGTTACACGACACGTAGACGATGCGCCGCGCTCCGCACTCAATCATCCGGCGGACGATCTTCTTCGACAGCCCCGCCCGGGGCGGGTCCACGACCACGACGTCCGGGGAGCCGGCCTCCTCCAACAGTGGTCGTACGCCCAGCCGCACGTCCTGCGCGACGAAGCGCGCGTTCTCGATCCCGTTGCGCGCCGCGTTCTGCTCCGCGTCGGCGATCGCCTCGGGGACCGACTCGATCCCCCAGACCTCGCCCGCGTCGCGAGCCAGTCCCAGTCCCATTGTGCCGATTCCGCAATACAGGTCGAACACGCGCTCACGCCCGCCCAGCCCGGCCGCTTGGGCGGCGAGCTCGCAAAGCCGCTCCGCCATCTCGGTGTTGGTCTGGAAGAAGGCGGCCGGCGAGATGCGAAAGCGAAGACCGCCGAGCTCCTCCTCCAGGAACTCCCGGCCCAGCACGCCGGTTGGGCCGGAGGTGCCGCCTCCCGGTCCCTCGATGACGGTGTGCAGGTCCACCGGGGGCTTCGTGAAGCTCGCGGGCGACGTGACCAGACGGGTCTGTATCTGCCCGGTTCTGCGTCCCTCACGGACGACGAGGTTGCGAAGCACGCCCGACTGATCGCGGCCGTCATAGGCCGGTATGCCCTCGCGCCGCGCCCACTCTCGGACCTCGTTGCGAGTTTGGTTGTTGCGCTCGGAGGCGAGCAGGCAGTCCGCGGCGTCGATGACCTCCGACCAGCTTCCCCGGCGATGAAAGCCCAGGACGAGGGTGCCGTCCCGCTCGCCGAAGGAGTACTCGAGCTTGTTGCGATACCGCCACTGCTCCACGGCGGGAACGATTGGCTCGAGCTCGAAGTCCTCGAGCCCGCCAAGCCGCCGCAATGCCTCGTCGACCTGGCGGGTCTTCTCGGCGAGCTGGCGATCGTAGGGCAGCCCCTGCCAGGGGGCACCGGGGCACGGCTCGCCCTCGTGGACGCATTGATCCGGGATCCGGTTGGGGCTCGGCTCGACGATCTCGATCGCCTTGCCCTCGCCGTAGCCACGCTTGGCCTTGGTCAACCGGGCCCGAACACGGTCGCCGGGCAGGCCGCCCGAGACGAACACGACGTAGCCATCTGCGCGCGCGACGCCCCGCCCACCCTGGGCGAGCGAATCGATCTCCAGGACGAGCTCTGAGCCCGGCTTCGGCCGCGGCCCGCGCTCCCTTTGGGCAGTCGCCATCGTCCCTATCGTTGCAGCACCTTGGCATTCGACCTCGATCGCTACCGAGACCGCGCCGAGCGCTTCGGCGAGGAGCTTTCGCGCGAGTACTACCTGCACCTCGCAGGGCAGAAGCTGGAGCTCGAGATCGAGCGGATCTACGACTCCTACGCCGATCTCTTCGCGCGCGACTCGGTCATGGCTCTGCGCGAGCTGGCGGCGTCCGAGGGCGACGGTGACCGGGGCCGCCGGCTGTCCTATCTCCTCCACTTCGGTTTCGACGGGCTCGTGGGTCTGGAGACGCGCGCCGAGGCGGCCGAGCTCGCCGGGTTGGAGGCGTCGCTGGAGGTCGACGCCGGGGATGGCGCGGTGCCCTATCGAGCGGTGGTCATCGCCCAGGCGAACGAGGTCGACGCCGGCCGGCGGGCGGCGCTGGAGGAGGCGCGGAACGCGATTCTGGAGGAGCGCCTGAACCCCATCTACCGCACGGCGCTCGAGCGCGGTCACGACATCTGCCGGCAATTCGGGTGGACCAGCTACGCCGCCGCGTACTCCGAGCTCCGTGGGATCGATCTGGAGCGCCTGCGCGGCCAGACAGCGCGCTTCCTGGAGGACACCGACGAGGTGTACTCGCCGCTTGTCGACGGGCAGCTCGAGCGAGCCGGGCTTCCTGCTCTTGGCGCCCTTCGCCGCTCGGATCTGCCGCGGTTCTTCCGGGCCGCGGAGCTCGATGAGCTCTTCCCGGCGAATCGCCTCGTCGAGTCGTTCAAGAGCACGCTCAAGGGGCTCGGGATCGATCTCGCGAGCCAGTCCAACGTCCATTTGGACACGGAATCCCGGCCCACCAAGTCGCCGCGCGCCTTCTGCAGCACGCCACGGGTTCCGGACGAGATCTACCTCGTGATCGCTCCGACGGGTGGGCGCGACGACTACGGATCCCTGTTCCACGAGGGTGGCCACACCGAGCACTACGCGAACACCGCGGCCGGCCTCGACTTCGAGTTTCGCCAGCTGGGGGACAACTCGGTGACCGAGTCCTTCGCATTTCTCATGGAGCACTTGGTCTCGGAGCCGGAGTGGCTGCGGGAGCGGCTCGCGATCAGCGACCCGGGACCTGCCGTGGAGCATTCGCGAGCGTTCCGCCTGGTGATGCTGCGGCGATACTCGGCGAAGCTCGCCTACGAGCTCGACCTGCACGGATTGTCCGCGGACCTGGCCGGTATGCCGGGGCGCTACTCGGAGCTCCTGAGCGCCGCGGTTCGCGTTCCCTGGCCGAGCACCAGTTGGCTGGCGGACGTGGACGACGGGTTCTACGCCGCCTGTTACCTGCGGGCATGGGCGCTCGAGACCCACTGGCGGGCGGCGCTCGAGGAGCGGTTCGGGGAGCGGTGGTTCGCGAGCGCCGAGGCGGGGGAGTGGCTACGGTCCCTGTGGGGCCGCGGGCAGCGGCTCAATGCCGACGAGCTGCTGGCCGAAATGCTGGGCGAGGAGCTCGACTTCGCGCGGTTGGCGCGGTCGGTTTGAGCGACCCTGGCGGACGCTTGACCGTAGATAAGCTGGCACGGATGACAACGATTGGGCACGTGCACCTGAAGGTCTCGGACCTCGATCGGTCCGAGGAGTTCTACGGCGACGCTCTGGGGCTGGAGGTCACGGAGCGGGTGGGCGGGAGCTTCGTGTTCATGTCCTTCGGCGGCGCGCACCACCACCTGGCGCTGCAGGGTCATCCCGACTCACCGCGCGCCGATCCGGAGGCGCTGGGCCTCTACCACTTCGCGGTCGAGGTGGCGGACGAGGAGGAGCTGGCAAGCGCGGTGGACCGGATCCGCGAGGCTGAGATCGAGTTCGCCGCCGTCGATCACGGGATCTCGAAGTCGGTGTATTTCAACGACCCGGACGGGAACGGCGTCGAGATCTACTGCGACACGCGGGAGCTGCGCCACCGGCCCGAGTGGGAGGGCATCGCGGCGCCGCTCGACGTCGACGAGCTGCCGCGGGACTAGCGACCCGCGGCCGAAGCTGCGCGGTCGCTGCTAGCGCTTGCCCTTCTCGAGGCGGCGGTCGATGTCGCTCAGGATGCTCTTGCGGGCCTTGCCACGCCGCTCGCGGGTGCGCACGTAGCGCAGCTCGGCTGGACTGAGCTCCCCGAGCCTCGACTTGACCTGGGTGGCCGTGAGCTGGTCGTAGGCGGTGATCGGCCCGCCGGGTGTCACGCCGGAGCGCCGGCGAAGGCGGTCGGCCTGGGCGAGCGGGGCGTCGGCGGCGTCGCGGGCCGCACGACCGACGCGGCGAGCCCCCGCCGTGGCGCGGCGGCGAGCTGGGGCGGCGCGCGTCTCGATCTCGCGCTGGGCCTGGTCGAGCAGGCGCTCGAGCTGCTTGACGAGCTCGTCGCTGTACCGGCGGCTGCGGGTCACGAGGCTCGAGACGAGCTCGTTGGCGTCGTCGCGCGTGAGCCGGCCGCGCTTCACGGCGTCGTCGACGACATCCTGCAGGCGATCGCGCGAGAGCGTCACGCTGCGCTCGAGAGCGTCGCGGAACGCCTCGACGCTCTTGTCGGCGCGCCCCGCATCGCCGCCGGAGGCGCGGCTCGTGCCGGTTCGCTTCGGGGTGGTGGTGCGCTTGGTGCTCGAACGCGAGCTGCTCGAGCTGCGCGATCCCGACCTGGAACGTGAGCCACTCGATCTAGTCGCCATCAAGACTCCTCCTGTCGCAGTTTCTCCTTCGCGCGCTGAGGCGGACTATCTCACTATCGCGAACCGGTCGCACCGTCAGTCGGGCAACGCGAACCGGGCTTGGATCGGCGGGTGGTCGGAGAGGCGGATCGCGAGATCCCCGGCAGCCACCTCGCGCGCTTCGTCGGGCCAGGGCGCGGGAGGCTCGACGATCTCGAGACCGCGGGCGAGCAGGTGGTCGATCGAGCGCGGTCCGGTGGCGGCCCCGAGGCCGAAGCGCCGCTCGAGCTCGTCGAAGACGCCGGATTCGCTGGGGCTCACGTTGAGGTCCCCGCCGAGGATCACTGGATCGTCGCCCGCCCAGTTCACCGCCGCTTCCGCCGCGAGCCGCGTGTCTTCGGCCGCCAGGGGCGACGGCCCGCTTGCGTGGAGGTTCCCCACCACGAGCGCCGGCTCGAAACCAGCCGCGCCCGTTCCCGACTCGCGCCGGGGGCTGGCTTCTCCCCCGCTCACCGTGCGGGCTCGCTCGAGGCGCGCGAGCGTGACCATGCGGCGCTCGGGCCGGCCGCGCAGCACGACCTCTTTGGCGCCCTGCCTCGATCGCAGCGCTCCACGGGCGAGGATCACGTTCGCGCCGCCCTCCCAGGCACCCATCAGGTCGGGATTTCGGCTGGCTATCGGCCGGCGAACGGAGTGGAGCCAGTTGCGCGAAGTCAGCGTCAACTGCATGTCGGCGCCGCACGCGTCGGCCATCCGATGAGCCCACCGGGGCGGAAACTCCTGCAGCAACGCGACGTCCCATCGCGGCTCTGCGAGCAGATGGGCGAACTCGCGATAGAGCCCGCGGTTGACCTGCACGTGCGTGGCGTTTCGCTCCTCGGCTCTGAACAGCCACGACCGCCAGGTGAACAGGGCGGGGTCGGGCGGATGGTCGCGGCCGTGAAAGACGTTCCAGGTGAGCGCATCGATCTTTATAGGCATGTTGGTGAGGGGGCGTCAGCCCCCGAAACTGGCTGGTGCCGTTGCTGGTGTCCGTCCTTTGTACCCGCCGCGTACCATCTTGCGCTTCCCGTGGCCCGTCATTTCCTCACAGGCGAAGAGCTCTCGCGCGACGAGCTGAACGCGCTGCTCGACCGGGCCGTCGAGTTGAAGGCCGGCCGGGAGGAGGGGAGGGGAAACGACTCGCTCGCGGGTCGCAGCATCGCGCTCTTCTTCGAACGGCCGTCGACTCGAACCCGGGTCTCGTTCGAGGTCGGGGTCGCGGAGCTGGGCGGCACGCCGCTCGTGCTGCGCGGGGACGAGTTGCAGCTCTCACGCGGCGAGTCGATGGGGGATACCGCGCGGGTGCTGTCCCGCTACGTCCAGGGGATGGTCGTCCGGGCCGGCTCCCACGAGGCGGTGGAGCGGTTGGCCGCCGGTGCCGCTGTGCCGGTGATCAACGGCCTCACCCCGGCGCATCACCCGTGCCAGGTGCTGGCCGACCTGCTGACGCTGCGCGAGCGCTTCGGCGACCTCGACGGCCTGAAGCTCGCCTACGTCGGCGACGGCAACAACGTCGCGCGCTCGCTGGCGCTGATCGGCCGCATCGTGGGGGTGGAGGTCCGCGTCGCGTCGCCGCCCGGTTACGAGCTGGAGGCGGGGCTCGCCGCGCTCGGTACGGCGGACGCACGGGAGGCGGTCGATGGCGCCGACGCCGTCTACACCGACGTCTGGGTGAGCATGGGCGACGAGACGGACGCCGAGCGGCGGCGCGCCGACCTCGCTCCCTACCGGGTCGACGCCGCGCTCATGGAGCACGCGTCGGACCGGGCGATCGTGCTGCACTGCCTGCCCGCTCACCCGGGCGAGGAGATCACCGAGGACGTCCTGTACGGCGAGCGCTCGGCGGTCTTCGACCAGGCCGAGAACCGCCTCCACGCCCAGAAGGCCCTGCTGGAGCTGCTGGTACGCGAACCCTAGACTTGGCACTCCGGCCCCGTCGTCTAACGGTTAGGACATCAGGTTTTCAACCTGGGAGCGGGGGTTCGACTCCCCCCGGGGCCATCCCCAATGCAAGCTGAGATCCACCTAGGCCCGGTCACCCTCCAGACGTTCGGGATCGCGTTCGCCATCGCGTTCATCGCCGCCGGGGCGGTGCTCGCCAGGCGCCTCAAGGAGCTCGGCAAGCCGGCTGATTGGGCCTACGAAGTGGTCGTCGTCGCACTCGTCGGCGGCATCGTCGGGGCTCGCCTCAACTTCATCTTCGAAAACTACGACTCCGTCAAGGGCGACCTGCTCGGGAACATCTTTTCCGGCTCCGGCCTCGTCTGGTTCGGCGGTGCCGTCGGCGGCGCGATCGGCGTGGCGCTATGGGCGTGGCGCCGCAAGATGCTCAACCTCACGCTGCTGGACATGTGCGCCGTGCCGCTGTCAGTCGGTTACGCCCTCGGCCGCATCGGATGTCAGGTCTCCGGCGACGGCGATTACGGCGAGGCTTGGGACGGTCCCTGGGCGATGGCCTATCCGAACGGGACGAAGCCGATTGACATCACGGTGCACCCGACGCCGATCTACGAGACCCTCGCGATGGGCCTGGCCGCCTACTTTCTGTGGCGGCTGCGCGACCGTGTCCAGCCCGGCATCCTCTTCGCGATCTACCTGGTTCTCGCCGGCACCGAGCGCCTGCTGGTGGAATTCATCCGCCGCAACCCAACCGAGCTCTTCGGCCTGACCCAGGCGCAGCTCATCAGCATCGTGATGATCGTCGCCGGCGTCGTCTGGCTGGCGGTGAAGGCACGCCGAGGCTCGCTCACCCGTGGCGGGGCGGAGCCGGGGCCCCGTGCGAGCGAAGCGCCCGCCTAGCCCCCACGGACATACCCGAGCCCGCTCAGTTGCGACAGGAGCGGCACGCCCCGTGGAGCACGACATCGTGCTCGGCCACCTGGAACCGGACCTTGTGGGTCAGCCGGTCGATCGTCTGCTCGAGCTCGTCGTCGTCGAACGGGATCACCCGGCCGCAGTGATCGCAAACCAGATGGTGATGATGATCGCCGCCCGGCGTGAGGGGCTCGTAGCGCGCGATCCCCTGGCCTACCTCCAGCCGGCCGACGAGCTTCAGGTCCGCGAGCAACTCGAGCGTCCGATACACCGTCGCAAGCCCGACGCGATGGCCCTTGCGCCGCAGGCCCGACTCGATCTCCGGAGCCGTGAGCGCGCAGGGCTGCTTGGACAGCAGGTCGATCACGGCCAGCCGCGCCTGCCCCTTGCGCAGCCCGGCCGACTGCAGCTCGCCCAGAGCGCGCTCGCGCCATGTGATCGTCGCGGCACTCATGGCGACCGAGCGTACCCCGGTTCACGGTCGCCAATCGCCGGGCCCCAGCCTCGAAAACGCCGGGTGGCGCGCACAAGCCATACGCCCAAGGCGGCACCCGCGTACAGCACGACGGTGGCCGCGGCGATGGAGGCCCCAGCGGCCGTGTTCAGGTAATAGGAGGCGTAGAGGCCGCCGAAGCCCGCCGCCACGGCGAGCGCCGTAGCCAGCCACAGCATCGGGGCGAATCGCTTCACGACGAGGGCCGCCGTCGCGCCCGGCGCGACCAGCATCGCGAGCGCGAGCAGATTCCCCAGCCCCTGCACGGCGACCAGGATCGCGAGCGCGAGAAGCACGAGAAGCGCCGCGTCCACAAGCAGCGGCGACACACCCAGCGAGCGCGCCGAGCCGCGGTCGAAACCGACTGCCAGGAGCGATCCGTGGAGCACCCACAGGGACACCGCCGTCACGGCGACTGCGACGGCGGCGAAGACGAGATCCCCGTCACCCACCCCCAGGATGTCGCCGAAAAGAAGCCCCTGGATGCCCGGCGGCGAGGCAGGCGAGAGCGCCAGCAGCGCGCCCAGGCCGAAGAGAGTCGTGATCACGATCGCGACGGCGGCGTCTCGGCCGATCGTCGGCAGGCGCCCGGCGATGGCGATGCCCAGCGCCGCCACGAGCAACCCCAGCGCGCCCCCGAGGAGGAGCGGAATCCCGGTGAGCGCCGCCAGAACGAGTCCCGGAAAGAGCCCGTGTGCCAGCGACTCCGTGCTGTACGACAGCCCGTAGAACACGATCCAGCACGCGAGCGGTCCGCCCAGCAGGGCGATCAACGTCACCTCGAGGAAGGCCCTGCGAACGATCGCCTGCCCCCACGGATCCGCGATCGCGTGCCACAGCGCGCCGCTCGCCGGATTGACGACGTCAAGCATCTCCGCCCGCCCCTTCGTGATGATGCGCCGGCATGACCGCAACGTGCTCGCCGTTGTCGCGCAGCTCGACGATCATGCCGCCGTGCGTGGCCTCGAGCACCGGCATCGTCAGCACCTCGTCCGGTGGGCCGAACGCGATCTGGCGGCGATTGAGGCAGAGCACCCGGTCCCAGCGGCGCGCCTGCTCGATGTCGTGTGTGGCGACCAGCACCGCGCGGCCCTCAGCGGCCAGCCGGTCGATCAACCCATTGAGGCGCCCGGCGCTCGACGCGTCGAGCCCTGTGAACGGCTCGTCCAGCAGCAGCACTCGGGCGTCCTGCACCAGAGCCCTTGCGACGAGGACCCGCTGCCGCTGGCCACCCGAGAGCTCGCCGAAGCTCCGCGAAGCCAATTCCGCCAGGCCGACGGACTCGAGCGCCTGCTTAGCGCGCTTCCGCTCACTTCGCCGCGGGTGGCGCCACCAGCCCCGGAGAGGGATCGTCCCCATCAGCGCCACGTCCAGCGCGCTGACCGGGTAATCAAGCCGGGACCGCTCGGTTTGCGGAACCGTCGCGCAGCGTGACGCCACTCGGAGCTCGCCCGCCACCGGCCCCAGCTCGCCCAGCAGGGCGCGAAACAGCGTCGTCTTCCCGCCGCCATTCGGCCCCAGTACGCCGATCCGCTCCCCTGCCAGGGCGTTGAACGTGACGTCGCTCAGCGCGGGTGGTGAGCCGTCGTATCCGACGGCAAGCCCGTGCGTCTCGATAGTGGCTTCGTTCGGATCGCTCACCCCAACCCACCGATCTGGCAGCCGCGCTCTCCGCCCGTGAACCCCCGGACCATCGCGTCGGCGTTGGCCTGCTCCATCGTCAAGTACGTGGCCCCATCGGATCCGGCGGGGCCGAGCGTGTCCCCGTACAGCGTCAGGTCGCTGATCGCCCCGGTCTGCTTTGCGAGTGCGTGCGCGACGTCCGGGTTGATCGAGCTCTCGGGGAAGATCGCGCGAACGTGCTCGCGCCGAACCTCCTCGGCCAGCCGCGAGATATCCCCCGCGGACGGCTGCGCCTCGGTCGTCTGCGAAGGGATGATGGCTCCAACGACCTGGATCCCGTAGCGCTTGGCGAAGTAGTTGAACGCGTCGTGGTCGGTCACCAGCTTGCGCTCGTCCGGAGGAACCGACGCAAAGCACCGCTTGATCCCTGTGTCAAGTCTCCGGAGCTCCTCGAGGTAGCGGGTGGCATTTCTCTCGAAGGTCCGGCGCTGCGAGGGATCGGCCGCGATCATCGCGTCGCGAATCTCGCGAACCGCGGCCTCCGCGTTCACGGGGTCGTGCCACCAGTGTGGGTCATAGCGCGACGCCTCCGGGCCGCTCGACTCGCCCGGGACCGTCACCGGCAGACGAGTGGCCAGATCGACCACCCTCGGGTCGGCACCGGACTCGCTCACCACCGTACTCATCCAGGTGTCGAGCTCGTCGCCGCTCTCCAGCACCAGCTTTGCGCCCGCGGTCGCCGTTACGTCGCTCGGGCGCGGCTCGTACTCGTGCGGATCCGTGTTCGGCTGCAGGATCTGGTGGACGTCGACGGCGTCGCCGCCGACGTTGCGGGCGAAGTCGCCGATCTGCGTCGTGGTGGACACGACCGACAGCTTGTCGCCGGATGAGCTCCCCACCTGGGCACATCCGGCAAATACGGCGCACGCGGCGGCGATCGCCGGAGCGATGGCCAGCCGCCACCTCCAGCGCGACGCGACCTTCAACGCGGCGGCGACAAGGAATACGCCACCGGCCAGCACGGCGATCGCGGGACCGGGCGGGGCGTTGACCTCCACGGAGAGCCACAGCCCGGCGACACCCTCCGCCGCGACCAACAGCACGGTCGCGATCTGCCAGCCGGGCATGCGCTGCATCCACAGCCGCGTGGTTGCCGCCGGAACGACCAGGAGCGCCGCCGCGAGGAGCGCGCCGGCGGCCGAGAGCACGGCTACCGCCCCCAGCGCGACCAGTCCCAGCAGCACCAGGTCGGGAAGCAGCGTGGGAACGCCCAACGACCGCGCCGCCTCGGGGTCGAAGCCGGTCGTCAGCCAGCTGCGCCCAAGCAGCAGATTGGCCACGACCGCGACGACGCTCAGCGCCCCGGCAAAGATCAGATCGCGCGGCTCGAGGACCAGGAGGCTGCCGAAGAGCAGCGTCTCGATGTTCGAACCCGAGTGAAAGACGTCGGAGGCGAGGATCACGCCGAGTGCCAGTGCGCCCACCAGAGCCAGCGCCGTGCGGCTGTCATAGAGGTCACGCCGTCCCGCGCTGAGGCGCCCGACCACCACGGCGAACAGGAGGCCCATGCCGAGGGCTCCGATCTGAGGCGCGAATCCAAGTCCGTCGGCAAGGACCAATCCCGGGAACGCCGAGGTCGCCAGCGCGTGCGAGTAGAACGCGAGGCCGCGCACCACGATCCACGTGCCCAGCACGCCGAGCGCAATCGAGAGCAGCAGGACCTCGAACAGTCCGCGCTGGACGAATGGAAGTTGGAACTGCTCGAACAGGCGAGCCCTCCTCAGGCACCGGTTGACCGCGTGATGATAATGGGAATCATTCTCATTTGACGCACGGAGAAGCTAGCTGAAGGTCCGGTCGCGCAGAGCCGAAGTGCGATAATCGGCACGCGATGTGCGTCCAATGCATGGTTGCCGCGATGGGCTCGGTCGCCGCCGCGAGCGGTACCCGATCGTGGCTCGCCCGCAAGCGAGCCGAGTGGTTGACCCCACGACGGATGCGCTTCATCACCATCGGGCTCTTTGCCGGCGCCGTGCTCGTCGCCGGAACCCTCAGCGGCAGCTCTTAAACGGAGCGCAGCAGCCCGCCGTCCAGCGGGATCACGACGCCCGTGAGGTACGCCGCGCGCTCCGAGCACAGGAACGCGACGAGATCGCCGAACTCCTCGGGCTGGCCGAGCCGACCGGCGGGAACTCCCTCCGCGGCGTTGCGCTCCATCTCCTCCCACGAGCCCCAGTTCGACGCGAGCCGGTCGGTGGCGAAGCGGCCGGTGGCGACCGTGTTGACCGTGATCCCGTCCGCGGCCACCTCGCCAGCGAGCGTCTTGAAGAACCCGATCGCTGCCATGCGGTTCGCGTTCGAGAGCGTCAGATGGGGAATCGGCTCGCGAACCGAGCTCGACCCGACGTTCACGATGCGGCCCCATCCACGCTCGCGCATTCCCGGCAGCGCCGCCTCGGCGAGCACGCGCGGGGCGAGCACGAGCGAGCGGTAGGCCTCCTCCCATTCCTCGCGTGGGTGGTCCAGCGCTCCGCCGAACGGTGGACCGCCGGTGTTCGTCACCAGGATCTCAACGGGACCGAGCTCGCCCGCCACCTCCTCCGGCAGAGCCGCGAGCCGATCGAGGTCGGACGTGTGCGCCTCGAAGGCCGCCGTTTCGCCCTCGATCTGGCCGGCGGCCTCGGCGATGCGCTCGCGTGAGCGGCTGGCCATCGCCACGCGTGCCCCCTCACGCGTCAGCGCGGCCGCGATCCCGCGCCCGATCCCCCGGCTCGCGCCCATCACCAGGGCCGTCTTACCCCCGATCCCAAGATCCATGCGCGCAACCTACTAGCGGCCCGTGGGGTACGGTGAGCGCGATGGCCGGCGGCGACGTCTATGAGCAGATCATCGACGCAGCGAACGCGCTGTACGGATCGCATCCGCACAGCCGAGCCCTTCACGCGAAGGGCACGTGGTGCGCCGGCACGTTCACCGCGACCGCGGAGGCGGCCGAGCTCTGCCGCGCCGCCCACTTTCAGGGGGATCCGACTCCGGCCCTGATTCGCTTCTCGAACGGCAGCGGCGACCCCGAGTCCGACGACTGGCAACGCGATGCCCGAGGGATGGCGGTTCGGCTGCGCCCTTCCGCGGGCGATGAGGCCGACATCCTCGGGGTCACCACGCCGGTCTTCGTGCTCCGAACGCCCGAGGAGTTCCTCGAGTTCATCCAGCTCCGCAGGCCGGATCCCGAGACCGGCCAGCCGGACTGGGAGAAGCTGGGCGCGTTCCTTGCCGATCACCCGGAAGCTCAGACCGCGGTCCAGTGGACCCTCAATGCCGAGCCGCCAGCGAGTTTCGCGACGCAGGTCTACCACTCCCCGCACACCTTCAGGTTCCTCGATGCCGACGGAGCGCCGACGCTGGTGCGCTACCGCTGGCGCCCCGAGGCAGGCGAGGCGACCATTCCGGATGACGACGCGCGTTCGCTGGGCGGCGACTACCTGCGATCGGAGCTGGCCGATCGCCTCGCGGGTGGCCCGGCGGCGTTCGAGCTGAAGCTCCAGATCCCGAGCGAGGACGACCCGATCGACGACGCAACCGCCTTGTGGCCGGACGACCGCGAGAAGATCATGGCGGGAAGGCTCGAGATCACCGAGATCGTCGACGACCCCGAGACCGGCGACCACATCGAGGTGTTCGACCCGACGCGGGTAGTCGACGGCATCGAGCTGTCCGACGACGCGATCCTTCACGCTCGCGCCCGCGCCTATTCCGTGTCCGCATACCGACGTCTGGGGATGGAAGTGGAGAACCCTTCGACGCCGCCTGCCCGCTGAGACGAATGTGAGCGGCATAATCCTCTCGGGCGGTTAGCTCAGTCTGGGAGAGCGCCTCGTTTACACCGAGGAGGTCGTCGGTTCGAGCCCGGCACCGCCCATCTCTCGGTGTCAGCAGGCGAACCTGGGACCTTGACGCGGGCATATGCTGCCGCCAGCTTTCAGCTAGCCACGGAAGGAGTGCAGGATGTCGGTCGAGCAGTCGCTAGCGCAATTTCAGGAGACGGAGACGACCGAGTCGTTCTCGCTCCAGAACTCAAAGCTCTTGAAGGTCGAGCTCGCCGACGTCACGATCCAGGCGAAGCTCGGCTCGATGGTCGCCTACCAGGGCGACGTCAAGTTCGAGCACGCCGGAAGCGGCGGCGTGTCGAGAATGCTCAAGAAGGCCGTGACGAGCGAGGGCACGAAGCTGATGAAGATCTCGGGAAGCGGCGAGGTCTTTCTGGCCGATCTGGCGCAGGACGTCCACCTGATCAAGCTCGAGAACGACAAGATCACCGCGAACGGCGCCAACGTCCTTGCCTTCGACGCCGGAATCGACTGGGACATCAAGCGCGTGGAAGGGGCCTCGGGCGCGCTGGCGGGCGGGCTCTACAACATGGAGCTCTCCGGCACCGGCTGGGTCGCACTCGTCTCGGACGGTCCGCCCCTCCTCCTGCAGCTCGACGGCGAGCAGACCTACGCGGATCCGCAGGCGGCCATCACCTGGTCCAGTGGAGTGAGCACCTCGATCAAGACCGACGTGAACATCAAGACGCTCACCGGGCGCGGGTCCGGGGAGACGGTTCAGGTGGCCTTCTCGGGCTCCGGATGGCTGCTAATCCAGCCGTCGGAGGGCCAGGTCGCAGCAGGCGCGGCGGGGTCCGGCGGCGGACAGGGCGGGGTCCTCGGCAACCTGCTGGGCGGCTAGCCGGGAACGTCAGCGATCGACGTAGCGGGCGCGCCGTCCCGGCGCCCCATCGTTTGCATGCTCCTTCGCGCGGGTATCCGGCGCAAAGCGACACGGCTCACGGAAGGAGCGAGAGATGTTGTGGCTGATTTTGGGAATCATCCTCTTGATCCTGGCCATTGCAGGAGGGGCGATCGTCAACCCGATCCTCTTCGTGCTCGCGCTCGTCGCGCTATTCATGTTCTTCAGCGGCTGGCGCGGTAGCAGAACCGTCTAAGCACGCAAAACCACGGTGGAGCGTCGCGAAGGCGCGGCGCATCCACCGGCTGATTCGCACGCGGCCTCGCTTCGGTCGGGCCGCGTGCGTGTTGAGCGGCCGGTTTCGCGATACTAAGCGGGCTGCGGTGGTGGCCGGGGCGGCTCGGCCCGCGCCGCAGTTGAAGCGGTTATGCGCGCCCCGAGCACCAAGCGGAGGCCGGCAGGCAGGCGGCCGTGGGCGCCGACGCGTTCGCGCCGGCGTGGTACGCGTGCGCACCTGGCCGCCGCGCTCGCGACATCGGCGCTGATACTGCTTGCGCTCGCCCTCCCGACCGGCGCCGGCGCCGCCGGGCACGGAGCCGCGGCGAAGGCGGGCAAGTCGAACCCGTATCGCGGGGATGGGATGTGGATCTGGTACGTCCGCAAGGCGAGCGGTGGTCGCCTGTCGCGGATCGCGAAGAAGGCCAAGCGTCACGGCATCCGGACGCTCTACGTCAAGAGCTCCGACGGGGCTCATGCGTGGGATCAGTTCAACCGGGGACTCGTGAGGTACTTCCACCGCCGCGGGCTTCGGGTCTGCGCTTGGCAGTACGTCTACGGGAGTCGTCCCGCCGCCGAGGCCAAGCGCGGCGCCGCTGCGGTGAAGAAGGGGGCCGACTGCCTCGTTATCGATGCGGAGGCGGAGTACGAGGGGCGCTACCAGGCCGCGGACCGCTACATCGACAAGCTCCGCCACCGCGTTGGGCGGCACTTCCCGACCGGCTTCTCGGGCTTTCCGTACGTGGACTACCACCCCTCGTTCCCGTACTCGGTGTTCCTCGGGCCGGGGGGCGCCCGCTTCAACCTCCCGCAGATCTACTGGCACGCGATCGGCGTCAGCGTGGGCGCCGCCGACCGCCACACGATTCGCTACAACCGCGTGTACAAGCGGGGGATGTATCCACTCGGTCAGACCTACCGCGACGAGGGTGGGCGCCCGTCGCGCAAGCAGATCAGGCGCTTCCGGCGACTCGCGATCTCGTTCGGCTTTCGCGGCATCAGCTGGTGGTCCTGGCAGCACACGTCCCGAAAGCAATGGCGCGCACTGGGACGCGAGGTGGACAAGGGGGTCAGTGGGGTGCGCCCGGGCGCCAAGAACTACCCCGTGCTCTCGAAGGGAAGCAAGGGCGATCTGGTCGTGTGGGCGCAGGAGCATCTGCGTGGAGCAGGCGGTCACGTCCGGGTGACGGGGCTCTTTGCCCGCAAGACCTACCGCGCGGTCAAGCGCTTCCAGCGGTCGCACGGCCTGCGAGCCTATGGCGTGATCGGTGCCCGCACGTGGCGCAAGCTCATGAGGGTCAACCCCGAGATGGTCGACTGGTCGCGGAAGCGGAGCGGTCCCGGCAAGCGGTCGGCCGCACCGACCGCGCCGCGCTCCGCCTCGCTGCCGGCGGTGCGCTACGAGATCCC
>DATFON010000257.1:0-5171 GCA_035265465.1 Solirubrobacterales bacterium | reverse complement strand
GGGCCGGACGCGATCTCGATCCCGCCGTCGGCCGCACGCGCGGCCGCGGCCCAAGCCGTCGGGCCGTGGATCAGGAGGCCGTTGCGAAGTGCCATCCCGCCGAGGCGAAGGCGCGGCTCCGGCGAGGCCCCGTTGCCGGGACCGTCGACGACCCGCTCGGCGGACGCGCCGTCTCTAAACCCGCCGCGGCCGTTTCCCGACGGTCGCTCGGGCTGGTTTCTCGCCCGCTCGCCGTCCGGAGCTCGCTCGGACGGGCTCACTGCTCAAGCACCCGGAGGATCGTGTCGCGGTAGAAGCGCGCCGCGAACTCGACGTCGGAGACGGCCGCGCGCTCATCGGCGCTGTGCACGAGCGGCGCGGCCTGCAGCAGCGAAAGCTCGCGCTGCGGACAGAACCCGTACACGGTCGCGGTGTCGAACGCCTTGCGGAACCAGTGGCTGTCGCTGAATCCCGCCATGACGATGGGGACGACTTCGGCGCCGGGATCGTTCTGCGCGAGCCACTCCTCGATCCCATCCCGCAGCGGCGAGTGCGAGGGGGAGCGATTGCCGACGACATGCTCGACGAATTCCAGGGAGTAACCGTCTCCCCCAAGAATCTGCTCGGCCTGCGCGCGCACCTCGTCCTCCTCCATGCCAGGCGGCACCCGGCAGTCCACCAGGGTCTCGGCGCTCGAAGGGATTACGTTCTCCTTTTCGGAGGCGCGCGCCTGCGTCGGGACCAGCGTCACCCGGAGCATCGGGTCCAGCAGGTAGGCGACCACCTCCGGTGCCGTCGCCCTCAGCGTCCCGACGGCCGCGGCCAACCCATCCGAGTTCGCGCCGATGTCCTGGCCGCTGAGCACGGACGCGAACTCGACCGCCTCCGGGGTCTGGTCGATGGGCGGCTGCTCGCGCAGGCGCTCGAGCAGCGGCGCCAGCTTCAGCAGCGCGTTGTCCCCGAGCGCCGGCACGGAGGCGTGGCCGGCGCGACCATGGGTGCGAACCAGGAATCGGAACACGCCCTTCTCGCCGACGCACAGCGTGTAGAAGCGCCTGCCGTCGACCTCGAACGCCACGCCGCCCCCCTCGTTCAGGACGTAGTCGCAGCGCACGGCCTCCGGGTGCTCGCGGCAGAGCCACTGGGCGCCCGCTCCGGCGCCCATCTCCTCGTCGGCGGTCGCCACCACCAACAGCTCTCCGGCGCCGGGTCGCCAGCCGTCGCGACCGAGATTCGCGGCCGCGGCCACCTCCGCCGCCACCTGGTCCTTCATGTCCTGTGCGCCACGGCCCCGGATCTCACCGTTGACCACGTCGCCGGCCCAGGGATCGAAGCTCCACTCGGACGGTTCCGCCGGGACGGTGTCGACGTGGCCGAGCAGGCAAAGCGTCGGCCCGGGACGCTCGCCACGAAGGCGCGCGACCAGGTTCGGCCGGCCGGCCTCGGCCGACAGGAGCTCACACTCGAACCCGGCCTCGGTCAGGGTCTCGGCGAGGAGGTCCTGGGCGGGCTCCTCGTTGCCCGGTGGGTTGACCGTGTTGATGCGGAGCAGCCGCTGCAGGAGGTCGACGGCCTCGGAGCCCTCGGCGGTCGCGACTGCGCCCTCTTCCTCCACCCCATGGAGGGTATTCAAGGGCGGCGACTTTGTCGCCGCAGATGCAGGGTGTCGTCAGGCGGCGGAGCCGCCGCAAGGGATTCCAGGCGCGGCGATTGCTCGTGCTCAGCCGACGATTGCCTGAGCGAGCATCGAGGCGCCGCTGACCACCATCACCGCCGCGCAGGCGCGAAGCAGCGCGCGCTCGTCGAGGCGCCCGGTGAGATGGGAGCCGAGGTACGCGCCAGGCACCGCCGCCGCGGCGCCGACCGCGAGGAGATTCCAGTCCACGCCGCTTGGCAGGTGACCGAGCACTCCCCCGATCCCGACTACCGCGCCGACGGCGGCGTTGGTGCCCACCGCGCCGTACGGTCCAACGCCGGCCCATTTGACCATCGCCGGCAGACGCAACGAGCCCAGGATCAGCCCGACGACTCCGCCGATGACTCCCACCCCGAAACCGATCGCCGCCGCGTTCAAGACCAGCTCCCCCCGGCTCAGCTCGCGCTGCTCGACCGGCCGCCGGTAGCGCAGGACCTCGAGTGCGCCGTAGAGGACCACGACCGCGATCACCCCAAGCAGCACCCTGCTGGGGAGGGCGCCGGAGATCAGGCCGCCGACGATCGCACCCACGAGCGACGTGGGTGCCATCCACCCGAACAGCCGCCAGTTCACGCGCCCGGCGCGGGCGTGGGCGCCGGCCGCGGTGATCGCGGCGACGCCGGAGATCCCCACATTGGCGCCGGCGCCCGCAGCCGGCGAGCTGGCCAGCAGGACGACGAGGGGTAGCCGCAGGTTGCCCAGCACCAGCCCGACCAGGCCGCCCACCGCCGAGACGGTGAACGACCAGACTGCCAGCGCGATCAGCTCGAGAGCGTCGATCGCGGGGTCATACTGAATCCAGAGCGATCGTGGAGCGGCTATTCGACACAGGGGAGGAGGAGCCCGGCCAGCGCACCAGCGTTCCGCCTCGCCAGGCGCCATTGCCGGTGCGGGCGCGACCGCACTCGCTCGACGAGCTCGTCGGGCAGGAGCACCTGCTCGCCGAGGGATCGCCGTTGCGGATCGCGGTCGAGACGGGGGAGCCGCACTCGGCGATCTTCTACGGGCCCCCGGGATCCGGGAAGACGACGCTCGCGCGGATCATCGCCGCCGCGGCGCGAGGAGCCTTCGAGGAGGAGTCCGCGGTCAACGCCGGCCGGGCCGAGGTGCGGGCGGTCATCCAGCGCGCCGAGGAGCGGCGCCGAGCCTCCGACCAGCCGACGATCTTCTTCCTGGACGAGATCCACCGGTTCAACAAGGCCCAGCAGGACGCCCTGCTCCCCGCCGTCGAGGAGGGCCTCCTGACCCTGATCGGAGCGACCACCGAGAATCCATACTTCGAGGTCAATTCCGCGCTTCTCTCGCGGACCCAGATCTACGAGCTGCGTCCGCTCGAGCCGGGAGACATCCGGCGCCTGCTGGACCGGGCGCTGAACGATCCCGAGCGCGGGCTTGAGGATCCGCCCGAGGTGCAGCCGGAGGCGCTCGAGCTCCTGGCTGGGCGCTCCGATGGCGACGCCCGCGTGGCGCTCTCGGCGCTCGAGCGCGCGGTGGAGACGGCGCGCGTGGCCGGCCACACGGTCGACCTGGACACGGCCGAGGAGGCGCTTCAGCGCAAGGCGCTGACGTACGACCGCGAGGGCGATCGCCACTACGACTACATCTCTGCGTGGATCAAGTCCACGCGAGCCTCGGACCCGGATGCGTCGCTCTACTACCTCGCGGTGATGCTCGAGGGTGGCGAGGATCCGAGATTCATCGCCCGCCGGATGGTGATCCTCGCCTCTGAGGACGTGGGGAATGCCGACCCGCAGGCGCTCGTGGTCGCCAACGCCGCCGCCGCCGCGGTCGACCGGGTGGGGCTCCCGGAATGCCGCCTGAACCTCGCACACGCCGCCGTGTACCTGGCCCTCGCCCCGAAGTCGAATGCCTCATACCGGGGGCTCGAGCGGGCGGTCGCCCACGTTCGCGAGCACGGCGCGCAGCCGCCGCCTCCCTATCTCCGCGACGCCCATTACTACGGGGCCCGCAAGCTCGGACGCGGCGTCGGCTACGTGTATCCCCACGACGAACCGGGGGGAGTCGCCGGCCAGCCGGTGATCCCCGAGGGGTTGGAGGACGAGCGCTTCTACGAGCCGACCGACCGCGGCTTCGAGGCGGAGCTGTCCCGCCGGCTGGAGGACGTGCGGCGCGTCCTCCGCGATTCCCGCTAGCCAGCCAGGTCGCGAACCAGCTCGGCGGCGGGACGGATGTCGTCGATCCGAGCCACGCACTCCCCGGCGTAGAGCGGTCCGGCCTCGAGCAGGTTGTCGCCTCCCGCCGTGGCCGCGGCGGGACCGAACATGGGCATCCTCGGAGTCTGGCTCGCCGCGAGCCGGGACTGGACGCCGGGCGGAACGCGCGAGAGGACGGGGGCGCTGATCCGGTTGGCGGCGCGAAGCCAGCCCGGGCCGCGCGGATCGTCCCGCAGCCAGCGCCGGGTCGCCGCGTTGGGGATCACGCGGTGCGGGGCCGGCCACCCGGTGCCGAAGAGCTCCGTCAGCAGCGTCTGGCGAGCATCGAGCAGCCGCCGCTTGTAGTCGGGGTGGGCGCCGCTCTCGGCGCTCATGAGAAAACGCGTGCCGGCCACCACGGCGT
The DNA here is from genome assembly GCA_035265465.1 of Solirubrobacterales bacterium. Taxonomy (GTDB): domain Bacteria; phylum Actinomycetota; class Thermoleophilia; order Solirubrobacterales; family 70-9; genus AC-56. The sequence goes on along the minus strand of DATFON010000257.1, from coordinate 919 downwards.
CCGCGCCGGCATCCAGGCGAACCCGCAGGTCCTCCGCGGTGGCGACGCCGCCCGCGGACAGCACCGGCAGGTCCCCGAGCACGGCCCGAAGCCGCTCCAGGAGCTCCTGGGCGCCCATGGTGCCTCGCACGTGACCGCCGGCCTCACTCCCCTGGGCGATGACGGCGTCGGCGCCCGCCTCCCGCGCCGCGAGCGCCTCCTCGGCGGAGCCGCACTGGTGGATCCAGACTCCCGGCACGCGGCGCTCGGGCACACCCCAGAACGTGACGACCGCGTCCGCCGCCTGCGCCGCCTCCCAGTCCCGGGATCGGGCGAAGGGGAGCAGCAGGTTGACGGCGATGGGCTTCGCGGTCAGCCGCCGGGCCGCGGCCAGCTCGACGCCGAGCGGCGCCGGCCCGAGCATGCCGATGGTCCCCAGTCCGCCGGCCTCGGACACGGCCGCGGCCAGCTCGGGACCGGCGAGCCCGCCGCCCATGCCGGCCTGGATAACGGGTAGCTCGATTCCGATGCGGGCGAGGAGGCTGGGCACCGCCATAGTTTCGTACCCTGCCACGCCGTTTGGTGGTTTGGGGACGCCATGGCGTTCCCAAAACACCAAACGCTTCGTGGGAGGGGGCTCGGAGGGGGTCGCGGCGTTCTCGGCGCGGGCATAGAATCGGCTCGATGGGGCAGCTCGAGTCGTTCAATCCGGCCACCGGTGAGCTGATCGGGACCGTCGAGACGATCAAGCCCGACGAGGTCCAGGGGGTCGTGGACGACGTCGCCGAGGTGCAGCCCCTCTGGGCGCAGCTCACGCTCGCTGACCGCGCCCGCTATTTGCGCAAGGCCGCCGACGTGCTGGTCGAGGAGGTCGACCAGGTCGCCGAGCTCCTGACTCGCGAGCAGGGCAAGCCGATCACCGAGAGCTACACGATGGAGG
>DATFON010000256.1:0-2308 GCA_035265465.1 Solirubrobacterales bacterium | reverse complement strand
CGGGACGGTGGGAGCCGCCGGCGGGCGCGCGGTGGCAATACCAGCTCGAGAGCTCCGACCACGGAGCCGAGGCCACCGGCGGCATCGACGTGGGCATCTGCCAGCCACCGGCCTCCGGCGGCGCGTGCGTCAGGCCCAAGGTCTTCGACATCGACCTCTACCAGGACGGTCGCATCTCAGGGAATGACCACACCGTCAACACGGCGGCCGTCGACGCGATCCACCGCCGCGGCGGGCACGCGATCTGTTACGTGTCGGCGGGAACCGCCGAGCGCTTTCGGCCGGACTACTACAGATACGTCCGGTTCGACCGCCGGATCGGTCACCGGCTGCTGGGCAAGCCCTTCAGCGACCGTTTCTCGAACGAGTACTGGCTGAACCTCAACAACGGCCGCCGGCAGCGCGACTTCGTCTTGCGCCGGGTGGCAGCGCGGACCCGCAAGTGCGCGGATGCCGGCTTCGACGCGATCGAGTACGACGTGGTCGACGCCTACTCACAGGGCAAGCGGGTAACCGGCTGGCGCATCCGTGCCAAGACGCAGCTCGTCTTCAACAAGGCGCTCGCCCGCATCGCGCACGAGAACGGGCTGTCGGTCGGACTGAAGAACGACCTGGGCCAGGTGCCGAGGCTGGAGCCGCACTTCGATTTCGCCATTAACGAGCAGTGCTTCCAGTACCGGGAGTGCACCAACAACCCCTCCCCCGGATACAGGGCATTCACCCGCGAGGGCAAGGCGGTCTTCCAGGTCGAGTACCGCATCTCCCCGAACCGCTTCTGCGCCGACGCGAACCGGCTGGGGATCAGCTCGATCAAGAAGGCGCGCAACTTCTCGCTCGACGCCAAGCCGTGGCGCCCCTGCCGCTGAGCGCCCGTCCCGCCAAAAAAACGGGCACCGAGGGGCGGCCCGAAATCGAGTGAACGATTCGGGACCGTATGTGTCCCCAATCGTTCAGGCGATTCGAAATCCCCCGGGCGGCAGGTTCATCTTGGCCTTTGGGTGGGGGGTGACCGAGTCTTCGGTCGTTATTGGCACCAAAACTCAACCACCCCTCCTCCGGCGCTGCCCTACTTGCCCAACCCGGCCGGCGCCCGCCCGAGCCGATCCGAATTGACTACGGCAGCAGCTTCCCCGGGTTCATGATCCCCGCCGGGTCGAGGCGCTCCTTGACGGCCCGCAGAGTCTCGATGCCCACCTCGCCAACCTCAGCGCGCATGTAGGGGACGTGGTCGCGGCCCACGCCGTGGTGGTGGGTGATCGTCCCGCCGGCCTCGATGACCGCCTCGGATGCGGCCGCCTTCACGACGCGCCACTGCTCGAGCTCTGCGTCCCGGCGGCGCGAGGCGATGAACGTGAAGTAGAGCGAGGCCCCGTCCGGGTAGGCGTGAGACAGGTGGCACATAACGACCCCGGGCGTGCCCTGAGCCGCCAGCGAGGTCCCGATTGCCGCCCTGACACCGTCGTAGAGCTCGCCGAGCCGCCCCCACGTGTGCGCGGTCTCGAGCGTCTCGGCCATGTAGCCGAGGTCCAGGAGCTCGTCGCGCAGGTACGGCCCCTCGTATCGGCCGCGCTCCCATGCCCTTCCGGGGGCGGCGCCCAGAGCGGCCGCACCGCCGGAGCGGAGCATGCGCGTGGCGATCGCTCGGCGGCGCTCGACAGCCTCTGCCTCCCCCTCCCAGCCGCAGATGACGATGCAGCCACGGTCGCGTCCACGAAGCCGCAGATAGGCGCCCAGGAGGGCCCGCTTGCCCCCTCCCGTCCCCGACATGGCCAGCGAAGTGCGCGTCTCGGCCTCGTCGGAGATCCGGATCACGTCCGGCAGGCTCCGTGACTGGGCCAGGGAGCGCACGATATCGGCGGCGGATGCGAAGTCCGGCGCCATCCATGCCTCGTAGCGACGGCGCTCCGGCGCGGGGCGCACCCTGGCCGTGACCTGCGTGATCACACCCAGTAGCCCCTCGGAGCCCAGGACGAGCTCGCGCAGCGCCGGGCCAGCGGCGGTATGCGGGGTCTCAAGCGTGCGGAGCTCGCCGGCTGGCGACGTCAGCCGTACCGAGGTGACGAGCTCGTCGAAGCGTCCGTAGCCGCTCGACGCCTGACCGGCGGAGCGCGCCGCGGCGAACCCCCCGATCGTCGCGTACTCGAACGACTGCGGGAAGTGGCCCAGCGTCATGCCGCTCGCCGCCAGCGCCTCCTCCACCTCCGGCCCGCGCAGCCCCGGGCCCAGCGTCGCGGTCAGCGACGTGCGGTTCACCTCGACGCCGTGAAGACGGCGCAGGTCCAGCGTGATCAACCGCTCGAAGGCGCCC
>DATFON010000255.1:0-4805 GCA_035265465.1 Solirubrobacterales bacterium | reverse complement strand
CATGTTCATGCAGGCGGGCTTCCTGCTCTTGGAGGTTGGCTTCTCGAGGGCCAAGAACGCAGGCGCGGGGGTCGCCAAGGTCCTGGTCAACTTCTCGATCGCATCGCTCTGTTACTGGGCCTGCGGCTTCGCGCTCGCCTTCGGCGGTCTGGGAGAGATCGCGGGCACGCACGGGTTCTTCCTCGACGTCGGCTCTTCGGTCGAAGAAGCCGGCAAGAGCATCCCGTTCGTCGAAACGTATTCGATCAGCCCGGCCGCGTTCATGTTCTTCCAGTTCGTGTTCTGTGCGGTCTCGCTGGCGATCGTTTGGGGGGCGACGCTCGAGCGGATCAAATTCAGCGCCTACATCATCTACGCGGTCATCTTCAGCGCCGTCCTCTATCCGGTGATGAGCCACTGGATCTTCGGCGGCGGCTGGCTGCAGGTCAACATCGGCATGCAGGACTTCGCCGGCTCGACGGTGGTCCACCTGATCGGCGCGACCGGCGCCCTGGCGGCGCTTCTGCTACTCGGTCCGCGGATCGGGAAGTACGCGTCCAACGGCAAGCCGCGGGCGATCCCCGGACACTCGATGCCGCTCGTCGGCCTCGGGGTGCTGATCCTGTGGCTGGGCTGGTTCGGGTTCAACCCGGGCTCGACGCTCGGTGCGATCGGCAACCGCTTCGCCGAGGTCGTGGTAGTCACGAACCTCGCGGCGGCAGCCGGAGTGGTGGCCGCGACCTCGATCATGTACCTGAAGTCGAAGACGATCGACATCGGAATGGCCGGCAACGGCGCGATCGCGGGCCTGGTGGCGATCACCGCGCCGTCCGGGTACATCGAGTACTGGGCGGCTCCGATCATCGGCGCGGTCGCGGGTGTCATCGTGGTCCTCGGCGTCCTGGCGATCGAGAAGTTGCTGGACGATCCGGTGGGTGCACTCTCGGCGCACGGCCTGGCCGGCATCTGGGGCACGCTCTCCTGCGGCATCTTCACGGCGCCGCGACTGGCGGAGCTGAACGCAGTCGGGGAAGGAGGCCTCTGGTACACCGGCAGCTTCCACCAGCTCGGTGCCCAGGCGCTCGGGATCGTGGTGGCGTTCGCCACCGTGTTCGTCGTCTCCTACGCCGCGTTCTGGGCGATCAAGAAGACGATCGGCCTCCGTGTCACAGAGGAGCAGGAGGACGCCGGGCTTGACATCTCCGAGCACGGGATGTACGGCTATCCCGAGCAGTTCATCCCGCAACCGGAGTACTCGACCGGCCTCGCCCATGGGGCTGGCCCGGCTCCGACCGCCAGTCCGGCCCCGGCCGCCGTCACGCAGATGGCGACCCAGCCGGAGACCCAGGGATAGGAGGATCGATCGAATGAAGAGGATCGACGCATATATCCGCCACGAGGCGTTCGAGCCAATTCGGGCCGAGCTGCTCGAGAAGGGATTTCCCTCTCTCTCGATCAGCGAGGTCAAGGGCTCGGGACGTCAGAAGGGAGTCGTCGAGCACTACCGTGGCTCCACCCTCACCGTCAACGTACGACCGAAGCTACAGCTCATGATCGTCGTCGACGATGCGGACAAGTCCCTGGTAGTAGAGACAATCCTCAGGCATGCCCGCACGGGCGATGTCGGCGACGGGAAGATCTTCGTCGCCAACATCGAGGAGGCAATCCGCATTCGGACGGGCGAAGAGGGCGAGAAGGTCCTCCAGGCCCACTCCGACGCGGAGATTCCCGCCTAGAGTACGACGCGTTTGGAAGGGCGCCGGGGCAAATGCCCCGGCGCCTGTATCTCACCCCCCCGGATCTTCAAGCAAGGACAACGGAAGCAGACAAGGAGACCTACTGATGGCAACCGCCACCACCCCCAGCACCAAGCCCGAGGACGTCGTCGCCCGCGCCGACGGGGACGGCGTCGAGTTCATCCGGCTTTGGTTCACCGACATCAACGGCCAGCTGAAGAGCTTCTCGGTCGGCCGCGAGGAGCTCGAGCATGCGCTCGCCGACGGCATGGGCTTCGACGGCTCCTCGATCACCGGCTTCAACGCGATCGAGGAGTCGGACATGATCGCGATGCCCGACCCGGCCACCTACACGCTGCTGCCCTGGCGGGCCCATGGCGAGAAGGGCAACGTCGCCCGCATGTTCTGCGACGTCCTGAAGCCAGGCGGCGAGCCCTATGAGGGCGATCCCAGGTTCGTGATGCGCCGCGCTCTGGCGCGCGCGAACGACATGGGCTTCGACACCTTCAACCTGGGTCCCGAGCTCGAGTTCTTCTACTTCGCCTCCGACGGGCTCGGCGAGGACGACGTTCCGACCATCCTCGACAAGGGCGGGTACTTCGACCTCACGACACTCGACGCCGCCTCCGACCTCAGGAGGGACACAGTCAACGCGCTGAAGGCGGTCGGGATCCCGGTCGAGTACACCCATCACGAGGTCGGCCCCTCCCAGCATGAGATCGACATGCGCTACGCCGAGGGCCTGCGGATGTCCGACAACGCGATGACCTACCGGATCGTCGTCAAGGAGATCGCGGCGGAGCACGGCGTGTACGCGACGTTCATGCCAAAGCCCCTGTTCGGTGAGAACGGCTCTGGGATGCACACGCACCAGTCGCTTTTCTCGGACGGCAAGAACGCGTTCTACGACGCCGATGGCGACCACCACCTGTCGGATGCGGCGAAGTCCTACATCGCCGGGCTCCTGCGCCACGCGCGTGAGATCGCGGCGCTCTTCGCCCCCAACGTCAACTCCTACAAGCGGTTGGTGCCCGGGTACGAGGCGCCGGTCTACTGCGCGTGGTCGCAGAGAAACCGCTCGGCGCTCGTTCGGGTGCCGGTGTATCACCCCGGAAAGGAGCAGGCGACGCGCGCAGAGCTTCGCTGCCCGGATCCGTCATGCAACCCTTACCTGACGTTCGCGTCGATGCTCCATGCGGGCCTCGACGGCATCGAGCACGGGTATGAGTGCCCGGATCCGATGGAGCGCAACCTGTACGAGCTCTCCCACGACGAGCGGATCGAACGGGGCATCGAACAGCTCCCGGAGACGCTCGGCGAGGCGATCGACGTGCTGGCGGAGTCCGACCTGGTGCGTCGGGCGCTCGGCGATCACATTTTCGAGCGCTACGTCGAGCTCAAGCGAGCCGAGTGGGAGGAGTACCGGATCCAGGTGACCAGGTGGGAGCTCGACAAGTACCTGCCCATCTTGTGACCCTCGGGGCCGTCTGACGGACTCCGCGGATGGAGGATCTTCACACGAAGATGCTCGCCGCGGTGCTCGCCGGCGAGGGCCTCCACGGGATCACGGCTCTTGCGGCGGAGGAGCTCGGCGGGCCGGTGGCGATCGTGCTGCCGGCCCGCGGCCTCGCGGATGCCTCCTCGGAGGCCGTGGCTCTCGACGAGCTGACGAGATTCGCGAGTGAGCGCCTGAGCGGCGCGGCGGCGCACGCACCCGCCGGCGTCGAGCTCGCCCGTCCGGTGGAAACCAGCGAGGGACCGATGGGGTTCGTGCTCGCCATGGGGGCCACCACGAACGGCATGCCCGCCCCCGCCGTCGACCGCGAGGAGGTCCTGCGAATCGCCGCGCTCGCGGCACTCACGGAGGTGGCGGTGAACGATGCACGCGACCAGGTGGCGGACGAGGTGCGGGGAACGCTGTTGGAGGAGCTGCGCTCGGGGCGCGTCACCGGAGGCGACGTCGAACGCCGCGCCGTCCGGCTCGGGTGCGACCTGTCGCGCGGGGCCGTCGCGCTCGTGTCCGAGGTGCGGTCGGCCCGCCCGCTCCACGCCGCGGCCCTGATCGCCGGCGAGCATTCGGGCGCGATCACCCAGACAATCGACGGGCGCGTATACGCGATCCTCCCGGCGATCGGCGAGACGCCCTCGGAGCGCACCGAGGCATCGGCGCGATCGCTCGCAACGCGGCTGCGCGCGCACGGGCCGGCGGCATGGTCGTCGTTCTGCGAGGCGCCCGGCGACGTCGGACGGGCCATCACCGAGGCGGAGCTGATGCTCGACGTCATCCTCCGCGACGAGCGCCTGGCTGAACAGCTCGAGCGGGGAATCGGCAACGGCGTCTACCGGCTGCTGTTTCGGGCCCTGGCGACCCATCCGGAGGAGGTGCGCCAGTTCTACGAGGACACGGTCGAGCCGCTCGTGACGCACGATCGCCGCTACCACACCGATCTTCTCGGAACGGTTGAGGCATACCTGGCGAACGACTGCAACATGAACGCAACCGCGCGCGTCCTGTACGCCCACCGACACACCATCGCCCATCGCCTCGGCCGTGTCCGAGAGCTGACGGGCCTCGACGCGGCCGTCGGCGACGACCGCGAGCGCCTGGGCCTCGGCCTCAAGGCCTATCGCCTGATCGAGCCCACGCTTCCGCGGTAAAGGGTTACGCCGCTGCCCCGGTCACCCTGATCGCGCCTCGCGGCGAGCGCGGTCGGCGGCCGCTCGAGCCTGTGCTTCGGCCTCCTGGTGAAGTCGCTCGGTGACCTCGGCCTGGCGGCGCTCGGTCTCCTTGCGAGACTCCGCCTCCGCCGCGCGCGCCTCTTGCTGAACCTCGCGCTGAAGGCGCGCTTCGAGCGCCTTGAGGCGCTGCTCGGCCTCGGCGCGGGCCTTCGATTCGGCGTCCTGACGCACGCGGGCCTCCTCCTCACGTAGCCGCATCTCGAGCTGTGCCCTGGTGCGCTTCTCGGCCTCGTTTCGGGCGCGCTCCGCCGCCTCCGCCGCCTCCTGCTCGAGGCGCTCGACCTCGCCGCGATGGAGAGCCTCGGCCTGCTCGCGGGCCCGTTTCTCGGCCTCGCGGGCCAGGCGCTCCAC
>DATFON010000254.1:0-8678 GCA_035265465.1 Solirubrobacterales bacterium | reverse complement strand
CGCCCGCTCGTAATGCGCGTCTTCCAGCTCTCGCGTGCCGATCGCTTCGAGCAGCCCGGCGAGGAACTCGAAGAATTCCTCATCCGACATTCCCTGTCGCTCACGGAGCAGCGGCTCCGTGATCGCCGGCCAGCCACTCATCATCGCGAGCCTAGCGAGGTTCGCTCTGCAGTTTTCGCCTGCGCGGCTACTCCGGCAGGCCGGCGAATTCGAGGGCCTACCTTTCGGATCTCTCCGGTGACCGGGTAGCCTCTGCGCGAAGTTCTCGACCCCAGCCGGTTCGAGCACCGTCATCGTCCGAATTGATCAAAGGAGCAGGGGATGCCCGCCATAGCCGTCAATACCCGCCGCGCGCTGATCGTGGCGCTCGCGGTTCTCGCAACCGCGGTCGCAGTGTTCGCCACCGCCGGCCGCGCCGACGCGAAGACCAAGTGCCCGAGCACGTTCCGGGTTCTGCACGACGACCACATCGGCAAGCTCTCGCTGCCTAAGGGCAGCTACGCGATCACCGTGATCAACCAGGACAAGCTGAGCTGCCAGCGGGCCTCGAGCCTGTTCACGAAGTTCCTCCAGGACTACGACGGCAACCTGCCGAACGGGTGGAAGGTCAAGGTGAGCAAGTCCGGCTTCCAGAAGTCGCCGCAGAAGGGCTTCTTCGTCAAGCGCGTGGGCGGTGTCAGCAGTGGTGACGGCGACGCCGGCCGTCATCCCGGAAGAGGCGAGAAGATCTGCCCGGGCACGTTCCAGGTCCAGCACAACGACCACATCGGCCGGCTGGAGGTTCCGAAGGGCCCTTACACGATCACCGTGATCAACAAGAAGAAGATCAGCTGCGGAAAGGCCTCGAAGCGCTTCGCGGATTTCCTCGAGCTTCCCCAGGGGAACCTGCCGAACACCTGGAAGCTGAAGGTGCAATCGGCGACGTTCCTAAAGAAGGGCAAGCGCAAGGGCTTCCGCGTAAAGCAGGCCTGAGTCCAGCCCGTGCAGACGTCAGCGCCATCGGCACTGAGGTAGTCGTTCGCAGGTCCCGGCGCCCGGATCAGTTCCCGCGGTGCTTGATCGAGACGAGCTTCAGCTTCTCCGTTCCGCCCTTGATCGTGGCCTCGGCGATGTTGCCGACGCCGCGTGCGTAGAACTTGTGGTCGACGACACCGGGCTCGAGCGGCGTCCACTCCTTCGTCTTCAGGACATGGTGGAAGCTGCCGTACGGAACCGACCGTGAGTCGCTCTTGCTGAGCACCTTCGCCAGGTCCTCGGCGTGGCCCTTGTAGTACTCCTGGCGATAGGTCTCGCCGATCTTGGGATGGGCCTGCATCAAGATGCCGGCCTTCGCGCCGTCCCGTCCCGTCTTCCAGGAGCCGTCGCTGCGCTCCCAGTGGCCGTGGACCCGGTCGAAGGAGTTCTCGCCGAGGTACCAGACGTTGCCCCGCTTGTCCTGGGCGTACCAGTCGCGCGTCTTCTCCTCCGGTTCCCCGTTGACCCAGATGCGATCGCGCACGACCCTCGCCTTCACGCCCTCGATCATCTTCGTCTTGTGGGTGACGAACACCCGGTCACGAAGGCGGTCCTGGCCCTCGGTCCCCCGGTAGCGGAAGACCGTTCCGGGCTTCAGTGGAAAGTAGGGGTTGTCAATCTTGCCCACGAAGTCCGCCGGCGGCGGCATGGGAGGCGGTGGCGGGAGCTTGGCCGCCGTGGCCGAGCGTGCCTGGCCTGCCGGACTGCCGGCGAGCGCGACCGCGCCAGCGGTCAGCACACCGGCGACCGCTACCGCCCAGCGTCCTCGTGGTCGTCTCAGATTGAGGTCCCGGTCCATCAGATCACCTCCGGCTCGAATGCGCTTGATTCCGTCACCCTGTAGATCGCAGATGAAAGTCCGATGAATCCCGGGCATCCCGCGAGTCCTTGAGTCAGATATCAACCGAGATGGAGGAGACACGATGAGCAAGCTCAGGTTCAACATCACGATGTCACTCGACGGCTTTGTTGCCGGTCCGGATCAGAGCGAGCAGAACCCGCTCGGCGTCGGTGGTGAGCGGCTACACGAGTGGATAGTCCCGCTGCGGGCGTTTCGCGAGACGCACGGCGAGGAGGGCGGCGAGGTCAACGCAAGCACCCCCATCGTCGAGGGATATTTCGAGAACGTCGGCGCGACGGTGATGGGCCGCAACATGTTCGGTGGCGGTCCGGGTCCGTGGGGGGACAACCAGTGGACAGGCTGGTGGGGCGACAACCCTCCGTTCCACCACCCGGTCTTCGTCCTCACCCACCATGCCCGTGAGCCCCTGGAGTTGCAGGGGGGCACGACCTTCCATTTCGTCACCGACGGGATCGAATCCGCGCTCGCGCAGGCAAAGGAGGCAGCGGATGGCAAGGACGTGTCGCTCGGCGGCGGAGCGACCGCCGCTCAGCAGTACCTGGCCGCGGGCCTGGTGGATGAGATGCTGATCTCGATTGTCCCGATGGTCCTGGGCGCCGGCGCGCGGCTGTTCGACAACCTCGACGACGCCCAGATCGAGCTCGAGCAGGTGAGCGCCGTCGAGGCGCCGGGAGTGACTCACATCAGGTACCGCTGAGGTCCTTGTTCTCCGGGACGAACTTGCTGGCGAGGAACGTCGCGCCCTGGGGGTCGGCGATGACCGTCATCCTGACCCACGGGGCATCTAACGGCGGAGCGACGACCCTGCCGCCGAGCTCGGTGGCCCTCGCGGCGATTGCATCGGCGTCGTCGACGGCGAAGGTCACGCTCCAGTGCGCGGGGGTATCCGGTTGGTCGCCCCCAATCGGATTGATGGAAGCGACCACGTCCTCGAAGCCCGCCGGGCCTCCGACCTCGGCCACCTGCTTCCGGAGGTCCGGGTTGTCCTGCTCGAGGTGATCGCCGTACCCCGGCAAGGTCCACATCTCGGCTCCGCCGTCGAGGCTGAGCGTCCGCCATCCGAACACCGAGCCGTAGAACGACTTGGCGCTCTCCGGGTCGCGCGTGTTCAGGCCGTTGAAGTTCAACGAGCCGTGCTCGTTGACGATCCGCGCGCCCTTGTTCTCCTTCGCCTGCCAGACGCAGAACGCAGCGCCCTCCGGATCGGTGAACACCGCCATGCGGCCTGCGTCCATGACGTCGAATGGCTCCATCATGGCCTGCCCGCCTGCATCCCGCACTTTGGCGGCTGTCTCGTCGGCGCTCTCAACCCACACGTACGTGTTCCACATCGCCATCTGCGGCGCTTGCTCGGGCACCGAGCCGACGGCGGCCACGTCACCCCCGCGGATGCGGGCGATGAAGTACTTGCCGGGTGAGCCCGGCGGCATGACGTCCTCGAACTCCCAGCCGAAGAGGCCACGGTAGAAATCGACGGCGGCCTCCGGGTCGGGCTGGCTGGTGTCGACCCAACATGGGACCCCGGGGATGTATCCGTCTCGCTCGGGCATTGGTGCTCCCTTCTGGTCGTTGACTGCCGCGCGGCACACTACGTGGGATTTAGGTCAGGATCTGTCCTCAACTGCGGGGAGGATGAAAATGCCATGAGCGACACCTCGAGCCGACTCTTGGAACTGCTCTCGTTGCTCCAGGGGCGCCGCGACTGGCCGGGCAACGAGCTCGCGGACCGGCTCGAGGTCTCCGGCCGGACGATCCGTCGCGACGTCGAGCGGCTGCGCCGGCTCGGCTACCCAGTGGAATCGCTCACTGGCCCAGCAGGCGGATACCGGCTTCGCGCCGGAAGCGCGATGCCTCCGCTGCTTCTCGACGACGACGAGGCGATCGCGATCGCGGTCGGCCTCAGTACCGCGGCCCGCGCCTCGGTGACCGGCATCGAGGAGACAGCGGTGCGAGCGCTGGTCAAGCTCGAGCAGGTCCTACCGGCGCACCTGCGCCGCCGCGTCGGTGCGCTGGGCTCGGCGACGATTTCGCTACCGGTGGATGGCCCGACCGTCGACCCTCAGCATCTGACGGTGATCGCGGCGGCCTGCCGCGACTCGGAGTGCCTTCGATTCGGCTACCGGCGGCGGGATGGGACCAAGGGCCGGCGCGAGGTCGAGCCCGACTCGCTCGTCAACCACGGCCGCCGCTGGTATCTCGCCGCCTGGGATCGCCGCCGGGACGACTGGCGCACCTTCCGCGTCGACCGCATGGCCAAACCCGCGTCGACCGGCGTACGCTTCACGCCGCGCCGGTTGCCGGCGAAGGATGCGGCCGCGTACGTCAAACGGAGCATCACCACGGCGCCGAACCGATTCGAGGCCGTGGTCACCCTGCACGCTGCCGCGGAGAAGGTCGCGAGCCGCGTCCCCGGTTACTGGGGTGCGATCGAGCCGATCGACGCGCACACCTGCACGTACCGGACCGGCGACGACGACCTCAGATGGCTGGCGCTGCGCATCGCGATGGTTGGAGTTGACTTCGAAGTGCACGAGCCGCCCGAGCTGGTCGAGCATCTGCGAGCGCTGGCGGCCCGACTCGGTCGCGCCGTTGACTGAACCCGGTAAGTCACCCCTTGGGGTGAGCGGAACCACCCCGCGGTCGCCCCTGAACCCGCCCTAGGGCATCTGGTTTCGGCGGGCGATCGGCTCGATCCTCCTCCCATCGTCAAACAACACCCCGGAGAGCCGGGGGGAGGTAGAAGAGATGAAAGTCAAGATGCTGATTGCAGCCGCCGCGATTTCGATCACCGGGGTGCTGGCCACCAGTGCAATGGGAGCGTCGCTGACGCCCACCAAGGTGACCATCCAGGCCCAGTCGGGCGGCGACTTCTTCGGATACGTGAAGAGCTCTGACAAGAATCACTGCGCCAACGGCCGCAAGGTGATCCTGTACAAGCTCCAGGGTGACTCGCCTCACCCGAGCGCCGATCAGAAGATCGCGAGCGACACCGCTTCGGCCAACGGCGACGGCTACATGTGGTCGACCGGCAACACCGGCCAGCGGCACGGCAAGTTCTACGCGCGGGTCAAGAGGACCGAGTTCTGCGCCGCGGATCTCAGCCCCGTCGTCAAGGCACAGCCGTAACCCGTCCACACCAACGCGAAGGCCGGCCCGCTCGTCGGGCCGGCCTTCGGCGTGCCTGAGCTCCCCGGTAGATTCCAGTCGATGGGTGCGTGGCGATGAGCATCTTCGCCAGGATCGCCGAGGCGAAGATCCAGGATGCGATCGAGCGCGGCGACTTCGACGAACTGCCCGGACGTGGAAAGCCGCTCGTCTTCGAGGACCTGTCGCACGTGCCGCCGCACCTGCGGATGGGCTACAAGGTGCTGCGAAACGCGGGGGTCGTCCCGCCCGAGGTGGAGCTGCGGCGCGAGGTCTACCGGTTGGACCGCGAGATCGCCCAGGCGCGCGACCCGGATGTCCTCGCCGACCTGCGAAGGCGCCGCCGAGACAGCGACCTGAACCTCGCAATCATGCTCGAGCGGCGTGCCGGTGTGACCGGCCCCGGCGCGATCCGGGCCCTGCGCCGGCGGCGCCTGCTTTGACCGAGGCTGGCTGAGGCCGCGTTCTCGAATGGCACTCGCGCTGCTCACCGGATACCCGGGCTTCATCGGCAGACGGCTGGCCGCCAAGCTGCTCGACGAGCATCCAGACCTGCCCGTCGCCGCGCTCGTCGAGCCGCGGATGCTGGATGCCGCGAAGGAGGCCGCGGCCGGCACCGAGAGGATCGAGCTCGTTGCCGGGGACATCGCCGAGCGTGGATTGGGATTGGACGACGCCACGTACAAGCGCCTGACGTCGGAGGTGACCCACGTGTTCCACCTCGCCGCGATCTACAACCTCGCGGTGCCGCTCCCGGTCGCCACCAGGGTCAACGTGGGCGGAACCGGAAACGTGCTGGACCTCTGCCTTGCCGCGGACAACCTCGAGCGCCTCGCCTACGTCAGCACCGCCTACGTCGCGGGGAACCGCACCGGGATCGTGTACGAGCACGAGCTCGTGATGGGCCAGGGCTTCAAGAACCACTACGAGTCGACGAAGTTCCAGGCAGAGGTGTGGGTCCGGCACCTGATGGAGCGAGTGCCGACCACCATCCTGCGCCCGGCGATCGTCGTCGGAGACTCGAGTACGGGCGAGACCCAGAAGTTCGACGGGCCGTACTACATCCTCCGCACGATCTCGCGAATGGAGCGATCGGGGCGCGCCGTGCCTCAATTCGGCCACTCCGAGGCGCTGTTCAACGTGGTACCTGTCGACTACATCGTCTCCGCGATCGCGGCGATGGCCTTCGATCCGGCCGCCACCGGCGAGACCCTCCACCTGACCGACCCGGAACCGCTGGAGAGCCACGAGCTGTTCGAGGCGCTGTCGAACGAGTACGCGGGGCGGGCACCTCACTTCCGCATCCCGCCGCGGCTGGTGGAGGCCTCGCTCCGCTTCGAGCCCATCCGCACCGCGTTCGGCGGCACGCCGCGCGAGTCCATCGTCTATCTGAACCATCCGGTCGCATTCGATGCGCGGCGGGCGATCGAGCTCCTGACCCCGCACGACCTCCGCCCGCCCCAATTCCGCGACTATGTGGGGCCGATGGTCGAGTTCTTCCGGGCCCACGAGGAGGATCCGGCGCTGGTGCCCGGCTGAGAACCACTGCGGCGGCTCCGCAGCCTGACGGCACATGCTGCTGCGGGGACAAAGTCCCCGCCCGACACCCATGACCTGGACCTTCGCCGACATCCCCGATCAGTCCGGCCGAACGGTCGTCGTGACCGGCGCGAACGGCGGGCTGGGCCTGGAGACCTCCCGCGCGCTCGCGGGGACCGGCGCCCATGTGGTCATGGCCGCCCGCAATCAGGACAAGGCGTCGGCCGCCGTCGCCGACATCCGCGGCGGCCTCCCGGACGCATCGCTCGAGGTGGTGGCGCTCGATCTCGGATCGCTGGCGTCGGTGCGGGAGGCATCCGAGCAGATCCTGGGAGCGCATCAGGTAATCGACGTCCTCGTCAACAACGCCGGTGTTATGGGCATTCCCGAGCGTCGCACCGTCGACGGCTTCGAGATGCAGCTCGGCGTCGACCATCTCGGCCACTGGGCCTTGACGGCGCTGCTCATGCCGGCCCTGCTTCGCGCCGACGCGGCGAGGATCGTCACCGTGACCAGCACGGCGCACCACATGGGCCGGGCAGTCGATCCCGCCAACCCGCACCTCGAGGGCACATACGGGGCGTGGCGAGCCTACGGCCAGGCGAAGCTCGCGAACTTCCACTTCGGAATCGGCCTGCATCGCGTGCTCGAGGGGGCGGGTGCGCCGGCGGGCAGCCTGATCGCCCATCCGGGCCTCTCCAATACGGAGCTCCAAGCCGTCAGCGTCCGGGAGACCGGCGGTGGTCTCAGCCAGCGCTTCTGGCATGTGCTCGCGCGGCGAACCGGCATGGTGCCGTCGGACGGGGCCCGATCCCAGTTGCGCGCGGCGACCGATCCCGGGGCTCGGAGCGGGGAGTTCTACGGCCCGGCATTCGTCACCCACGGTCCTCCGGTGCGCAAGCCCATCCTGCGCAGAGCCGGCATGGGGAAGGCGATCTCGCGACTGTGGCAGGTCTCCGAACGCGAGACCGGCCTGGGGATCGACGTGGACAGCGCGTCTGTGAAGCCGGAGCCGTCAGGCGGCTAGCGGCTGTGGATCGCGCCGTCCCCGCCCGGACGGCATGACCTCGTGGCGGGCGAACCGTTGCCGACCCCAATCCGCCACCGTCGCGAACCCCATGAGCCGATCGAAGTAGGAGTGCAGCGGCGGCACCTCGATCCCCAGCGGCTCGAGCGCCTCTCGCGCCGCGGTGTTCTCGTAGCGGGTCCGCATCGAGAAATACGGGAAATAGACCTCACTGCGGCGAAGGGCCCGGCGCCTGGATTCGCTTCCCTGCCGCACGAGCACGGGGTGGATGAGCCGGCGGTAGAGCCGCGGCGGGATCACCCGGGGCCGCGGCTGGGAGGCGGCGGAGCTCCCCAGCTCGATCAGCTCCCCGACGCTGCTCGCCCGGTCCCCGGCGGTGAGGTGGTAGGTGGTTCCGGGGCTGCCGGCCAGGGCCAGGATCGAGTCGGCCACGTAGTTCACGGGAACGACGTCTACCGGCGCCGACCGGCGCGCCGGGATCGCCGGATACGCGCCGCGCGCGAAGGCCTTCATCGGCCCGTAGAGCACGTTGAATGTCGGGGTCCATCCGGTCGTCGAGTCGCCGACCACGATGCTCGGCCGCAGAACCTGCACGGGCAGCCCCGAGCCCCGCTCGCGGATGATGCGCTCCGCTTCGTACTTGGTGCGCTCGTATGGATTACGGAAGTCCTGGCCGACGTCGAGGTCGCACTCGGTGAAGGTGCCGGTGTGAGTCCCGGCGACGTAGGCAGTCGAGACGTGGACGAACGAGTCGAGGGCGCCACGACGCGTGCAGAGCTCGCCGAGTTGGATCATCCGGCGAGTTCCCTCGACGTTGATCTCACGCGATTCGGCGAGGCCCAGCGTGAACGAGATCGACGCCGCGCAGTGGACGATCTGCTCGACTCGCTCGGCGAGCTCGTCGCGGTGCCGCGCGCTCATTCCCAGCCACGCCTGCGTTACGTCGCCCCTGACCGCGATCGCCCGGTGCGACCACGGCTCGGCGCTGCCCAGCAGCGACTCGAGGAGGGCGTTGAGACGAGCGCTCGCGCGCTCGTCGCTATCGGCTCGCACCAGCACGTAGACGGGGCGCTCGTCGCGCTCGAGAAGCCG
>DATFON010000253.1:0-4820 GCA_035265465.1 Solirubrobacterales bacterium | reverse complement strand
CGCGACAGGAGGCGCTCGACTTCCCGCGCGTTCACGGTGCCCGCGCCGAAGTGCTGAGTGGACTCAGCGCCGCAGGCCACCCCGAAAGCCAGGCACTCCCGCGGCGACCCGCCCTCGTAGCGCGCCGCGGCGTAGCCCGCGAGGAAGCAGTCCCCCGAGCCCACGCCCGAGACGGGCTCGAGCGGGTCGATCTCGACCTCGTAGCGGTGCCGCGCGGCGTCCTCGGCCAGGATCGCGACGCAGCCCGCCGGCCGCGTGATGATTGCCTCGCGAGCTCCCATCTCGAGCAGGCTCGCCAACCCCAGCGCGAGGTCGTCGGCGTCGTTGAACTCGTGGCCCACCGCGCCCTCCGCCTCCTCGACGTTCGGCGCAACGATCGCGGGCTCGGCGCGAAGGCCGAGGCGCATGGGCTCGCCCTCCGTGTCCAGCAGAGTCTGGACACCGAGCCGGCGCAGCTCGGCGATGACCCGGGCGTAGAGGGCGGGATCCACCCCCGGCGGCAACGTGCCGGCCAGGACGCAGAGGTTCGCTCCCTGGGCGAGGTAGAGGAGCTTCTCGATGAACTGGTCCACCTCATCCGGGGTCACCTCTGGGCCGCGTTCGTTGATCTCCGTCTGCTCGCCGGACGTCGGGTCGATGATCGCGAGGTTGGTCCGCGACTCGCCTCCGATCCTCGTGAAGTCGTTGAGGATCGCCTCCTCGGTCAGGAGCTCGAGTATGCGCGCGCCGGTCGGGCCCCCGACGAGTCCGGTCGCGATCACCGGGCGGCCGAGGAGCTTCAACGCCCGCGCAACGTTGACCCCCTTCCCGCCCGCGACCGTCCGGGACTCGACGGCACGGTGGCGGCGCCCAAGCCGGAAGTTGGGGACTGCGACCGTCCGGTCGATCGCCGCGTTCAACGTAACCGTCAGGATCACTGCAGGTCCTCGCCTCCCTTGAACGTTTCGTTGACGACCTTAGAGCACTGACGGCGCCGTCACGCCGAGCGCCGTCCCGCCAGCGCCGCGACAATCAGTATCACCACCGCTACCAGCGCGACAACCAGCAACCAGACGACGATGCGCGGCCCCGGCAGGGCATCGTCCACCCGAGCGACCGGCGATGTGCTGCTGGTTGGCCTCACGGCCCGCTTCGCGACCACCGGGACACGACCGACCGGCTCGCCGGCGAGCGTGGCGGTCGCGATGCCGAGGCGCTCACCACGTCGGATCGGCGCCTCGATAGCGCTCGGCGCCTTCAGGGCGACGTCCACGGTCTGGCCACGACGCACGGTCGCCTGGATTCCGCCCCTGGCCACGAGAGAGACGCGCGCATCCGCGTTCGGCACCGCCGCGGACCCCAGCTTCTCCCCGGAGCGCACGGCGTCCTCGAGCCGATACAGCGAGAACCCGTAGTCGAGCAGCGCGAGCGTGTCGCTGTCTCGCACGGCGATGCTCGGCGCGCCCATCACGACCGACAGAAGCGTCACGCCCTTCTGCGTGCCCGATGCGACCAGCACGTTGCCGGCCTCCCGGGTGTAGCCCGTCTTCACCCCGTTGATCCACGGGTGGGAGAGGACCAGGTCGTTGCGGTTCTCGATCGTGCGCGGCTGATCACCGGTCTCGAGCGTGATCTGCGGCGTATCGACGATCCGCCGGAACAGCTTGTCGTTGCGCAACGTGAGCGCCAGATCCGCCAGGTCCCGTGGGCTCGAGTAGTTGCCGGGCTGGTCGAGGCCGATGGGATTCGCGTAGCTGGTCTCGTCGAGCCCGAGGCGGCGCGCGGCCCGGTTCATCTCGCCAACGAAGGCCGCGGTGGAGCCCGAGACGCCGTCGGCCAGCGTCACCGCGGCGTCGTTGCCGCTGGGCAGCAGCAGCCCGTACAGCAGGTCGCGCACCGTCATGCGCTCGCCCGCCTGGAGGCCCAAGAGCGACTCGCCCGGAATCGGGCTATAGGGAGGCGCCGTGACGAGCTTGTCGAGCGGCAGCCGATGCAGCGCGAGATAGGCGGTCATCAGCTTCGTCGTACTGGCCATCGCCTGCGAGGAGTTGGGGTCGTGGGCCGCGAGGCGGGTACGGTCGCCCGCGTCCAGCAGGAGCCACGCCCGCGCGGGGATGTCGGGGGGCTTCGGGCCGGTGCTCGCCCCCGCATGGCCGGCGGGCACCAGGGCGAGCGCCACAGCCACCGCGACGCAGGCGATGCCGAGCGTCGCCGACCTGCGCGAGATCAATCGCCGTTGGCGAGGATCTTGCACCCCTCGGGGACCAGGTTGATGCATCCCTTCTCGGGCAGGAGCTGCGTATCCAGGTTGGGATTGAGCTCCTCGAGGTGCGGAACCGAGTACCCCTCCTTCGCGGCGATCCCCGCGAACGTGTCCCCAGGTTGGACCACGTAGTACTTGGCGTGGCTCTCCTTCGGCTGGTTCGGGCCACCCGCGTTCGGGTTCCCCTTCGACGTCTCGTCGGAGCCACCGAGAGACGAGGAGATCACGACGATCACGACGACCGCCGCGACTGCAAGCCCCAACACCGCGAGGATCCTGGCCACGGGACGGGGATGGTAAACGGCGGAGCCGGGCCGGTGGCCGGCACGACCGTCGAGGCAATCGGGCGCCCATCCGCCTTGGCCGCGTTATCTCAGGCGCCGCGGAGCCGCCACAACTCCTCCCGAAGCTCCTGGGCCGCCCGCCCCGGGTCGGGCGCTTGGGCGATCGAGCGCGAAGCTGTCACAAGCGCCGACGCCGGATGCTCGCCGAATGCGGGCCCCAGATCGGACGGTCGCCCACCCTGCGCGCCCACCCCCGGCACCAGGAAGATCGTCGCCGGCATCAGCTCCCTGAGCCGCGCCAGGTGCCCCGGCTCAGTTGCCCCCACGACCGCCCCAACGCCGGACAGCCCGGACCGGCCCGCGAGCCTGTCGGAGCGTTCGGCGACCAGGGCGGCGATGCGCTCATAGAGCGGGGCGTCCGGCGAGGGTGCATCGAGGAGGTCGGCGGCGCCCGGGTTGGAGGTGCGAACCAGGCAGAAGATGCCCCCTCCCGACGATGCGGCGGCGTCGATCAGCGGCTCGAGGGCGTCGCCGCCCAGCAGGGGGTTCACCGTCGCGGCGTCCACGCCCAGGCCCGGAACATCCCCCCACGGCGTCGGAGTCGAGCCGAAGAGGGCCTGGCCGTAGGCGGCGGAGCTGACCGGCACGTCGCCGCGCTTGCCATCGGCGATCACGAGCAGGCCTGCCTGGCGGGCGGCCGCGACGGTGCTCTGCAGCGCCGCCCACCCGGGAGCGCCCAGACGCTCGAAGCACGCCAGCTGGAGCTTGGTGGCGACGCATGAGGGTCCCGCGCGGTCGATCAGCGACCGGCAACTCGCGGCGACGGCAGCCGCCGCGCGGTCCGCCACGTCGCCCTCGCCGTCGCCCTCCTCGGGATCGGCGGCCGCGGGATCGGGATCGAGACCCAGGCAGACCTGGCTGCGCCGCTCCCCGACGAGAGCGGCGAGCCGATCCGCGAAGGGTTCGCTCAGCCCTTGACCCTCGACTTGAGCCCAGCGCCCGCCGAGAACTTGGGAACGCGGCCGCCCGCGATGGTGATCCGCTCACCCGTGCGGGGGTTGACGCCCTGGCGCGGTCCGCGCTCGGCGACGCTGAACTTGCCGAAGCCCGTGAAGTTGACCTCGCCTCCGCCCGCGAGCGTGTCCGTGACCCCGTCGAGCACCGCTTCGACGGCGTCGCTGGCCGCCTTCTTGGTCTCGAACTGTCCGGCGATCCGATCGACGAATTCAGCCTTGGTCAATGTGACTCCTCCTAATCAGCTTGGGAGCGCCTGAATCTAACAGTGGTGTCGGCGGGTCGGACCTACGCCGGGACCCGATCGGGGTGCGGCGGCGCCTCCTGCTTGGCCGCCGAGCGCGCCCATTGCCGCCTCAGGCGCAGGAATGGCGACTCGATCACCGCGTAGCTCGCCAGGGCGACCGCGATGCAGACGGGCACGGCGTTGACCGTGAGCACGGCGAAGCCAGTCGACACGCCACCGTCGATCAGGGCCTCGATCACGGGAACGTGCCACAGGTACAGGCTGTAGGAGGCGACTCCGACCAGCGCAAGGGGGTGCCACTGGAGGGCGTTCGCCACCGGCCCTGTCCTGACTGGGAGCACGCAAGCGCCGATGATCAGGAAGGCCGCCCTCGCGCCACCGACATCGCCAGCGACTGGGGGCTCGACGACGCCACGTTCGAGCGCCTGACCCACCCCCTTCGTCGCCGCCACGGATGGGCGCCGAAAGCTGATCCGTCGCCAGGGGCGCGACCTGCTCCACGACCTCCGGACCGACCCGCTCGAGCTGAGCCCCGGGACCCGTTGCGCGATCCGCCCTCGGATGACGACGCGGACGCCATCGACCGCCTGCGCCGGGCGCTGGGTCATCCCGCCATGGCGGCCACCGGCCTCGAGCCAGCAGCGGTGGGCGCGACGCCCGAGCATCCCTGCGCGACGCCGGAGGAGACGGAGGACCTGGAGGAGCGGATGCGCCTCCTCGGCTACCTCTAGCCGGTCGGCGTTCCGTTTCCGTCGCGACCGGATGCGAACATGTGTTCGTGCTGGCTGAGGCCACGATCCTGCACGCCGACCTCGACTCGTTCTACGCCTCGGTCGAGCAGCGGGACGATCCTCGTCTCCTCGGGCAGCCCGTGATCGTGGGGGCGGGCGTGGTGCTCGCGGCCAGCTACGAGGCGAAGGCGTACGGCGTTCGCACCGCGATGGGCGGCGCCGAGGCCCGGCGGCTGTGCCCCAAGGCGGTGGTCGTGCCGCCGCGGATGTCGGCCTACTCCGAGGCGAGCAAGGCCGTGTTC
>DATFON010000252.1:0-14363 GCA_035265465.1 Solirubrobacterales bacterium | reverse complement strand
CGACGAGGTCGTGATCTCGACACATCCCCCCGACAAGTCGCGCTGGTTGGAGCGCGGGGTGGTAACTCGTGCCCGCGATGAGGTGCCGCTGCCGGTCACGCATGTGGTCGTCGACCTCGAGGCCGAGGCGCGCGAGCCCGCGCCGGCCGCCTCGTAGGGTCGGCGCGCGGGCGATTACTTGGAGGAGCCGCCGGACTTCGGCTGGCAGGGGCGGGTCTCGGCTCCCTTGCCCGAGCACTTCAGGAGGAACTGGACAAGGTCGTTCAGATCCATCGAGCTGATGAGCTGTCCGAAGTCCTGCGGCATCACGTTAGGCGGGTAGCCCTTGGCGAGCGTCTTGTCGGGGTCGACGATCGCCGTCCTCACCGCGGCCGCGGTCTTCAGATCGTCCTTGCCCATGACAGCGTCGAGATCCGGTCCCGTGGTCCCAGAGGTGCCCTCCGCCTGGAGTATGTGGCAGCTCCCGCAGCCGTTCTGTAGGAAGACCAGGGCGCCCGGGTCGTTCGGGAGCTCCGGCCCCTTGAACTCGGGGTTGCCTGCCACGGTGCCGAGGTAGCTCGCGACGTCGTCGAGCTCGGTCCCGGTGACGAGGTCGGCCGGCATGGATACCGACGGGTTGCTCGTGGAGGGGCGAGGGTTATCGACCTGGTTCTTCACGACGCCCGCGATCGTCTCGGGGTCCATCCCCGAGGCCCTAGCCTGCGCGAAGGCGGCGTCGAGGTCGGGACCGATCGTGGACGTGCTACCCGCGTCCTTGAGCGAGTGGCACGTCGAGCACTGGGCCGCGAAGAGCTGCTTTCCGCGATTGAAGTCGCCCTTGGCGGAGACCCCGCACCCGGAGAGAACGGGCACCAGGGCGACGGCGACGGCGAGCGCCACGAAGCCGCCTCCCGTCGGGATGAGCTTGCGTCTCGACACGAGGGCCGGAATCCTATCGCCGGGGTCTGCCGCTGGGCTCGGGCGTGACGGACCGGCCGGGCACTTTCGATAGGGTTGAGTCAATAGGCACATTCGCCCCGTGGGGAGGCGCAGGATGGAAGTTCGGGAAGGCATGTCAAAGGTGGTGCTGACGCTCGGTCCCGGCCACACGCTGCGCGACGCGGCGACTCGGATGACCGAGAAGGGCGTGGGCGCCGCGGTCGTGTTGGACGAGGAGTCCCCGGGCCCCCGAATGATCAGCGAGCGCGACATCCTGATCTCGCTCGGCAAGGGCGAGAACCCCGATACGGAGTGCATCGTCGATCACATGAGCGACACCCTCATCACGGCCGCGCCCGGCTGGAGCCTCGAGCGCGCGGCGATGGAGATGGCACGGCGCCATATCCGCCACCTCGTGGTCGTGGACGGCGCCGAGCTGATTGGGGTCCTCTCGATGCGCGACATCGTGCGCGTCTGGACGTCCGAGGGCGCGACCTCCGCGATGACCTCCCCGGAGGCGGAGGCCGAGGCGACCGCCTCCTGACCGACGCGGGCTAGGAGTCCGAGTCGGAGCGGCGGAGGGGGACCGCCGGGAGCACGGCCGTGCTCACGCGCTGCTGGCGAGGAAGCCGCCCGACGTCATTGGCGGCCCCGCGGATCCAGCTCCACAATGCGCCGATGGCGATGACACCGCCGGCGGCGGCGTAGACCCAGCCCGCGAACAGGCCGATGCCCACGATCGCCAGCCCGGCGCCCGCGAGCACGGGTGCCCAGCTCGGGCTCGGCACGTAGACGAGCTCCGTCGGCTGCGGTACGCGTCGGCCGTCTTTCATTGCGTGATGTACAGAATGGCCAGGAAGAACGCGAAGCCGAACGCGAGCAGGGCAATTCCGCCGGCCAGAAACCCGGCGATCAGGTTGCGCTGCGCGAGCCTGCGGTCCATTCGGATCGGTTCATATCACAAGCGGAAGCGCCCGCCCGAGGGCTGGCCCCGCCCTCGCTGGGATAGGGTCGGCACGCACGTGGCTCGATCTCGAAAGGACGCCGGGTCGTGAACCTCGTGAAGATGCTGCCCATGGCGATCGTGATGATCGCCGGGCCGCAGATCCTCAGCGCGATCTTTCTCGTCACCAGTGACAACTGGCGACGCAACTCCATCGCCTACGTGGCCGGTGCCTCGCTCTCGATCACAGCCATCGTGACGATCGCGTTCTTCGTGAGCAGCGGGGCATCTGACCAGGGCGCCTCCCACAAGGCGATCTACATCGTGATCCTGGCGTTGCTGGTCTTCGCGGCGTGGCACGTCTTCGCGACAAGAAAGGAATCCGAGCCGCCGAAGTGGATGGGAAGGCTGCAGACGGCGACCCCAGGTCTCTCGTTCAAGCTCGGCTTTCTGTTGTTGGGCGTGTTTCCGACCGACATCCTCACATCGTTCGCCGTCGGCTCCTACCTCTCGAGCCACGGCGATCCGTGGTGGCACTTCCTTCCCTTCCTGGGGTTGACGCTGCTCCTGCTGGCATCGCCGGCGATCGCGGCCCTCGCGTTCGGCAAGCGCGCTCAGGCCTTCCTGCCGAAGGCGCGCGACTGGATGAACGACAACTCGTGGGTCGTGAGCGAGGTCGTGATCGTCTTCTTCATCGCCCTGACGGCGAATAGCCTGGCGGGGTAGGGCCCCGCCGCTCAGGGTTGCCCCGGGTCAACGCAATCCGCATCCACCTGTCGGATGCAGATTGACTTGACCAGGCCATAACGCCGCAGCTCGCCTCCCCTCATTGCCCCAGGCCCCACCGCGCCGGGGACAAGTTGAGCGCTCCTCAGTGCAGCGCAATGCGGTCCGCCGCCATCGCGGCGAAGAGCAGCGCGAGGTAGGCGAGCGAGGCCAGGTGCAGGCGAACCGCCCCCGCCCGTGAGGGACGCTGAGCGAGGTCGGCAGCCAGGGCCACGAACCCCGCGCCGAAGGCCAGCGCGGCGACCAGATATGGCCATCCGAACAGGCCGGTCAGGTACGGCAGCACGGTAAACGCGACGAGGGCGATGCTGTAGACGAGGATCTGGCGACGGGTCGCCGCGTCGCCGCGGGCCACGGGGAGCATGGGAACCTCGGTCCGCTCGTAATCGTCCTTGACAAGCAGGGCGAGTGCCCAGAAGTGCGGCGGCGTCCACAGGAACACGATCGCGAACGGATAGAGCGCGTCGACGGTCAGCCCGCCCGTGGCCGCGGCCCAGCCGACGAGCGGGGGGACCGCCCCGGCCGCGCCGCCGATGACGATGTTCTGCGGCGTCAGCGGCTTCAGCCAAAGCGTGTAGACGAACACGTAGCCGAGCAGTCCGCTGAGGGCGAGCGCCGCGGCGACGGGGTTCACGGCCAGCGCCAACAGGACGATGGATCCGACCGCGAGCCCGATGCCGAACATGAGGCCGCGGCGGGGCTCGATGCGACCGGTGACCAGGGGCCGGTCGCAGGTCCTCGCCATGCGGGCGTCGCGGTCGCGATCGACGAAGTGGTTGATGGCTCCCGCGCCGCCCGCCGCCAGGTAGCCGCCGAGCATCGTCCACAGGATCACTGCCAGGCTCGGCCCCGACGGATCGGCGACGAACATCGTGGTCACGGTCGTGATCAGGAGCAGGACGATGATGCGCGGCTTCGTCAGTGCCAGGTAGTCGCGCATGACGTCGCGCGTTCGGCGCCTTCCCACTGGCGCGGTGAGCGGCAGGCGCCCGCCGTCGGCGGAGGCTCCCTCGACCGCCGGCGGGCCCACGAGCTTCCCGGTGTTGGTTGCGCCCTCCATGCTCAGGCCGTCACCGCTTGGGTCTCGCGCGTGCCGCCGGAGCCCTCGGGTCGCCGCTCCGGAGCCCCCTCGGGCAACGGCACGAGCGACGCGGCGGCGTAGACCACCGTTCCCCAGAGGATCGTCGCCAGCGTGAGATGGGAGACCACGAGCCATGCGTGCTTGCCCTCCCAGACGTTGATCGCACCGAGCAGGATCTGGCACACGAGCAGCAACGGGATCAGCAGGAACGCGCGGTTTCCGCTGGGCGGCAGCACGACACGGCGCCGCACGGCGACCGCCGTCATCGCCAGCACCGCGATCGCGGTGAGGTACATGAACAGGCGGTGGGTGAGCTGGATGTCCACGAGCCGGCCGTAGGAGAACGGCATGAACTTGCCGAGGCACGTCGGGAATTCGGTGCCGCAGGCAAGGTGGGCGCCGATGATGGGCTGGGACGCCGTTCCCTCCTCCTCGGTGCCGGCCACATAGCCGCCGGCGACGATCGTCGCGAAGAGCAGGACGATCGCGATCGCCACCGTCCACCGCAGCGCGCGAGATGTGTCCAGAGGCGCCGCGCGCTCGCCCCCCTGGGCGAGGCGACGCAGCGTGATCAGAAGCCCCAGGAGCAGCATCGCCAGGCCCAGGTGCGCGGCCACGAGGGCGGTGTGCAGGCCGTGCTCGACGGTGAGGCCGCCCAGGCCGGCCTGAATGAGGACGAGGACCGCCGCCGCGACGACGCCGCGGACCAGCCACCGGCGGTCCCTCAGGTGCCGAAAGGCGACGAACGCGAGCCCCAGGATCAGTAGGGCCACGATCGTCGCGGCGACCCGGTGGCTGAACTCGATGATCTGGTGCTGCTGCAGGAACGGGAGCACCCGCCCGCCGCACAGCGGCCAGCCGTGGGTGCCGCTGCCCGCTGGCCCGCATCCAAGCCCGGAGTCGCTGACGCGCACGACTCCGCCGATGACGATCAGCGCGAAAGTGGCGAGGATGGTGGCGTTGAGGAGGCGGCGGAAGCGGAGGAGCTGGTTCGCTTCGCCACGAGGGGCGCTACGCATTGGTGGTGGTGGCGCCGAGCTTCAGCTCGGCGACTGGCAGGTGCCGTTTTTCATTGGCGTCAGGCTACCGGGGCGCCACCCTGGGCGCCCCCGCTCTCGCCACCCACTCGCTCGGGCTCGGGAGCGGGGGGTTGGGGCGCAGGCGCCCGCGCGGGCGGTCGCCAGGCGTGGGTCCGGTCCCGGATCGCCCTCCGGATGTCGTAGAGCGGCTCGGAGCTCCGGACGTCCGGGACCACGTCGAAGTTGTGGATCGGAGGCGGTGAGGTGGCGAACCACTCGAGGGTTCCCGCCTCCCATGGATCGTGGCCGCTTGGAACGCCATGCCGGTAGCTGTAGGCGGCGTTTGCGAGCTCGACGAGGATGCCGGCGGCCATGACGAACACGGCGATCGAGGCCACGAGGTTGTAGCCATCGAGACCCTCGCCAGAGAAGAACTTGTAGATGTCGACCGGCTGGCCCTTGACGCCGGCGAAGAAGGCCATCAGCTCGAACACATACAGACCCAGGAGGATCGGGACCAGCGTGATCTTCCCGAGGCCCTCGCCCATCAGCCGTCCGGTGATCTTGGGCATCCAGTGGTGGAGCGCGGCGAACCCGCCGAGCACGGCGGCGCCCATGATGACCGCCATGGTGGCGCCCTGGGCCGGCGTCGTGTGCCCGATCTGCCATCCCACCGGGATGAGGGACCAGGCGAGGTCACCCGCCAGGCCGATCGTCATCACGCTGATCGCGGCGATCGCGTAAAGCGGCGCCGATCGCGCCCGCAGGGTACCTCCCCAGACCGTGGCGATCCAGTTGAAGATCAGCAGGCCGATCGGCACGGTGAGCGCGATCGCGCACAGCATCGCGAAGACCAGGAACGCCGTCGGAATCGGCGCCGTGTACATGTTGCGCATCCACGCCAGCGGTCCGAGGATCGCGATTGCGAGCAGACACGCCATGGCACCGCGGTGGCTGAACAGGGGCTTTCGCGCGAACGCCGGCAGGACGTCGGAGATCACGCCCGCGGCGATGATGACGATGAACGAGAAGACACCCGTGAAGAAGAACCAGGCGAGGTGCTCGTACAGAAGCGGCGCGCCGTCATACCCCGGGTCGAAGAAGACGCCGCCGTAGTGGCGGTCGACGAACAGCATCACGAGCGCCGCGAGCATCACCGGCCCACAGACCAGGAGCAGGTAGCTGCCGAGGTTGGCGGCCCAGGTGAAGAGCGGGACGCGCCGCCACACCATCCCGGGTGCGCGCATGGTGCGCAGCGTCGCCACCATGTTGACGGCGAAGCACACGAAGCCAAGGACGGCGAGCGCGGTGCCGACGAGCCAGGCGTCGACGCCGTGGGTGTTGGAGTAGAGGGGCTCCGAGAGGGGCGGCAGCGCCCCGAAGCCCGCCTCGGAGGGCCGCCACAGATAGCTGCCGTAGATGGTGAACCCGCCGGCGACATACAGCCAGAACGACAGCAGGTTGAGGCGCGGGAATGCCACACCGCGGGCGCCGACCTGAAGCGGCGAGATGTACGAGATCAGGCCGAGCGCCAGGGGAATCGCGAACAGGACGACTCCTGTGACCGCGAAGGTGGACATGATCCGGTTGAAGATCTCCGGGTCCATCGTCGTGTTCTCGGGAACGATCAGCTGGACCCTCATCACGACCAGAGCGGTGAGGGCGGCAACACCGAAGGTCAGCGCGGCGGCGATGTAAAGCACCCCGACGGACTTGTGGTCGGCGCTCGTGGCGCGCTCGATCCAAGCCTGCCGGCGGCGCGGCACGGTCTCGGTGACGACCTCCGGGCGGGCCGACGCCACTGCAGTCGGGGGCGTCATGGAGTCGCCCCCGGGGCGGCGCCCTCGCCGAGCTTCTTCGCGACGTAGTCCTGGGCCGCCGCGAGCTGTTCACGCTTGCGGTCGATGAACTGCTGGTAGGCCTGCGGCGTCACGACGCGGACCCACGCGCGCATGGCCGCGAATGCGCTGCCGGAGAAAGATGTGGACTGCCCGTGGTAGGTGCCGACCTCATCGGCGCGGAACCAGGTCCCTACGTCCTGGCCGGGGAGGGCCTCCACCTGACCGCCGAGGGCCGGGATGAACCAGCGGTGCGTCACGTCGGTGGAGGTCAGGTGCAGGAGAACCGTGGTGTCGACGGGTACCACCAGCTCGCCGTAGGAGAAGA
Source organism: Solirubrobacterales bacterium (assembly GCA_035265465.1). GTDB lineage: Bacteria > Actinomycetota > Thermoleophilia > Solirubrobacterales > 70-9 > AC-56. Next base: position 7,450 of record DATFON010000252.1, on the reverse strand, counting down.
TGCGGTCACCCGGCCGGCCGCCCGGGTACTCGAATCGCCACAACCACCGCTGCCCGATCACGTTGATGTTCAGCGCCTTCGACTCGGGCGGGATGCTGAGCCCATTGACCTGCGCCACGAGGTCGCTGTCCGCTCCGAGTCCCTCCGAGCCCGTCGCCTGCACCTCGCGGGCCTTGGTCATCATGACGATGCCGAACACGAACAGACCCACGGCGATCGCGACCAGCGGGGCAGCCGGTCGGACGAAGGCCCTGGCCCCGGCGGTGAAGGGCCGCGGCGAGCGTCCACGCCGAGCCCTGAAGCGCACCAGCGCGGCGATCAGGAACACGTGAACCGCGACGATCAGGAGGGCGGCGATCACGATCGCGACCCAATAGGCGGTCCGGATGTCGTCGGCGTTGGGGGAGTGCCCGGCCGTGGGGCCGAGGATCGAGGCAGCCGCGGGCGCGGCGAGTAGCGCCGACGCGGTTCCCGCGAGCGCGAGGGAGAGCACTACACGGCGGACGGTCTTCCGGGACGCCAAGGCGCGAGCATTCTAATCGTGGGGCGGGGGGATGCCGCTACGTGGCGGAGCGAATCGACTGGCGCACAGCGGGTACACGCTCTCTAGCCTGATCTGAGGACCTGTACCAGCGCCAAGACGGCGGCGAAGCATCGGAGGTGACCGTATGCGCGAGCCGTTCGTCTCGAGCGTGTCCCGAACTTCCCGTCAGCCCGGGGTGGCGCGCATCATCCGATCGGCGCGGTGCGCACGCCGATCGGGGGACCGGCAGGTGGCCAATCGGGGGACGCAAGAACCATCCCGAAAAGGCGCCGATCGGGGGATGGGCACGGGTGGGCTGACCGCCCAGACTGGACACAGCATGGCCGGTAGGCAGCTCGGGGGCATCGCTGCGGCGGTCACGATCGTGATCGCCCTCGCGATCGCGCCCGCGGCCGCTGCCTTCGTTCCACGCGAGGACGACTCATTCTTCGGGGTCAGCGCCCCGAACTTCTACCTGATGAACCAGAAGGGGCAGGGCGCGACGCTCGACTCGTACCTGACTCACATCGAGGCGACCGGTGCCGGCTGGGTGCGCGACGCGGTCCCGTGGCCCGATGCCGAGCCGACGCCGCCCGTCGCCGGCGCTCACACCTACAGATGGGGGACGTTCGACTCCCAGATCACGCGGTTCGCGCAGCACGATCTGACGATCCAACCGGTGATTCGCCAAACTCCCGTCTGGGCCGCGTCGACGCCCGCGCTCCAGACGCCCGGCTGCGGCCGCGACGGAATGGCCAGCTCGTCCGGGGCCAATGACTACGGGGCCTTCGTGGGCGCATACCTGCGGCGCTATGGGCGGGGCGGGACCTTCTGGGCCGCGCGCCCGGCGCTTCCCTACCACCCCGTCGAGCGTGTCGAGCTCTGGAATGAGCCGAATTGGTACCCGTTCTCGTGTCCCGGGCCCGACCCCGAGCGCTACGCGCCGATGGTGGTCGCGGCGGCGGACGCGGCGCATGCCGTGGATCCGAACGTGGTCGTCTCGGTGGGCGGACTGGTCGCCCTGAAGGCCAACACCTACTCGGGTGACACCCTGAGGGGCCTTGAGGTGGGCGAGTTCCTGACCCGGATGACCGCTGCCGAGCCCACCCTCCCGGACAAGGTGGACGCCGTCGCCATCCACCTATACGACCTCGATCCCGACGGGGACGTCTCGCTGCTCGGCTGGCTGCGGAGCAAGATGGCGGCCGCGGGGCTTGGCCCGGCCGAGATCCTCGTCACCGAGTTCGGATGGCACACGCAGGGTGGGGCCGGCTCAGTCCGCGAGGACCTGCGCGCGGAACTGGAGACGGATTTCGTCAACAAGGCGCCGCGGCTCAACTGCGGCGTGATCGGGATCGCCCCACACGCGTGGGTGACGAGCGAGCAGGACCCCAACAACCGCGAGAACTGGTGGGGGATCGCCGATCCTGCCACCGGCGCTCCGTACCCGACGGGTCAGGCTTTCGCCGATCAGGTCCACCTTTACGAGGGCGACGGCCCCGCGACGGCCCCGCGCCGCACGATTCCGGTATGCAATCGCCCACTGCCCGACCAGGATGGCGACGGCACTCCCGATCAGGACGACGACTATCCGCTGGATCCGGCCCGCGACAGTGGCTCGGGCGAGCCGCCAGGCGATCCGCCTCCGCCGCCGCCCCCGGTTCATCCACCGCGCAGCGATGGCTCCTTCTTCGGGGTGATGCCGGGTAACACGCCTGCCGACATTGGGGGGCGCCGCGCGATGGCCGACTCGATGCAGGAAGGCCAGATCGGGCAATCCCGAGAGGTCATCGATTGGGAGCAGATCCAGCCACGCCCGGCCACGGACCTCGGATCGGATGCGGTGTGGGCCGACACTGACGCCCGGTTCCTGAGACTCGGCCTGCGCGGCGTCAGCGTCCTGCCGACATTCACCGATGCGCCGTCCTGGGCCGATCCGTCGTCGCCCGCCACGGCTCAGGACAAGTTCGTCACATTCCTCACCGCATTCGCGGAGCGATACGGCCGCGGTGGCACGTTCTGGCTGCGCAACAACCACCTCGACGAGTCACAGCTCGCCGTCCGCGACTACGAGGTCTGGGATCGCGGCAACCTTAACCTGTCGTGGTGGGACGGCTCGGCGTCTGCGGCCGAATACGCGTCGGCCTACGCGCAGGCGCGGACGGCCATCCATCGCGTCGACCCGGGAGCGCGCGCACTGGTGAGCCTGGATCAGGGCGGTCTGAGCTACGCCACGTTTGTACGCGAGATGGTGGCCTCCCGCCCGGAGCTCGCCGGGCAGATCGACGGCGCGTTCGTGCTCGCCGCTACATCGAGCCGCGAGCCGGCGGTGCAGCGAGTCGTCGCCGCGGTGCGCTCGGAGCTCGACGAGACTGAAAATCGCCACGCGCCGATCCAGGTGGGGTTCGGCTGGTACACCAGCGGCCCCGGAGCGATGCCCGAGGCCGAGCGAGCCTCGTTCTACAACCTGGTGGCGAACCGGCTCGCCCGAAGCGACTGCGGCGTCGACGGCCTGCTGGCCAAGTCGTGGGTGACCCCGCAGACCGACCTGTCCGTTCCCGCCGCCTGGTACGGAATGGTCGATCCGCAGAGCTTCGAGCTCGGGCCGACGGCGACCGCCTACCGTGATGTCGCCAGGACCTTCCTCGGTTACGGCCCGGACCCCGCCCCTCGCGCGGTGGTCCACACGTGTTTCCGCGCAGCCCCCGATACCGACGGGGACGGGGTGCCGGATGCAGCGGAGTCGTATCCGCTCGATCCCCAGCGCGCGGTAGCCGAGAACCAGCCGCCTCCCGCTCCCACCATCACCAGCGCCCCCGATCGATGGACCAGGGCCCTCGCCGCAGACTTCGACTACTCCGCGGCCGGCGCTGTCGAGTACTGGTGCACCCTGGATGGCGCCCCGCTGGCGGACTGCGACCCGGCAGGCCGGTCGTACTCCAACCTCCAACCGGGGACACATAGGTTCAGCGTTCTGGCCCTGGATCCGCTTGGACTGGTGAGTCCGCGCACAACCTTCAGCTGGACGATCGACCGAACAGCGCCGAACACCGCCATCGAGTCGCATCCTGATGCCACCGTGCTGGTCAATTCGGCGCGGTTCGCCTTCTCGAGCAACGAGGCAGGAGTTCACTTCGCCTGCCGGCTGGACGCGGGGGCGTACCGCGCCTGTGATTCGCCGACCACGCTCAGCGGTTTGAGTGACGGCGCGCATCGGTTCCGCGTCGCCGCCATCGATCGCGCCGGCAACGGCGACGGCACCCCTGCGGAGTTCTCATTCCAGGTTCGCACCGTTCCGACGGCCCCGGGGATCACCTCCGGCCCCGCAGCCGGCTCGGCGATCTCCACCCCAAGGCCGACCTTCCGTTTCCAGGCTCGCTATGCCGTGCGGTACCAGTGCCGGTTCGACGCGCACGCGTTCGGGCGGTGCTCCGGTGCAAACTCGCACACTCCCAGCACCCCCCTGGGCGCTGGTTCGCACACCTTCGAGGTCAGGGGCATCGGGGGCACGGGGAAGCCCGGGCCCTCGACCATCCGCCGCTTCTCGATCGATCGCTAGTCGCCACCGGGCAGGCAACGGACCGCGTGTCCGGGCTGTCCACGCCCTCAGCCACGGGTGCTCCCCCCAACCGGGATAGGTTCTTATACTCGCCGCGCTTGCCGATGAGAATCCCTCGCCGCTCGCGACGCTCGCCGTTGAGGCCCTTCGTCCGGGCGGCGGCCGGGGCCGCCCTGGTCGCGGCCTTCGCGGTTCCCCTGGTTCGCCGGCGACTTCGCCTTCACCCAGGCGTCTCGATCGCGGCCACGGCGGCGGGTCCATTCGCGCTTGCGGTTCTTCTGCCGCGAACGAGAGCTCGGGACGCGGCGTTGTTCGGCCTCCAGATGTGGGCGTTCACCGTGATCCACGAGCTTCCGTACGACAGCCCCGACCGGTTGCGGGAGCGGCTGCGCGTCAACTATCCGATCGTGGTCGACCGGCTCCTGGGGGTCGGCCAGCTGCCGAACGTTCGCCTGCAGCGAGCCTTCTCGCGACCGGGCGAGGTGACGAGGCTCGACCGCATCCTGACGATCGTCCACTGGGCGTGGTTCATCGAGCCGCACCTCGCACTGGTATGGATCCTCCTGCGGAACGACGCTCGCTTCCCGCGGGCCGCGAGGCAGATGGCGGCGGCATACGACATCGGTTGCGCGATCTACTACGCCGTGCCGACCGCCCCGCCGTGGTGGGCGGCGGAGAATGGCTACGTCGCGCCCCACGAGGGACGCTCGAGCGAGGAGATCGTGGCGGCGGCGGCGCCCCCGCGGGTGCGGCGGGTGATGGTCGAGGTGGGGGAGGGCACCTGGGGCCGCGCGTGGCCGGCGCTGTACTCGTCGCTCGGGGGCAACCCGTGGGCCGCGATGCCGTCGCTTCACTTCGGGACCTCCCTGCTCGCCGCGATGCTCCTCTCGGAGTCCGGGCCCGTCGCCGGGACGGCCGGGTGGTCGTATGTCATCACGCTGGCGTTCGCGCTCGTCTACCTTGGGGAGCATTACGTCGTCGATCTCCTCGTGGGAGGGGCGGTGGTGGCGGTGGTTCGGCGCGGTGAGCCGCTGGTGCGCCCGCTCGCGGAACGGGTCAGCGGCGTCGCGCAGCGGCTCGAGCGGATCGCCAACGGCTGACCAACCAACGGCTGGACCGCCTGCCAGTATTAGAGGGGATGGGGAGCGACCGGGATGTGGTCGATCGGGATCTGACACAGGAGGCCGAGGAGGCCGAGCCTTCCTTCTTCGCGACGCCCAAGCGGATCCTGCAGACCGTGGCCGTGGTCCTCGTCGCCATGGCCGCGATCTACATCCTCCTGCCGAGGATCGTTGGCATCCAGGACGCGCTGGGACAGCTCAGCGACGCGGCCCCGGGCTGGCTGATCGTCGCTCTCGCCTTCGACGTACTCGCCTTCTTCTCGTACGTCGCGCTCTTTCGGGGCGTCGTGGGCGAGCGCGTCGTCCACCTGGAGTGGAGCGAGTCCTACCAGATCACGATGGCGGGCCTGGCCGCAACCCGATTGTTCTCCGCGGGGGGAGCAGGCGGGATCGTGCTCACGTACTGGGCGCTGCGGAAGGCGGGAATGGAGCGGCGTCAGACGGCCTGCCGGATGGTCGCTTTCCTCGTCCTCCTCTACGCCGTCTACATGGTGGCGCTCGTCGTGTTCGGCGTCCTCCTGCGGGTGGGCGTCTTGAGCGGAGAGGCCCCCGCCGGGTTGACGATCCTTCCGGCAGCGGTCGCCGGGGCGATCCTCGTCATCGGCCTGCTGATCGCGCTCATCCCGGACGACATTGAGCGACGCCTCAGTCACTACGCGCAGGGGTATCGGTTCCAGCGCATAGCCCGGCGGCTGGCGAGCGCTCCGGCGACCCTCGCTCGCGGTACTCGCACCGCGATCGACTTCGTCCGCAACCCATCCCGCGGCGGGCTCGCCGTGATCGGTGCCATCGGCTTTTGGGCGTGCAACATCGGCATCCTCTGGGCGGCGTTTCACGCCTACGACGTCCACGTTCCGCTCGGTGTCGTCGTCCAGGGGTTCTTCGTCGGGATGGTCGCGAACCTGTTTCCGCTCGCGCCGGGCGGTGTCGGTGCGGTGGACGCTGGGATGATCGGCACGTTCGTGCTCTTTGGCCTACCGAGCTCCGAGGTGTTCGCTGCCGTCTTGACTTACCGGCTGGCGGCGTTCTGGCTGCCGATCCCACCGGGTATCGTCGCCTTCTTCCAGCTGCGGAGGACGGTGGCCCGGTGGGAGGAGGAGCGAGCGCGAGCGCCGCTCGCGGGAGGGGTCGGAGAGCCCCTCCGCGGGGCCGCCATTACTTCAGAAAGTAAAGTATGATGGTTATCAGGGTTTCCGTGCGTAATCGGATAGGCCCAGGCAAGACGGAGTGAATATGAACGAGAAGCGAGTTGAGAACGTGATCATCGTCGGCGGGGCGTGCGCCGGCTACACGGCTGCGGTCTATACCGCCCGCGCCGAGCTCGAACCGCTCGTGATCGAGGGCTTCCAGTGGGGCGGCCAGCTCCAGAACACCACCGACGTGGAGAACTATCCGGGCTTTCCCGAGGGGATCATGGGCCCTGAGCTCATGCAGAAGTTCCGCGACCAGGCTGAGCGATTCGGAACCCGGTTCATCACCGACGACGCCACGCGAATCGAGCTCTCCAACGGAGGCATCCACAGCGTCTGGGTCGGCGACGAGGAATACCGCACCCGTGCGATCATCCTCGCCATGGGCGCCGAGCCGAAGCGCCTGGGAATCCCAGGCGAGTTGGAGCTCGGCGGGAAGGGCGTTTCGACGTGCGGCGTCTGCGACGGCGCCTTCTTCAAGGGCGAGAACGTCGCGGTCATCGGCGGCGGCGACTCGGCAATGGAGGACTCGATCTTCGTCTCGAAGTTCGCCAACGACCTGTCCATCGTCCACCGCAGAGACCAGTTCCGGGCGTCGAAGATCATGGAGGAGCGGGCCCGCGGCCGCGAGAACATCACCTTCAGGACCCCGTACGTCCCGGAGGAGTTCGTGGCCGGAGACGACGGCAAGCTCGCCAAGATCCGCCTCCGCCAGGCCGAGACCGGCGAGACCGAGGAGCTCGAGGTCGGCGGCGCGTTCGTCGCGATCGGGCACACCCCGCGCTCGGAGCTCGTGGCCGGCCAGGTCGACACCGACGATGGCGGCTACGTGATCACCGAGGGCCGCTCCACACGAACCAACCTGGCCGGCGTCTTCGCGGTCGGCGATCTGGTGGATCACACCTATCGGCAGGCCGTGACCGCCGCGGGCACGGGCACCATGGGCGCCCTCGACGCCGAGTGGTATCTGCGCGACGTCCCGCCCTCGCCCGAGGCGCACTGGTCGGGCTTTGCGGGCGAAGCGCAGCCGGACGCTGCGGACGACGAAGAGCGGGCC
>DATFON010000251.1:0-4986 GCA_035265465.1 Solirubrobacterales bacterium | reverse complement strand
CAGCTGGGGTTCGCCGCGACGAAGCGCTCACCGTTCGGTCGACGGCACCGATAGATCTCGCGGGTCCGAACGTCGTCCGGCCGCTCAGCGTAGGCGTAGCCGATCCGGCCGAGCTCCCTGGCGCCGCCGCAGTCGACCTCCCGGGCGACGAACTGATCCTGGTGCCCCGTGCAGCTGAACAAGGGGATCGTGCCGGGGCGCTCGTCGGTGTAGAGAAAGCCCAGGTTGCCCTCGAACTGGTAGGCGGGGCCCGCGGTGCCGGTGGTCGTGAAGTGGTCGCCCTCGCGGCGGGCGCCGGCGACCGAGTTGCGGTAGCGGCCGAGGGCTGCAACGGAGATCGTGAACCCGAGGCGTCCCTGGTTGACGTTGTCCGGGTTGCCGCAGCCGGGGTTGCGGGAGACGGTCCGCTCGTCGGTCCTGGTGCGCAGGCATGCATAGATCGGAGTGGTGGGCAAATCCTCGGGCCGCTCGTCGTACGCGTACCCGATCCGACCGAACTCCCTGGCGCCGCCGCAGTCCGGTTCCCGAGTGAGGAACTGGTCCCGGTCTTCGCTGCAGCTGTAGAGGGGGATCGTGTCGGAGCCCTCATCCGTCGAGGGGAAACCGAGGTTGCGCTCGAGGTGGTAGGCCGCCCCGACGGCGCCGGTGGTCGTGAAGTGATCGCCCTCGCGGCGGTCGCCGTCGACGGAGTTGAGGTAGTTCACGAGGCCGCCCGAGACGTGGCTGGGGTACGGGCAGCCGGAGTTCTCCACGGGGCCGACGACTCTGGTGCAGAGGTCGAACTCGTTGGGCAAGCCGTCGGCGTCGCGGTCGGCGGCGCCCGCGACCGCGCCATCCAGGTAGTTGCTGTCGATGTTGATCGAGACCCCGCGATAGGTCTCGGTGTGGCCGCCGCGGTACTGGCGGATCCGCTGGTGGTTGCTCCAGTAGCTGTCGGGAACGTAGGGGTCGTCGGTGGTGCGTCGCCCGTCCCAGTTGGCGATCCAGATGTCGTCGGGCACCCTGTAGTCGGAGCGATAGCGGCTAGCAAGGTCGCGGATGCCCGAGCTGGCGCTGCTGTAGACCCCGGAGACGTAATCGTCCTTGTGCAGTCGCCCGGTCCACGCGGCCAGGAACCTCAGCGCGGCCCTGGTGTTCTTGGAGCTTCGCGTGTAGTACTCCATATCGAAGTAGATGGGCGTGCCTGGCCCCAGCCCCAGCGCCCGCGCGTCCGAAATCGCGTCGCGGGCAGCGGCCCTGCCCTGCGACTTCGCCTCGCTGCGGTTGATCGTGGCGCAGTTGCAGCTGGTGCCAGGCGCCTGCAGTCCGACGTAAATCGGCATCAGCGCCCAGCCATCGCGGATCTCGCGGCGAACCCAGCGGGACGTCAGGTTCGGCTGGCTGCATCCGCGGTTGACGCCGCCTATGTAGACCCCGACCGCGCTGTACGGCGACGACGACCAGGCGGACATGGCGGACTTCGACGGCGCGGTGCACGCGTCGAACCCGAGCCCCTTGTGGTAGGCGCCGCGCGTGGCGCCGGCCTGGGACGGCTGGGCCTGTCTCGCCGGGCCCGCAGTCGAGGGAGGCTCGGCGCCGGACACGAGGGTCGCGCCGTCGAGGACTCGGCGGATCAGACCGGGATGGCGCCGCCACGTCGCCGTGACGACCACGCCGACGGAGGGCACCTCGACCCGAAGCTCCGAGGGAGCATCGTCGCTTGGCGCGGCTCCGGTCCGCGGCTCGACCAGAACCGCCTCGCTGCGACCCACCGCGTGGGCCGGACACCGCTGATCCGGGCTTGGACGACCGAGATACACGGCGTGCCGATCGAACCGCACGCAGGTCGAGGGGTCCTCGGCGAGGTCGTAGACCGGCCAGGACGCGGGCACCTCGATCTCGTAGCCCCCGTAGCGGACCTCCTGGACGGCGGCGCCCCCCGATGCTGCGGCGGCACCCGTCGCCGTCGCGCAGGCCACCGCCGCGGCGATCGCCGCGTGCGTGATGCAAGATCCTCTCCTGCCCGTCGGTCCGTTCCTCGGCATGCCTGGCGGGTGCTCCCTGCGGGTACTCCCTGGTCCGGCCAATATAGACGCTGCATCGCCCGGGTCAAGCGCGGCTGCCCGGAGGCTGGCCCGCATCCCGGCCGATCATCGGCTAGCATCGCGCGCCGGTAGGGTCGGAAACGAGCACTGGAGGCAGGCTCATGAATCCCGGTCGTGCGCGAAGCGCTCGCTCGAGCGTCGGTCACAACACGTCCCCGTCAGTCGGTTCCCACGGCAATTGCCGCTGGTACGATCGGCGCTCGGTAGCGTCAACCAGCACGGAGGCACGCTCACCCATGGTCCACGGTCGCGCCCACGACACTCAGAGCACCGGCTCGTCTTCGCCTCGCATCCGCCGCCTCGGTGCTCGAGTGCCACTGCTCATCGGCGTCATGGCGCTCGTGCTCGCCCTGCTCCCGGCGGCCGGAGCCAGCGCCAAGGTCCCAAAGGGCTTCTTCGCGATCGCCGAAGGCACCCCCGCCAACGAGCTGGACCTCCAGCAGATGCACGACATCAAGGTCAAGACGATGCGGCTGAACCTGCTCTGGAGGACCGTCGAGCCGCAGAAGGGTGTGTACCACTGGCCGGACGCGCGCGTTGCCGCGCTCGCGAGGAACGGCATCAGCCCCTTCTTCACCCTCTACAGCGCTCCCAAGTGGGCGGTCCACAGCAACTACCTGGGCGCGGCGCCGCTCAAGGGCAAGGCGAAGCGGGCGTGGAAGAAGTTCGTGAAGAAGGCGGTCGAGCGCTACAAGCGGGGCGGGGAGTTCTGGCGCACGCACCCGGACGTCCCGAAGAAGCCCGTCAAGGCGTGGCAGATCTGGAACGAGCCGAACCTTCCGAAGTACTTCGCGAAAGCCGGGACGTCAAACCTCCGCCAGGTCCCGCACGCCCCCAAGGCGTACGGGAAGTTCGTCAAGACCACGGACAAGGCGATCCACAAGGCCGACAAGCGCGCGAAGGTGATCCTCGCGGGCCTCTCCGGAAACCCCAAGAAGAAGAAGATGGCGCCGGAGAAGTTCCTGAAGAAGTTCTTCAAGGTCAAGAAGGTCGAGAAGCACTTCGACGCCGCTGCCCTTCATCCGTACGCGCCGAAGATCAAGAAGTACACGAAGCGGATCTCGAAGGTCCGCAAGGCGCTCAAGAAGGGTGGCGCGAAGAAGAAGAAGCTGTGGCTGACCGAGGTCGGCTGGGGATCCGCCAACGACAAGTATTCGCTGAACAAGGGTCTTGCCGGCCAGGCCAAGATCCTCAAGAAGTCGTTCAAGGTGACCTTGAAGAAGCGCAAGAAGTGGAAGATCGAGCGGCTCTACTGGTTCGACTGGCGCGATCCAGCTGCCCAGGCGCCCACGGTCTGCAGCTTCTGTGCCTCCGCCGGCCTTCTCAAGCACGATCGCACCCCGAAGCCCGCGTACAAGAAGTTCAAGCGATTCACGAAGTAGCGCTCGCTAGCGCGCGCCCGTGCCCACCGTGGTGAGCCAGGTTCGCGAAAGTGCCGGCGTGCCACGGGACGACGTGAATCCGCGGACCGAGCGAGCAAGGCCGACTCTCGTGCCGCCCGGGCCGACCTGATCGGTCAGCAGCGCGTCGCGCCGCAGGGTGCGTAGCTGCCTTGCCCCGAGTCCCTCCGCGATCTGCGCGGTGCCGCGGCGCAGCAACGCCAAGCGCCGCTCCGGCGCAGCCGGAAAGCGCAGGTCGACCAGCTCGACTCCTGGCCCCAGATCGTGACGGGTCCCCCACCAGCGTTGGTTTCGCGCCATGAGGATCCCGTGCGCGTCGTGGCGGTGAAGCTCGAAGGGACCGGTCCCGGCGGCCAGACCGCGCGCCAAGCTCGTGCTCGCGTTCGAGGAGCGCAGCGCCCTGGGAGAGACGATGCCGAGGCGGACCGATGCGAGCTGGCGCATGACGTCGGAATTCGGCTCGCCGAAGGTGAACCTCACCAGGTCCGGGCGAGGCGCGTCGGCGGCCACCAGCCCGGGAAGGAGGGCCTGCCCCTCCGGCGTCGCCCGCCAGCGGACCGCGTTCTGGAGCACGGCCGTGGCGTTGAAGCGAGCTCCATCGCTGAAACGAACTCCGGGGCGCAGCTGGATCCTCCAGATCGTCCGGTGAGCGCCGGGCTGTGCCGCGGTGGCCAGGCCCGGCTCGCGCGCGGTCTCGCCGTATGGGCCCGAGATACTCCGCGTCAGCGGCTCGTAGATCTGGCCGACGACCAAGCGATCCGCGGCCGTGGTCGCCAGCAGGGGGTCGAATGTCCGGGGACCGGCGGGGAGCGCGATGCCGAGCGTCCCTGACGGCGTGGGCGGGCTCCCGGGGGAGACGGATTCAGCGGAGTTGCCGCCGCACCCGGCCATCGCGGCGACGAGTCCCAGGAGCGCCGCGGACGCGCGAAGGCGATACCGGCCGAGGCTCAGATCTTGAGCAGAACGATGGTGTTGAGGACGAACAGGATCGCGAAGAAGATCGTCCACCGGTCGAGGTTACGCTCGACGAGCGATCCGCCGCCGAACGCGCTGCCCGACTGCCCGATCCCGAAGGCGCCGGAGAGTCCCGCGTCCTTCCCGGAGTGAAGGAGCACGAGGAAAATCAGCACGATCGAGATGATCACCTGGAATGTGCCCAGCACCACTTCCATCGCCCGGGGAGTGTAGCCATCAAAGTCACACCCTCGACCTGCTCCCTGCTCCGCGCCCCTCCTTAGTCTCGCCCTGGGCCTCGTCCAGGGCCCTCAGTATCTGAATCGCCTCACGCCGGAGCTCCGCGTCCTGGCGGCTCCAGTCGGCCTGCGAGAGCTTGCCCTGCTCACGGTCGAGCTCGGCGTCCCTGATCTCGCGGTACTTGGCCTCCTTCCGCGCTTCGAGCTCGGCGATGCGAGGGTCCTCGATCCGCTCGGACGCGGCTGCCGTCTCGCTGGCCGAGCGGCGAAGCGGGGCGCTGACGAACCACACGACGACCGCGACGATGA
>DATFON010000250.1:0-8147 GCA_035265465.1 Solirubrobacterales bacterium | reverse complement strand
GACGTCCTTGTAATAGCCCTTCTCCTCGTGACCGCGGCCGATCGGAGTCCTGGCCGCCTCCACGATCACTACCTCGCGGCCCTGGAAGTTCCCGTCGCTAGCCATCTCGGATCAGCCCTCCGTTCACTCAATTTCGCCGTTGGCAAAGTGCTGAACATGACGATACTCGATCGGTTGACTGGCGAGTCAACCAGTCCACTCAGGGCTATTCGCTCGGCAGCGGCGAGCCGGCGGCGATGAAGAACCAGATCGCCATCGCGGCGAGGGCGAGCAGCACCGACGCGAGGATGACGACGTCGAGCATCGACATCCCGTGCGGGCTATCCCGCTCGTCGCTGAGGCTCTTCTTCCAGGCGGGCAGGTAGTTGCGCGGAAGGCGGGTGCTCCCCGTAAGGCGCACATAGACGCGGTTGAGTCTCGAGAGGATCCACGCCATCGAGCAGATCGAGATGACGATGCCGGCGAACACGACCAGGTACGGCCCGCCCGAGGGCTCCTGCGTCTCGGAGACCTTGGAGCCGATCCAGATCCACCCGAAGGGGATCACCGTCCACATCGAGAACGCGCCCAGCACCATGATCGCGACGACGACTGCCGCGGCGGCGCCGAAGACCGGCCTCAATCTGTGGGCGCGCTGCTCCATCGCCTTCAGGGTAGGGCGCTTCGGTAGCGGGATGAGCGGCATAACCGACCACTCGTGAGCCTCCCGGGCGTCCCACGCGTGATAGTAACCCGGCGGGGTGAGCGACTCGGAGGGATACACGAGTCCAGGGATCGCCGGCAGCGGCGCGATCGCCTGCGGCATCGCCGCGTGCGCCAGCGCGCTGGGCGAGGTCCGGCTGTGGGCGCGCAGCGACGTCTCCGCGTGGCGGGCCGAGGAGCGATCCGAGGCTGAGTGCGCGAAGGTCGAGGGCGCCGCGCCCCGCCGGATTCGCGTGACGACGAGCATCGAGGACCTCGCCGGCTGCGACCTGATCGTCGAGTCGGTGAAGGAGGACCTCGAGGTCAAGGTCGAGGTGCTGCGCATCCTGGGCGACCTCGCGGACGCGGACCTCGCCACGACGACATCGTCGCTTCCCCTGCGGGAGCTGGGGGAGCGAAGCGGGCACCCGGAGCGCGTCTTCGGCCTTCACGTCTTCAATCCCATGCCGCGAATGGAGCTGATCGAGCTGTGTCTCCCCGACGCGCTGCGCGATGGCGTTGGCGACCGGGCACGGGCGTGGTGCGGCGCGCTCTCCAAGACCCCCGTCGAGGTCCCCGACCAGCCCGGGTTCGTCGTAAACAGGCTCCTGTTTCCGTACCTGTTCGACGCGGTTCGCCTGCTGGAGCGGACCGACATGCCGGTCGCCGACGTGGACGCCTGCATGCAGCTCGGCGCCAGCCACCCCATGGGGCCGCTGCGACTTCTCGACTTCATCGGGCTCGACGTGGCGGCCGCGATCGGTCAGAGCCTCTTCGACGACGCCGCCGAAGAGCGCTACCGGGCACCCGGGCTGATCGAGAAGCTCATCGGCCAGGGCAAGCTGGGGCGCAAGAGCGGCGAGGGGTTCTACACGTATTAGAGGCGGCGACTTTGTCGCCGCAGCAGCATGTCAGGCGGCGAAGCCGCCGCAAGTTATTCAGCGAAGCTAGGCGGCTGTGCGCTTGCGCTTGCCCGCCAGGTCCCAGATCACGTCGGCCTCCGAGATCCCCTGGCGGCGGGCCGTCTCGGCCACGTCCTCCCATGGCAGGCGGGCGTCGGGGAGCTCGTCCCAACGGGCGAGATCCAGCGCCTCGAGCGCTCCGCGTAAGGCCGGTCCCAGATGCTCCTCGGCGCGCAGCACCGCCCTGAGGACCTCCAGTTGCTTATCCGTGAGCTTTACGACCCACATGGCCGCCCCTTCGATAGGTGAGCCGGACGCCTCGCAAGCTAGACCGGCTCGCGGACGGAAATGGGTCCCCGGATTTCCGCTAATAGCGGCCTGAGAGCCCGTCAGGCGGGCGCGGGCGTCTCATTCGTGGGCGCGGCATCGGGGGGCGTGGCGCTGCCATGGATGCGAACGGCCACGATCCGGTTCTCACGCACCGACTCGACCCTGATCTCGTAACCGTTGGCCATGATCCGGTCGCCCCGCTTTGGAAGCCGGCCCAGCTCGGAGAAGACGTAGCCGCCGATCGAGTTGAACGCGTCCGAGGAAACCGGCAGCCGGATGCCGACATCCTCGAGGTCGCCCAGCGAGACGTGGCCGCGCACGTACCAGTCGCCATCCGTGAGCTTGCGGACGGATGCTGCCCGCGGATCGGTCTCGTCCTCGATCTCGCCAACCACCTCCTCGAGGATGTCCTCCACCGTGACGATGCCGACCGTGCGCCCGTACTCGTCGGAGACGACCGCGATCGAGCTGCGCTGACGCTGAAGCTCGGCGAGCAGATCGTCCAGTGGCTTCGTCTCGGGGAAGATCGGCACCTCGCGGATCGCCGGTTCGATCGATGTGTCGGCACCGGCGTTCATGTACAGGCGCACGAGGCTGTTGTTGTGCACGACGCCGCGCACCCGGTCGGGGTTGTCGTCCTCGATCACGATCAGGCGCGTGTGGCCCGACGAGACGCAGCGCTGGAGTGCGTCCTCAACCGATTCGCCGGAGTTGACCGTCACGACGGCCGGGATCGGCGTCATCACCTCGCGGGCCTGCTGCTCGTGCAGGTGGAAGACCCCCACCAGGTGCCCGGCCTCATCGGGGTCGATGGCTCCACCCGTTGCGGATTGGCGAATGATCGCCTTGACGTCCTCCTCCGTGTGCTGCTCCTCGAGCCGCTCGGGGCTGACGCCGAACAACCTGACGATCGCGTTCGAGAGGTTGGTCAGGGCGATCGTGAACGGCGCGCTCACCGCCCTGAAGACGGCGAGGGGCCCGGCGAGCGCGCGCAGCGTTTGCTCGGCCCTGGTGATCGCGAGCATCTTCGGGACCTGCTCGCCGACCGAGATGTGGATCGAGGTCACCAGCACGTAGGCGATCACGACCGAGATCGCCACCGCCAGCCCATGCGACAGGCCCCCGAACGCCGGCTCCAGGAGACGCGCCAGCGCCGGCTCGCCAAGGAATCCGATCCCGATGGAGGCCATCGTGATTCCGACCTGGCAGGCCGAGAGGTACTCGTCGAGACGAGCCAGCTCCGCGAGCGCCGGCTCGGCGCCCCGCATCCCGTCGCGGACCATCACCTCGATCCGGGATCGGCGGGCGCGCACGAGCGCGAACTCCGCGGCCACGAAGAGGCCGTTCAAGATCACCAAGAGGATCAGGACGACAAGGAGGACGGCGGTCATCGCCTGGCCAATGGACCCGCCGGGCAGCGTGTGGCCCTATGCGGCCTCGTACTCGGAGGTTGATCTTCGTCGCTCATCGGGCCCGGCGGAGCCTAGGCTAGCAAGGGGTTCCAGTGCGATCCGACGGCTCCTCGGCAGAGGGTCCGCAGACGGCGCTCGCGGGGGCCGGTCAGCGACGAGTGGCGCTCCACCGGAGCAGACCGGTGGCGCAGTTCGTGTGGCCGGCGGCGAGATCGCCGAAGACGTTCAGAGTGCCGCCGGCCTTCCGCCGCTGATCGGTGAACCGCCCTGACACCACCTGAACGACTCCACCGCCGGTGGCATTGATCGCGAACCCCAGGCTCTTCACACCCATCGAGAACTGAAGGGTCGCCGTGTAGCTGAACGCACCCTGGTCGCAGGTCGTCGGCAGGTTCTTCCAGCCAAAGTCCTTCACGCGAACGATCTTTCCGTCCCTGGTCACCGTCTTGAAGCTGACGGTACCGCCGTCCTTGAACGTGCCGCCGTAGCTGGCGGCACCAGCCAGAGCGGGAGCGGCTAGCGCGATGACCGCGACGACAGCCGCGATCGAGCCGACCCGTCTGCGCTGCTTCAAGTGCCTCATATACGTAGCCCCCAAATCCTTCAGTGATAGTCGACGACGGTCGCCATCCCATCGGCAAATCAGCTCGTGAGGTTGAGTTCGGGGCACTAGTGTCTGGTGGCATGTCCGGCGAGACGCTCCAATCGGCAAGCGGCGCGAAGCGCGGCACCCCGGTTGACCAGGAGGAGGCGCCTTACCTGGATGCGGTGGTCGCCTATGCCGCGCGAAACCCGGGGCGTTTCCACGTGCCGGGTCACAAGGGCGGCGAGGGAGCGGATCCGCAGCTTGTGACCGCGCTGGGCCGCGCCGCCTTCGAGCACGACGTGCCCGCGGGGATCGAGGGGATCGACATCGGCCCCGACTCAGCGTTTCAGCGCGCGCAGCGTCTCGCCGCGGAGGCCTGGGGTGCGCGGCGCAGCTGGTTTTTGATCAGCGGGGCGTCGCAGGGAAACCACGCCGCCTGCCTGGTGCTGCGGCACGCGGGTCGCAAGGTGGTCGCCCAGCGCAACGTCCACTCGAGCACCGTTGACGGAATCGTCCTCGGGGGCCTGGAGCCGGCCTTCGTCGCTCCGGAGCTCGACGCGGAGCTGGGCATCGCCCACTGCCTCACTTCCGAGTCACTCGCCGATGCACTGGAGCGGACACCCGATGCCGTCGCCGCCCTGACGGTCTCGCCGACCTATTTCGGCGCGGTCGCGGACGTGCGCGGACTCGCGGATGTCGCGCACGATCGGGGAGTGCCGCTGATCGTCGACGAGGCGTGGGGCGCGCATCTGCGCTTCTCCGATGATCTGCCCGAGAGCGCGCTTGAGTGCGGCGCGGATCTCGTGCTGTCCTCGGTCCACAAGCTGTTCGGCAGCCTCACCCAGTCCGCGATCCTTCACCTGGGTCGCGACGAGCTGATCGACGCGGACGTCGTCGATCGCTGCGTGACGCTGACCGAGTCCACGAGCCCGAGCGCCTTGCTCACGGCGTCGCTCGATGCCGCGCGACGCCAGGCAGCGGTTCGTGGCGCGAAGCTGCTGGCCGAGACGGTCGCGGGAGTCGAGCGGGCGCGCGAGGCGATCCGCCAGATCCCTGGCCTCGAGGTTCTGGACGAGCGCCTGATCGGACGGCCCGGGGTCCACGACTGGGATCCCCTGCGGCTGTCCGTTGACGTGCGCGGCACGGGAAGCACGGGAACCCGCCTGGGCACTCTCATGCGAGAGCTCGACGACGTCAACCTCGAGCTCGTCTCGGAGAACGTGATCGTGGCGGTCTTCGGCGCCGGGGAGAACGCTGCGGCGAGTGCCGAGCGGCTTGTGAGCGCGCTCAGCCATGCCGTGGAGACGCTCGGTGCCGATGAGGAGCCTCCAAAGCGGCCGCTCACTCCCCCACCCCCGTGGGGCTCGCTCGAGCTCCCGCCGCGGACGGCCTTCTTCGGGCCGCAGGAGGTCATCCCGTTCGGCGAGGCGGTCGGCAGGATCGCCGCCGAGTCGCTGGCCGCCTATCCGCCGGGCATTCCGAACGTCCTCCCGGGCGAGCGACTCACCCGCGAGACCGTGGACTACGTCAACGAGGTCGTGGAGCACGGCGGCTGGGTCAGGGGGGCCGTGGACCGCAGCCTCAAGACGATCCGGGTGGTAGTGGAGTGAGCGCGGTGCCAGAGCAGGCGCGGCAACAAATTCAGCAGATGCGTACACGTTGGCGCCGCGACAAGCTGGTGTCGTTGGTGGTGTTTGAGTGACGGCCTGGGGAGTCGACTCCGAATACGGCCGACTCACGGACGTCCTCGTCTGTCCGCCCGACAACTTCAGGTGGCTTTCCACGAGCGCCATCTCCCGCGGCACGCTGGAGACCGGCCGGGTGTTCGACCCCGACGCCGCCCGCACCCAGCACGGTGAGCTCATCTCGGCGTACGAGGCGGCCGGCGTCACCACGCACCTCCTCGAGCCGGATCCAGCCCTGCCCTACCAGGTGTTCGCGCGCGACTCGAGCGTCATGACCCCGTGGGGCGCCTACGTCACCCAGCTCAAGCAGTGGTGGCGCCGCGGGGAATACGCAGCTGTCATTCGCTTCTACCAGGAGCGCGAGGTTCCCATCTGGCGCATGGCCACGGCCGGTGCGATCGAGGGTGGCGACGTGATGATCGTCGAGCCGGGAAGCGTCGTGATCGGCAACGGCGAGGAGCGAACCGAGCGTGCCGCCGCTCATCAGCTTGCCGCCTGGTTTGAGGCAGAGGGATGGGAGGCGCGGGTGGAGCCCATCCCCGGCGTCTTCGTTCACATCGACGTGCTGATGGCGGTACTGGCGCCGAAGCTCGCCGCCGTGTGCGTGGAGCTCGTCTCGAGCGGCCTCGTTGCCTGGCTGCAAGCCAAGGGCTTCGAGATCCTGGAGGTATCGGGCGATGAGGCGTTTCGCCTGGGGGTGAACGCGATCTCGCTGGGGGACGACCGGGTGCTGACCGGCGCCCGGGCGCGCTCCCTGAACGAGCAGATGCGCGCTCATGGCTTGGAGCTGCTCGCACCCGACCTCGAGATGTTCACGCTCGGAGGCGGCGGGGCGCACTGCCTGGGCCAGGCCCTTCGCCGAGAGCCTGCAGGGGGGTGAGCGCGGTGCCACAGCCGGCGTGGCAACAGATTCAGCAGACGCGTACACGTTGGCACCGCGACAAGCTGATGCCGTTGGTGATTGCATGAGCTCCGCGCCGGCGATCGACCCCGGCCGCGTCGTCGCCGACCTCCGCGAGCTGAGGCAGCGGACCGGTGATGCCGACGGCGCGCAGCGTCTGTGCTGGACCGAGACCTGGCGCGAGGCGCGAGCGTTCTTGGGTGAGCTGCTCGCCGAGATCGGACTGGAGCCCGATCGAGACCCCGCGGGAAACCTTTGGGCGGTTATTGATGGCGAGCGTGACCCCGCGCTGGCGCTGGGCTCGCACGTGGACTCGGTGCCGGACGGTGGCTGGCTCGACGGCGCGCTTGGCGTGATGGCGGCGGTGGGGGTGCTACGGGCCTGGTCGCAGGCCGGCCGGCGCCCGCCGCGGACTCTGGCGCTGATCGACTGGGCGGACGAAGAGGGCGCGCGGTTCGGCCGCAGCCTCTTCGGGAGCTCGGCGTTCTCCGGAACCCTGGAGCCGGCCACCGTGCGGAGCCTTCGTGACGCTGACGGCATCTCGATCGAGGATGCTCTGGCCGAGAACGACGTCAGCCTGGATCAGGTGCTCGAGGCGACCGCCCGCCAGGATCGCGTCGGGGCGTATCTGGAGCTCCACATCGAGCAGGGGCCGGTGCTCGAGGCCGAGGGGATTCGAGCCGCCGCTGTGAGCGGGTGCGCGGGGGTCGAGCGCCATCGCTTCCGCTTTCGTGGCCAGGCCTCCCACGCCGGCACCACGCCCATGGACCGCCGCCACGACGCGGGGCTCGCCGCGGCGTCTGTCGCACTGAGCGTGGAGGAGATTGGTCGCCGGCGCGACGGGGTCTCGACGACGGGGGCATTGAAGCTGCGACCGGGCATAGCGACAGCCGTTGCCGGGGAAGCGGACCTGCTCGTGGATCTCCGCCATCCCGACGCGAACACCCTGGCCGCCATGCTCGCTGACGCAACGTCGTCGGGCGAAGCCGGCGCCGCGGAGCGCGGCTGCGAGCTCGAGGTCGAGCGCGTCTGGTCCATCGAGCCGATCCCGTTCGACGCGGATCTCGTGGCCCAGGCGCGGAGCGCCTGCCAAGAGACCACCGGGTCAGATCGCGTGCTGACCAGCGGCGCCCTCCACGATGCCGCCGAGATGGCCCGCGTGGTGCCGGCCGCGATGGTCTTCTGCCCGTCCACCGCAGGCATCAGTCACGCCAGGGAGGAGGACACCCCCGAGGCCGATCTGGTCGCGGCGATCGAGGCCTTCGGCCTCCTGGCCAATCGCGTGCTGGCCTCCTAGCTCTTTACCCCCGCGCGAACTGGCCGTGGAACCCGAAGGGGATGTGGTGCGGGACCTCCGCACGCGCCAGTTCGTCCAGAGATGCCGCGTCGAGCACGAGTAGGAACGAGTTGGCCTTGCGACCGTCGAGGACGACCGACAGGAGCACCCCGCCGTCCTCATCCTCGGCACCGGGTGAGGCGACGAACACCGGCTCGCCCGGATAGCAGCCGTCCTCGCTCCAGGTCGTCGAGCGTCGCTCGACCACGTCGGCCTTCACGATCCGGTCGAGCCAGCCACCGTCGCTGCCGACGCCCCAGGTGTAACGGTACGGGCGCTCGTTGCACCGCCCGTAGTTGATCCGGGGCAGCTCC
>DATFON010000249.1:0-4106 GCA_035265465.1 Solirubrobacterales bacterium | reverse complement strand
GCGCCCGGGCCGTCCGGGAGCGGCGGCGCGTCCGGCGGGCTCTCGATCCGTGGCTCGCGGTCGAGGATCTCGAACACGCGATTGCCTGACGCGACCGCTCGCTGAGCCATCCCCAGCGAGATGCCGAGCATGCGCATCGGGCCCGTAAGCATGATCAGGTAGGTGTAGAAGGCCGCGAAGTTCCCCAGCGACAGCCCGCCGTTGATCACCTCGCGGCCCCCGACCAGCAGCACCACCGCCAGCCCTAGGCTCGGGAGGAAGCCCAGGAGCGGCGAATAGAACGCCTGCAGCCGCGTGGAGTAGATGTTCTGATCGAACACCCGCAGGACCGAGCGGCGAAAGCGCCCGAGCATGTGCCGCTCGCGCGCGAACGCCTTCACGATCCGAACGCCGGAGATGCTCTCCTCGACCTCGGCGGTCAGCTCGGCGAGCCGCTGCTGGATCTCCTGCACCGCCGGCCGCGAGCGACGGTTGTACCGCATGGCCGAGAGGACCACGAACGGCACGGGCGCCAGCGCCAGCGCCGCCAGGTCGGCTTTGATCGTGAACATCACCGCGCTCGCCAGCACCAGCGTGAGCGCGTTCTGCGTCAGGAAGATCAGCCCGTATCCGAGGAAGAACCGGATCGACTGCAGGTCGATCGTCGCCCGCGACATCAGCTGGCCCGTCTGCTGGGAATCGAAGAACCCGAGCTCGAGCGACTGCAGGTGCCGATACATGCGCTCGCGAAGGTCGAACTCGACGGCGACCGACACCTTGCCCGCGATCAAGCGCCTGACGACCGTCAGCCCCAGCCGCAGCACGCCGACCCCGACGATCGCCAGCACCAGAGGGAGGATCGCGCTCTTGTCGTGCGCGTTCACGGCGTTCACCGCCCGGCCGACCAGCCATGGGATGAGCACGGTCACGCCCATCGCCAGCCACGCGAACACCAGCGAAGCAATCACCGTACGGCGATATGGCCGCAGGAAGCCGAGGAGGCGCCGGAAGGTGATCACCACCATCGACTATACAAAGTGAAGTAACAGGCGATACTTCATCCGTGCCCCGACCGCCCGCCGGCCTCTGCGACTCCTGCGTTCATCAGCGGATCGTGAAAACGACCCGCGGCTCGAGCTTCTCGCTGTGCGAGCGCTCCCGCACGGACCCCTCGTTCCCCCGCTATCCGCGGCTGCCGGTGACGAGCTGCCGCGGGTACGAGCCCCGCTCCGCGGAGCGCAGGTGAGCGGCCTTACGCCTCCACCGGCGACGGTGTCCCAGCCGCGCTCAGCGCCCCGGCGCTCGCGGCCACCACGAGCCCGATCGCGACCACCTCGTTGGCGCTCAGGCCCTGGCCCAGCGCCACCAGTCCCACCAGCGCCGCGACCGCCGGCTCCAAGCTCATGAGCACGCCGAACGTTCCCTTCGGCAGCCGCCGAAGCGCCTCCATCTCAAGCGAATAGGGGATCGCCGAGCTGAGCAGCGCCACGGCTAGCCCCACGGCGAGCAAGCCCGGATCACCCAGATCGCCGCCCCCGGCGACGATCCCGCTCGGCAGCAGCACCACCGTCGCCACGATCATCGCGATCGTCAGCCCCTGCCCCCCGCTGAACGCGCGCCCAACCCGCACCGCGAGCACGATGTACATCGCCCAGAAAGCCCCGGCCAGCAGCGCCAGCAGGGTGCCCGTGGTGTCGAGCGATCCATGAATTCCCGGGGACAGGAGCACGATGCCCCCCGCGGCCAGCGCCACCCACAGCAGATCGCTCGCCCGCCGCGAGGCGGCGATCGCCACCGCGAACGGCCCGGTGAACTCGAACGTGACCGCGATCCCGAGCGGTATGCGATCGAGCGCGGCGTAGAAGCTCAGGTTCATCCCGGCGAGCGCCAGGCCGAACAGCACGGCATCGCGCAGCCCGTTGCCCGTCCGCCCCCGCAGGCGAGGCCGCCACAGCAACAGAAGCGCCACAGCCGCGAACCCGGTTCGGAGCAGAACCGTCCCCGCGGGCCCGAGCTCGTCGAACAGCGTCGTCGCGATCGCCGCGCCGACCTGCACGGAGGCGATCGCCCCCATGACCAGGGACATCGACGTTGCGCGGTCGGACCGGCCCAAGCCGCCGAGACTAGCGGCGGGGGTGTATCCGCCCGTGGACCGCTTCGCTCACGACGTCAGGCGGCGGCGCCCACGTGCCGCAAGAGCTGGGCGAGCAGTTGCTCGTACTGGATCAGGCTCCGGGTGCCGAGGAAGCGATCCTCCACTCGCTGCCGCGCGGTCGTCCCCAGGCCCCTCGCGTACTCGGGATCATCCAGCAGCCGGCCAACGGAACGGCCCATCGCCTCCAGGTCGAGCGGGTCGTCGAGCAGGATCCCGCTCTCGCCGTGGACGATCTGGTCCTGAATGCCACCACGCTTGGTCGCGACCACCGGCCGGGACTTCCACATCGCCTCAGCCACCGTCAGCCCGAACCCCTCCGCCAGGCTCTTCTGAACGATGATGTCCGAGCGCCGCTGGATCGCGTTGACGATCGCCGCGTTCTCTTGAACGTCGTCCATCGGCAGGGTGGCCAGGTGCACCCGCCGGCGCACCGCCGGATCCAGCTCCAGCCGGTAGTGGTCCACCTCGGCCAGGACCTCGGCGCCCTCGGGGTCGTCGGTCACCGCCGCCACGGACGGGCCCGCCAGCATCAGGCGTGCCTCGGGGTGGTCGACGTGCTCCACGAAGCCGCGCAGGACGCCCATCGGGTCCTTCAGGCGGTCCCAACGTGAGACCTGGGTGATCAGCCGGGCACCATCGGGAACCGGCTCGTCCTGGAACATCTGCGCGGCCCGATCAACGCGCCCGGGCGACCCGTCCTCGCGCACGAACGTCGCCTGCGGCGCATCGCCGTCCTCCCGCACCCCGGCGACCGCGAGGATCGCCCGCACGGAGTCCTCGTCGACGTCCTGGTTCTTGGGCGAGAACGCGTCGATCGACGGCGCGACGATCCAGACCTTGTCGCTGTGGAGCCCCTCCCACACGAACTCCTTGCGCGAGAACACGTAGGCGTGGGCCTGCTCGACGTAGGGACGCAGGAAGCTCCACGCGTGGCGCGCCAGGTCGTTGGGGAGGTCGAGGCCGACATGGCAGCGCCAAACGACGGTGGCACCGGTCTCTCGAACGGCATCGATGAGCCCCGCCGTCTGGGGATCGTGAAGGAACACGATGTCCGAAGGGGCAACCGTGCGCGCGAGTTCCTCGGCGTTGTCGCGAAGCGTCTCCTCGTACACCCGGTGCTCGGCCTCGCCCAGCGGCCCACCGTCGCCCGCCGACCCGTGAAGGTGGTTGTGGATCCGCTTCGTGATCTGGAAGAAGTGGGGGTTCCCGCCGATCACTACCCACCGCGTATCGACCCCGCCGCCCCGCGCGTAGGCGAGGAGCGACTGCAGCAGCTCGGCAACCCCGCCGCCCCGCGCGGTGGAGTTGAGGTGCCAGATGGCGCGGCCGGCGAAGAGCTCCTGCCCGCGGGCGATGACGTCCTCCAACTCGCGGTATCGCTCGCCCAGCAGCTCGCGGAAGCGCTCCGGAGGAAGCGGCGCGACGGGGACGTGTGTAAGTGGCATCGCTCGGGAACCGTGTCGGGCGCCCGCGAGCCTACATCCGCCGCATAGTGTGTGGGAATGGCCCGGCCGCTCCTCGTCGTTGACGCGCCCTCGCTCCTTTATCGCGCGTTCTTCGCGCTGCCGAAGTCGATCACCGACGGCAGGGGCAGGTCGGTCAACGCGCTCTTGGGCACCACGAACCTGCTCCTGCGCGAGGTGGAGGAGCATCGGCCGCGCGCCGTTGCCCTGTGCTTCGGTCCGGACGCGGCGCGATATCGCGTGGAGCTATACGCGCCCTACCACGCCGACCGCCCGCCGGTCCCCGATGAGCTCGCGCCGCAGTTCGCCGACGCCCCGGAGTTTTTCGGGGCCTTCGGCTGGACCTCGGTGATCGACGACGAGCTCGAGGCGGACGACGTCATGGGCTCGCTTGCGAAGACCGAGGAGAAGGCCGGGGGAGAGGCCCTGCTGATGACCGGGGACCGCGACCTCTTCCAGTGCGTGACCGACAAGGTGAGCGTCCTGTACGTCAGAACGGGCGTGAGGGG
>DATFON010000248.1:0-2197 GCA_035265465.1 Solirubrobacterales bacterium | reverse complement strand
ATGAATGCCAGCTCGACGGCCTCGCGCTGCTCGTAGCGCGCCTCCGGGGTGGCGAGGCCGTCCTCGAGGCCCAGCGCGTCGTCCGGATATGGCTCCACCCATACGGATTCGAGCAGCGGCTCGCCGGGTGCCTCGTGGGGGTCGGCGGCCGGGCCGTAGTCGATTGGCAGTACGCGCGCGGGCCGCCGCTCGATTGCCTTGAGGCAGGTGTTGGTCGCGATCGCATACAGCCAGGACCGCAAAGAGCTCCTGCCTTCGAAGCGCGACAGACCTCGCCAGGCTCGCAACAGGGTCTCCTGCAGCGCATCCTCGGCATCGGGCACCGAGCCGAGCATTCGATAGCAGTGGGCCTGCAGCTCCATCCGGTGGTCCTCGACAAGGCGGCCGAATGCCGCTTGGTCCCCGCCGCGGGCGGCCTCCAGGACGTCTTGCGCGCTCATGCGACGCCGACCTCCCCGTCGATCCGTCGCTTTGGCTGCCAGAAGGCGATCTCGCCGCCCTCGGGGGTCGTGATGACGCTGCGCCGGCCCGCGGGACCCTCACGGGGGTCGAGCAGCACCGAAGCTCCAAGCTGGCGGGCGCGCTCGGTGGCCTGATCGACCTCGGCGACCTCCACGTACGGCAGCCACGTCGCGCGACGGGTTCCACACTCGACGATGCCCCCACCCATGAGCGCGCCGAGTCCAAGCGCCAGGTAGGAGCCATGCCGGGTGTCGACACGCTCGGCGGACCAGCCGCAGAGCGTGGCGTAGAGGGCCCGCGCGCTGGGCAGGTCGCCGGTGTGAAGCTCCAGGTGTACGACCGGGTTGGTTTCGACGGATCTCATTGACTATCTCCTGATGCTGGTTTAGCGGATGGGACTCAACCCCGGTGTAAGGGAGGGTGGCGCGACTCAGCCGCCCTCCTCGGCCTCGAAGGCGGGTACCGCCCCGATCGGTGCCGTCCTGGCCGCCGGTCGGCGGCCGGGCAGCGCCAGGCCGGCGATCGCTCCGAGGACGGCAAGCCCCGCTGCCACGAAGATGGCCGGCCCGAATCCGTCCGTGAACGCCTGCGCCGAGGCGTAGCTGCCCGCCGCGGCGAAGACGGCGACCGCGACGGCGATCCCGAACACGCCGCCGAGCTCGCGCATCATGCTGTTGATTCCGGCCGCCTTGCCGAGCGCGTCCGTCGCGACCGAGCCGACCACCGAGTTCTGCGCCGCTGGGATCGCCATCGAGACGCCGACGCCGGCGACGATGAACGGCGCGAGCATCTGCGAGTAGGCGAGACCGGGCTCGGCGATGAGCGCAAGCCAGGCCATCCCGGCAGCCTGCAGCGAGAGCCCACCGACCATCAACGGCCGCTCGCCGATCCGGTCTGCGAGAGCACCGGCAATCGGGGCGACAGTGATGAAGGTGGCGGTCCAGGGCAGCAATCGCAGCCCGGCATCGAGCGGACCGTAGCCGAGCCCGGTCTGCAGCAGCTGGGCGTAGAAGAACACGGCGGCGAACAGCGAGGCGAGCGTGAAGAAGATCGCCGCGTTGCCGGCCGAGAAGGCGCGCGAGCGGAAGAAGCGCATCGGCAGCATCGGCTCTGGGGCCCGCAATTCCCAGGCGACGAACGCCGCGACGAGCAGTGCCCCGACGGCCAGCGAGCCGACGACCTCTGGACTGGCCCAGCCGGCCGTGTTGCCGCGCACCAGGCCCCAGACGATCCCGAGGGCGCCGCCCGTCACCAGCGCGAGGCCGCGGATGTCGAGGTTGGTCTCGGGCCCGAAGCTCTCCTTCATCTTGGTGAGGACGAGCGGGATGGCGAGCAATCCGATTGGGACGTTGATCCAGAAGATCCACTCCCAGCTGATCCCCTCGACGACGGCGCCACCGACGAGCGGGCCGCTGGCCACGGCGATCCCCGTGATCGCGCTGAAGATCCCGATCGCGGCTCCTCTCTTCTCGGGCGGGAAGGCGGCGCTCAAGAGCGCCAGACCCAGCGGCAGCAGCAGCGCCGCGCCAGCGCCCTGGACGGCGCGCGCGCCGATCAGCCAGCCGACGCTCGGCGCCACCGCGCAGGCCGCGGACGCCACCGCGAACAGCCCCAATCCGGTGGCGTAGAGGTTGCGGCGCCCGTAGCGGTCACCGATCGCGGCACCGGTGATGAGCAGGACGGCGAAGCTCAAGTTGTAGGCGTTGACGGTCCACTCCAGCCCCTCGACCGAAGC
>DATFON010000247.1:0-12530 GCA_035265465.1 Solirubrobacterales bacterium | reverse complement strand
CGCAGCGATCCGGCGGCGGCGTTTCGGGGGTTGGCGAAGGCCGCCTCGCCCGCGGCGCTGCGCGTCTCGTTCAGCTCCTCGAACGCCGAGCGCGGCAGGTACACCTCCCCGCGCACCTCGGTCAGGCCCGGCGCGTCGTCGATGCGCATGGGGATCGCCTTGATCGTGCGGATGTTCTGCGTGACGTCCTCGCCGACGACGCCGTCGCCCCGCGTCGCGCCTCGGGTGAAGGCCCCGTCCTCGTAGGTCAGCGAGATCGCGAGTCCGTCGATCTTCGGCTCCGACACGAAGCGCAGATCGCCGGGCTCGATATCGAGCTGGCGAAGGCGATTGTGAAGGCGCTTCTCCCACGCGCGGAACTCCTCGGCACTCCGTGCGTTGGCCAACGAGAGCATCGGCTCGGCATGGCGAATCTCGCCGAACTTGTCCAGCGGACGCATGCCGCCGGCCACGCGCTGGGTGGGCGAGTTCGGCGTGCGAAGTTCCGGGTTGTCGTCCTCCAGCTGCCGGAGCTCGTCGAGCAGCGCGTCATAGACGTCGTCACCGACCTCCGGGTCGTCGAGCACGTAGTACCGGTGATCGTGGTGGGAGATCTCGCGCCGCAGCTCCTCGGCGCGCTTGGCCGGACCCGGCGCGCTCACGCGAGCCGGGCAGCGGACGGCTGTCTACGGCGTGACACCGGCGAGCACCTCCTGGAACATCCGGTCGAGATCCCAGTCGCGGAGCCGCGTCAGCCCGTCGCGGTCGGTCAGGTCGAAATGGACGGGGGTGATCGCGATCCGCTTCCGCGCGACCGCCACAAGGTCGGTTCCCGGCTCGTCCTCGAACGACGGCTCGAAGCCGTAGATCTGGTACCGGCGGCGCCCTTCCCCATCCTCGCCGACCAGCCGCAGCTTGTCGTTGTAGAGGCGCTTTCCGAGCCGCGTCACCTCGATCCCCGTGGGCTCCCCCGCCGGGCAGTTGACGTTAAGAAGCGTCTCCGCCGGAAGCGGCGTGTCGGCCAGTGCCCGGACCAGCGCCGCGCCAAGCCCGGCGGCCATCGCGAAGTCGAAGGTCCGGCCAGGGAGGAACCCCATCTCCTGCGCGCTCCCCTGCTGGGAGATCGCGATCGCCGGTATCCCCAGCACGATTCCCTCCAGCGCGGCCGCGACCGTGCCCGAGTACGTGATGTCGTCGCCGAGGTTGGAGCCGTGGTTGATGCCCGAAACGATCAGGTCCGGCCGCTCACCCACCAGCCCGAGGTCGGCAAAGCGCACGCAATCGACCGGGGTGCCATCGGTCGCGTAGGCGATGAACCCGTCGTCGAGCTCCACCTCCTCGACCGAGAGCGGCGACCGGGTCGTGATGCTCCTGGCCGTGGCGCTGCGGTTGGAGTCGGGGACGATGACGTGGGTCTCGATCCCGTCGACGTCGCTCAAGGCCCGCCTCAGCTCGTGAAGCCCCTCGGCCCCGATCCCGTCGTCGTTGGTAAGCAACACCCGCATCGGGTTCGATTCTAGGGACGGCCAATGCGGCAGCCCCGATCGGTTCCGTGGGCTCAGGCGGGGATGGGCTGGGTAGAGCGCGGACCAGCCGAAAAGGCCGCGTCGACGCAATCCACGTCCATCTGTCGGGCGTAGATTGCATTGACCCGGCCATGACAGCCGCCCTGGAGATACTCACGATCGGCCACTCGACCCATTCCGGCGAGCGGTTTGTCGGCCTCGTCGGCGGTCACGACGTGGAGCTTGTCTCCGACGTGAGGCGGTTCCCGGCCTCCCGTCGCAATCCGCAGTTCAACGCGCGTGCGCTGGCGAGCGCGCTCGACGCGGCCGGCGTGGCCTACGAGCCGTTGGACGAGGAGCTCGGCGGCCGCCGCGAGCCCAGCGGGCCGGCACCGCGGTCCGGCGGCGAGCGGTCGCACGCGTTCCGCGCCTACGCCGAGTACATGGAGACACCCGAATTCGACGCCGGGCTCGCCCGGCTGGAGGAGCTCGCGCGCGAGCGCCGCACGGCCATCATGTGCGCGGAGGGCGACTGGCGGCACTGCCACCGCCGGCTGATCGCCGACGCGCTGGCAAGCCGCGGCTGGCGGATCCTCCACATCGGCCGCGACGGCGCGCTCGAGGAGCACCAGCCGGCGCTGAGCTGAGACGTCGGGGCTTCCAGGGCGGCCCCCTCTTCGTCCCCCCTAATAAGGTCCGGCCGATGACGGCCGAGCGAGCCTCGGACGGCGAGCGCGCGAGAAACCAGTCCCGGCGCCGGTCGGGAACCGGCGCGGCTGGCATCGAGCCCGCCGCCGTGTGGAGAGAGGAGGTGCGCGGCGGCTACCCCGACCGCCGCCTGATCTCGCTGCCCGGGCGGCGGCGCCTGGAGTGCTGGCGCCGCGGGATCAATCCGCCGCCACCGCTGGCCCACCTGACCGGTGCGATACCCACCGGCTTCGGCACCGGCACGGCCGAGGCGCGAATGCCCGCCTCCGCCTGGCTGGCCGCCTCCAACGGCCTCATCACCGGGGGAGCCCTGGCGATTCTTGCGGACATCGCATTCGGCATCTCGGTGGAGACCGAGCTTCCCGCGGCGACTCCGTACACGACCGCCGAGCTCTCGCTGTCATTCCTGCGGCCCGCGCGCCCGAACGGCACCCTGTCGGCGGGCGGCCAGGTGATCCACGTCGGCCGGTCGGTCGGATTGTCGGAGGCGTTCGTGATCGAGGAGGAATCCGACCGGCTGCTCGCCCATGGAACATCGCGATTGACGATCTTTCCGCCGCTCGATCCGGCCCCCGATCCACCCGAGAGCGTCGAGCCGTACGTCGCCCCTCCGCACGAGTCCCCCGATCCCTACCTTCGCCCCCCGCCCGGCGGAATCATCCCCCAGGAGGTGTGGGCGGAGCTGTCCGGTGCGGAGATCCTCGGCCGGCAGCTCGCCGGCGAGCTTCCGCCCCCTCCCCTCCACCACCTGACCGGGCTCAGGCTCAAGGATTTCGGCGAGGGTTGGGCGACGTTCACGATGCCGTGCACCGAGTGGCTCGCGAGTCCCACCGGCCTGTTGCAGGGCGGCACGATCGCGATGCTCGCGGACTTCGCGATGCTCGCCGCCGTGGAGACGTCCACGCCCCCCAATCTCGCGTTCGCCGGGCTCGATCTCAAGGTGAACTTCCTGCGGCCGGTGCCGCCGAGCGAGAGCGATCTGGAGGCGCGCGGTGAGGTCGTCCATTCCGGGCGGACTCTCGCGATCACCAGGGCGACCGTCACCAACGACGAGGGCAAGCCGGTGGTTCTCGCAACGGGATCGTCGATCTTCCTGCCCGGGCGCCCGGCCAGCCTCGGCGAGGTCGAGCTGAGTCAGTAGCGAACCGACGCCAGGTACAGGCCGTGCGCCGGGGCGGTCTCGCCCGCGCGCTCGCGCGGCGCTCCGCTGAGGAGGGACTCGAAATCCTCGACGGACCGCCGGCCCTGTGCCACCTCCAGCATCGTGCCCACGAGGACGCGCACCATGTGACGCATGAAGGCGTCGGCCTCGATCCAGAGCTCCAGGAGCCGGCCGGGGAACGGCTCCCCCAGCGGATGGACTCGCCACTCGGCGCGCATGACGTCGCGCTCGAATCGAACGTGCTCGGTCTGGGTGGGCGTGAACGCGGTGAAGTCGTGCGCCCCCGGGAGCAGCGCGGCGCAGCGCTCGAGCGCTTCCTGGTCCAGCGGATACGGCCACCAAAGAGCGCGGCGCAGCTCCAGCGGGTGGCGAACCGGCCCGGCGATCACCCAGTAGCAATAGGTCCGCGAGAGGGCGTCGCGGCGGGCATCGAAGTCGGGCGGCGCCGGCTCGGCGCGCAGCACCGCGATCTCGGCCGGAAGCATCGAGTTGATTCGCCGGACCAGACCGGCCGGAGGCTCGCCCTGGACGGCGAGGCTCGCCACCTGCCCCCAGGCGTGAACCCCCGCGTCCGTGCGACCGGCGACGCTGAGCGAGACGGACTCCCCGAACACCCGCTCGAGCGCCGCCTGGAGCTCGCCCTGGATCGTCCTCTGACCGGGCTGCACCGCCCAGCCGAGGAATGGCGATCCGTCGTAGGCGATCGTGAGGCGGATGACCCCCACGGCTATTGCGCCAACGAGCTAGACGAGCTCGAGGAAGACCATCTCGGTCGAGTCCGACCGGCGTGGGCCGAGCTTCACGATCCGCGTATAGCCGCCCGGTCGCTCCGCGTATCGCGGTCCGATCTCCTCGAACAGCTTGTGGACGACGAAGCGGTCCTGGCCCAGCGTCGACAGAGCCTGACGCCGAGCGTGAAGCCCACCGCCCTTGGCGAGCGTGATGAGCTTCTCGACCTCGGGCTTTACGGCCTTGGCCTTGGCCTGGCTGGTCTTGATCCGCTCGTGCTCGATCAGCTCGCGCGAGAGGTTGCGCAAGAGCGCCTTGCGATGGGCCGAATCACGGCTGAGCTTGTGTCGCTGCTTGCCGTGGCGCATTCGCTACTCGTCTCGCAGCGAGAGGCCCAGTGCGTTGAGCGCGTCCTTCACCTCGTCCGTGGAACGCTTGCCGAAGTTCGGGATCGCGTTCAGCTCGGACTCGGAGCGCTGGACGAGGTCGCCGACGGTCTGGATGCCGGCGCGCTTCAGACAGTTGTAAGCCCGAACGCCGATCTCCAGCTCCTCGATCAGCCGATCGTCGCCCTCGGCCGCGGCAAGCGGTGCGAAGGCGGCCTCGGCCGCGCCCGCGCCATCGCGGCTGGTGAGCTCCTCGACCCGGTCGGCGTCGGTGAAGATCGCCAGGCTCTTGATCAGGATCTCGGCCGCCTCGCGCAGCGCACCCGAAGGCTCGATGGAGCCGTCGGTCTCGATCTCGAGCGCCAACTTGTCGAAGTCGGTCCGCTGGCCGACGCGAGCCGTGTCGACGGAGTACGCGGCACGGCGGATCGGCGAGAAGATCGAGTCGATCGGGATCACACCGAGCGGCTGATCCTCGGTCTTGTTCTCCTCGGCCGGCGAGTACCCGCGTCCGCGTCCGATCGTGAGGTAGATCTCGAGCTTGGTCTTCTTCTCGAGCGTGGCGATCGGGGCATCGGGGTTCAGGATCTCGACGCCCGCGGGCAGGTCGATGTCCTTCGCCTTGACCTCGCCGGGGCCGCTCGCGACGAGTGGCGCCTCGACCTCGTCGGCGTCCGTGTGCATGCGGACGACGATGTCCTTGAGGTTCAGGACGATGTCGGTGACGTCCTCCTTCACCCCGGAAATGGTCGAGAACTCGTGGGCGACGCCCTCGATGCGAACGCTCTTGATCGCGGCGCCTCCAAGCGAGGACAGCAACACGCGGCGCAGGCTGTTGCCGAACGTGTAGCCGAAGCCCTTGTCGAGCGGCTCGATTGTGAAGGTCCCCCGGTTGTCGTTGACCTTCTCGGAGGAGATCTTCGGGATCTGGAATTCGGGCAGGGTGGTCATGGCTTCCTTCGTTGTCGCATTTTGAGTTGCGGGCCCTACTACTTCGAGTAGAGCTCGACGATCAGCTGTTCGGCGACCGGCGTGGTGATCTCGCCGCGCTCTGGCAGGCGAAGCACCTTCGCGGTCAATGAATCGTGGTCCGCCTGGAGCCACGGCGGCACTGCCGCCGTCAGCTCAGTAGCCGAGCGGACGACGTCGGCGGCGTTGGAGTTGGGCTTGATCGAGATCACGTCGTCGGGTCGCACCTGGTAGGAGGGAATGTCGACCCGCCGGCCGTTGATGAACCAGTGGCCATGGTCGATCAGCTGGCGGGACTGGCGGCGCGAGGCCGCAAAGCCCAGGCGGACCAGCACGTTGTCGAACCGGCGCTCCAGCAGTCGCAGCAGGTTCTCGCCCGTCACGCCTTCCTGGCGGGAGGCCTTGTCGTAGTAGCTGCGGAACTGCTTCTCCAGGACCTGGTAGTAGCGGCGCGCCTTCTGCTTCTCGCGCAGCTGCTGGCGGTATTCGGACTGGCGCATCCGACCCCGGCCGTGCTCTCCCGGCGGGTAGGACCGGCGCTCGACGCCGCACTTCTCGGTCAGGCAGCGCTCGCCCTTCAGGAAGAGCTTCTGCCCCTCCCGGCGGCACTGCTTGCACTGAGGACCTGTATCCCGCGCCATGCGCTTAGACCCTCCTCCGCTTACGTGGCCGGCAGCCGTTGTGGGCCTGGGGCGTCACGTCCTTCACGGTTGTGACCTGGAGGCCGGCGGCCTGTAGCGAGCGGATCGCCGTGTCGCGGCCCGAGCCGGCGCCCTTCGCGTGAACCTCCACGCGCTCGAGCCCGTGCTCCATGCCCTTGCGAGCGGCCGAGTCGGCGGTCACCTGCGCGGCGAACGGCGTCGACTTGCGCGAGCCCTTGAACCCGGCCGAGCCGGCGGACTCCCAGCAGACGACGTTGCCATCGGTGTCGGTGATCGTCACGATCGTGTTGTTGAAGCTCGTCTTGATGTGAGCCACCCCGTAGGGGATGTTCCTCTTGACGCGACGGCGCGTGCCCGCCTTTCCACGGCCTCCTCGCTTTGGTTGTGGCATCAGACAATCACCAACTGCACATGCTGGTCGCGGCGCCGTTGTGTGCGCGCCTGATTGATTCGAAAAGTCTCTGATTGCGGCACCGCGTCATCACCCATCCCCGGATCCCTACTTCGGCCCCGGCGGCTTGCGCCTGCCGGCGATGCTCATCTTCTTGGGGCCCTTGCGCGTCCGGGCGTTGGTCTTTGTCCGCTGGCCGTTGACCGGCAGGCCGCGGCGGTGGCGAAGCCCACGATAGGAGCCGATCTCCGAAAGCCGCTTGATGTTCTGGGAACGCTCCCGGCGGAGGTCACCCTCGACCTCCCGGGACTCCACCGCCTCGCGGAGCTTTACGACCTCATCGTCGGTGAGGTCCTTCACGTAGGTGTCAGGATCGACGCCGGTGTCCTTGACGATCTTGCTCGCCGTGGATTGGCCGATGCCGTGGACGTAGGTGAGCCCGACCTCGACCCGCTTGTTGGTTGGCACGTTGACGCCCGCGATCCGCGCCATCAGCCCTGCCTCTGCTTGTGGCGGGGGTTGGAGCAGATAACCAGCACGACGCCGCGCCGCCGAATCACTCGGCAGCGCTCACACATCGGCTTTACGGACGCTCGTACCTTCACCCTCTACTCGCTGGGTCGTATCCAATCAACTTCGGAGAAGGCCCGCCAGCCCCATGAATCGGGCCCGCAGGCACAAAAAGAAGGCCCTTCGGCCAACGGGGAATGGTAGCAGCCGACGTGTGGCCCCACGCCTGGCCGCCGTCGTCTCATCTACTGACAAGACGACACGGCGAGCGGATGTGTGACGCTCAGGGCAGGTTGCGCTTGACCGAGACCGTCTGCTGGAACGTGGGTCGGTTCTGGAACGGCGCCGGCGGGATCGAGATTGCCGAGGTGATGATCGAGCGGTTCTGGTCGAAGCACTGGGGATCGGGATCGTCCGCGCAGTCGCCGCGGCCGTAGAGGGTGGACGGTGAGACCTCGAGTGCCTTGCGCAGCGAGCTCCGGAGCTTCTTCCGGCACTTCGACTTCGATCCCCCGCCGCAGTAGATCCTGCTCCGAGCGCCGCGCGGCTGGGGGCCGAACAGGTCGCGCAGGTCCTTGGAGACGTAGCCCCACCAGCCGTCGAAGAAGTCCGGGGCATTGGGCTCCCCGCGCGTGTGGTCACCCACGGCCAGCATGTCGTGCGCCTTCGCGTACAGGCGCTTGCCCAGGGCGGGCCTGAACTCGGCACGGACAAGCAGCGGCCACCACGCATCCATGAGGGTGATGGCGTTCGTCCTTTCGTACTCGCCGTCCTCGTCGAGGTCTCGCCGGTGGCCGCCGGCATCGCGCCAGCTCGTGAGCATCGACAGCGCGCCGCGCAGCTTCGCCGAATGCGGGTGGCCGATCGCGCGCTTCAGGGTCGGCAGGAGCTTCACCGCCCTCAGGTCCTCGGTCGCCGGCTTCTCCATCGACTTGACCAGTTGCGCCAGCGATGCCTTGCGGTCGCCGCGGATCGACCTGCGGACCCGGTCGGCGATCAGCTGGGAGCGATGGATCGGTCCGTAGTCGTACTGGTCGTCCGCAGCGGCCCAGCCAGGGGCCTGCTTGTTGTTCCACGAGACGAGGTAGCGGGGGTCGACGGCGTGCGGGTGGCGATCGATCTCCAGCCAGTCCGCCGTGTGCGTGCTGGGGTTGTAGCCCTTCCAGTCGTACTGACCCGTCCCGAGGATCGGGAAGTCCGGCGACGTGCCGCGAGCCCGCTTCGGATACCAGCCCGTCAGGTAGTACGCGATGTGCTTGGAGTCGAGGTAGGACCAGTTGAAGGCGAAGTTCATCTGCTTCGCGGCCCGGCGAAACGAGTCCGGACCGTCCTGCATGAAGCGCGGGTTGTTCATGTGGCTGAAGAACAGGGCCGAGTCCGCTTCGTGGAAGTACGTCGAGCGGGAGAGGACGAACGCGACCTCCTTGCCGTCGACCTTGCCGCGCGCGTACACGATCCCGTGGACGGTGCGGTAGGCCGTGAGAGTCTCGCTGCCGGGCGGCGTCTGGTCGACCCCGTTCGGCGTCCAGGTGTTGGTGCGCTCGAGCTCCTCCATCGGCAGGCAGCGACCCTTGTAGAGGTAGTGGAAGTTGTCCTGGCACAGGACCTCGGCGAACGTGTCGACGTTGTCCGAGGTGGCCGTCGTCGCGCTCCATGCGTAGTCGCGGCCGTGACCGAGCAGGATGTAGAGGCTGACGCCGGGGAACGTTGCTCCGCGAGCGTCGATGCCGGGGCCGTGGACATCCATCTCCATCAGGATCTGCGGGTCGTAGTAGCCCACCTGCGGGCCCAGGACTCCGATCGGATGGCCCGTTCTGGACTCCCGCGCCGATACGAGCTCCCAGTTGGAGGCGTGAGGCATCTGGAGATCCTTCATCAGCTCCGCCCCGACGTTCGCGAACGCGCCCTGCGCGCTCGAGGCCTCGCTGGCTGAGATCGGCTCGGCGACCGGAGCTGGCTGGACCGAGCCGCGATCGGGCAGCGCCAGGCCCCGCTTGGCGAACGCGCTCGTCGTCTCGTACGGGAAGCGGGCGGAGACCGTTGTGGGCGCCTCAGGGTCGTTCTTGGAGCGGAAGCCGAGCCACGCGCGGCGGCCCGCCTTGCGGCCGAAGCGCTTCTCGAACGCTTGCATGAGCTGCGCCGAATCGAGCTCGCGGCCGCCGCCCTTGCCGAAGATCCCGCCGATCAGCGATGCCTCGGCGACGACGTCGGTCACCTTCCACGGCTGGGGGAGCTTGCCGAGCGCGGCGTACTCGGCCGGCATCAGAGTGGGATTGGTCTTCGCCTCCGAGACGTAGGCGTTGATGCCCGCGACATAGGCCTTGACGTCCTCGACGAGCTTCTCGCCGGCGGCGCCGTAGAACTTGCCGGCGTCGTCGACCTGCTTTTGGAGGTCCGCCTCGGTATACGGGGCGAATTGCCACTGGGCGTGGTCCATGGCGCGATTGGACGGCGATCCGCCGATGAACGACGACAGCTGTGCCCGGCCGGTGTGCCGCAGGATGTCCATCAGGAACAGGCGGTCCTGGGCGCTCGCGTAGCCCTCGCCGAACATCGTGTCGCCGCGCGTCTCGCCGTAGATGTGCGGGATCCCGAATTGCTCGTCGCGGATGATCGTCACGCCTGGCCGCGGCTCGGTCGTCGACTCGACGTCGGCCGGCTTCACGCCGAAGGTCGCATCCTTGTAGTAGTTCGAGATCTCCGAGTTGGTGAGCCCCTCCGCTCCCTGGATCAGGTTGTCGTAGAGGGGCTGCTGGTCGATCCAGTGCGGCGGGTATTCACCGGTCGCGTTGAATTGGGCGAACTGGACGGCGTTGTCGGTGCCCGCCTCCCCCGGCGGCAGGACATTGCGAAAGCCGCCAGCGTCGTGGGTACCGAACGGGGGAATCGGCGCCGCGCTTTGCTGCGGTGGCGGAGCTCCTGGCGCATTCGACGCGCTGACAAGGCCCAAAGCCACCGTCAAGGCGAGCGCCAGGACGCTCGCGGCAATGCGCGCTGCCTGCGGGCTGTTCGAAGCCGTGCTCCCCATCCCAATCTCCGCGCGGTGTTTCACACGCACCCGCCGCGAAGCCGGGCGAGTATAGGAACGCATCAGAGCGGCTGCGCCGGTTCGATCCGATCGGCCGTCTCACCAGACGCCGGGGATGAGCCTCCTGGTGCGCGCCATGTAGGAGCGGTAGGGATCGCCCAGCTCACTCGCCAGCACCCGCTCCTCGTGACTGATCCGAATGGCGAACGCGATGAGCGGCGGCGCCAGGCACGCGGGGATCGACAGCCAGGTGCCGAGGGCGATCCCGAGGCCAAGCTCAGTCATCAGGAGACCGGTGTAGCTGGGATGGCGAATCAAGCGATACGGCCCCGTATCGACGACTCGATGATCCGCCTGCACCACGACCGTGAACTTGAAGAACCGCCCGAGCTCGTGGACGGCCCAGGCTCGCAACGCCAGGCCGAGGGCAAACACCGCCAGTCCGGCCGCCACCGGCCACCAGCCCGGCCCGGGCAGGGCCAGATCGCCGGCGCGGCGCGCCACGAGCACCCCCAGCGCCAGGCCCGCCAGAACGGACAGCGTCAGCGGCACGAAGCTGCGGTCGCGCCCGCCGCTCCCGCGCGTGCGAAGCGCGAGCGCGAGCTCGAAGATCGCCCAGCCGGCCGCGCAGGCCCAGAACAGAGCCTCCGCCGCTCCGCCGTGAACCGCGAGCGGCTTCATCTCCGCGGCCTATTCCTCGTGCCAGGGGGTGAGGATGCGGGGGCCGTCGTCGGTGACGGCGACGGTGAACTCGAAGTGGGCCGCGAGCGATCCGTCGGCCGAGTAGACCGCCCAGTTGTCGTCGCCGACTCGGACGTTGGGGCCGCCGGCGTTGACCATCGGTTCGATCGCCAGGACCATGCCGGGCTCGAGCCGTGGGCCGCGACCGGGCTCGCCGTAGTTGGGGATCTGCGGGTCCTCGTGCATGTCGCGGCCGATGCCGTGGCCGACCAGGGAGCGGATGATTGAGAAGCCCTCCGACTCGACGTGGCCCTGGATCGCGGCCGAGACGTCGCCGAGATGGTTCCCGGGCCGGACCTGATCCGCGCCCGCGAATAGCGCGCCCTTGGTCGCGTCGAGCAGGTTGCGTGCCTCGGGCTTGATCGGGCCGATCGGCACAGTGGTCGCCGCGTCGGCCACCCAGCCGTCCTTGGTCACGCCGACGTCGAGCGAGATGACGTCTCCGCGCTTGAGCTCATAAGGGCCCGGGATGCCATGGACGACCATCGAGTTCGGCGACGCGCAGATCGAGCGTGGGAAGCCCCGGTAGCCCTTGAACGAGGCCTCGGCGCCCTGCGCGGCAATGAACCGGGCAGCCGCGTCGTCGAGCTCGGCGGTGGTTACGCCCGGGTGGCACTTGGAGCGCAGCATCCGCAGGCAGCGGGCCTGGATCGCCCCGGCTGCCGCCATGTCGTCGATCTGCTCGGGGGTCTTGCGGATGATCACTGAGTTCGAGAGTAGAGCCCTAAAGCTCTTCTTCCATCCGCAGGGTGGCCAGCAACGCCCTGATCCGGTCGCTGACCTCGTCCGGCGACGGGAGCCCGTCCACCCGGCGAAGGATCCCCTGCTCCTCGTAGTACGCGACGAGGGGCTCGGTCTTCTCGTGGTAGGTGCCGAGGCGATGGCGGACCACCTCGGGCTTGTCGTCCTCGCGAATCTCAAGCCGCGACCCGCAGATGTCGCAGACGTCCTCGTTCTTGGGCGGGTCGAACTCCATGTGGAAGATGTGGCCGTTCTTCACGCACACGCGCCGGCCGCTGAGCCGCCTGACGACCTCCTCGTCGGGAACGTCGATGAGGACGGCCGCGGTGAGCGCCCGCCCGAGCTCGTTGAGCTTGGCGTCGAGCGCCTCCCCTTGGGCGATCGTCCGCGGAAACCCGTCGAGGATGAACCCGTCGGCGGCCTCGTCGCTGGCGACGCGCTCAGCGATCAGCCCGACCATCACATCGTCGGGAACGAGATCGCCCCGGTCCATGTAGTCCCTGGCCTCGGCCCCGAGCTCGGTCCCGTTGCGCACGGCCGCCCGAAGGATGTCGCCGGTCGCGTAATAGGGCAGCCGGAAGTCCTCCTGGAGGCGCTCGCCCTGAGTCCCCTTTCCGGATCCGGGCGAGCCCAGCAACACGAGATTCAGCTCGGACATAGGCCGGAGAGCCTAGACATTCGAGGCATAGGCGGCACTACCGAGCGCCGTGGTCGCGTCGCCAGCGCCGTCGGCACTACCGGCCGGCGCGGGCGCGCGGCTGCCGCCGTCGAGCATGGTCCGCACGGCACCGACCACCTCACCCGGCTGGTCTCGCAGTTTGCGATGCGTGAGCGGTAGGACCGCATGTCCCGCAACCTGGAGCCGGGTGAGCTTGGAGTTGTCGCGCTCGAAGGCCTGACGGTGGGCGTGGTGCTCGTAGCTCTGAAGCTCGACGACGAGCCCCGCCCGCGGCCAGTAGGCGTCCACGAGATAGCCCTCGACCAGGACATTGAGCTGCGGCAGCGGGAGCCCGGCTTCG
>DATFON010000246.1:0-23628 GCA_035265465.1 Solirubrobacterales bacterium | reverse complement strand
GTGGACGAACGCCACGGCCGGCTCGCCGGTGTCGGAGCGCCACACGGGGCCCGAGTCCGGCCCATTGCCGCACGCCGTTCCCCGGCAGGAGCGAAAGTCGACCGGCAGCGCCGTCATCCCCGCCTCGTACACGATCTCCGGAGCGTTCCGTTCCACCTCGGCGGCGAGCTCGGGCCCGTAGGCGGCCACCAGGTCGCCGCTGTCGGCACAGGTCGACGACAGGCCCGCCGCGCACAGCAACCGCAGGGCGATCGACTTGGCGAACAATCCCGCCGGCATCCCCGATCCGATGGCGGCCAGCAGGCCGGCGAGCAGGACGGCCACGACGAGGCACATCCCGACCCACTCGACCGTGGCCTGCCCGGCCTGTCGCGTCGCCCGCTTTAAGCCGGCGCCCATGGGCCGACGCTAGGAATGGCGGCCGCGCGTGTGGGGCGCAGGGTGTCGCGGATGCGTGACGGCTTCGCGTCAACCCGCGCCCGCGGACCGTTACCGTCCCTTCATGCCATCGGAGCGCGTGCTTCGGACGATCGCAGGGGTGCTCGCGCTGGCCGGGATCGGCGTCGCGACCTACATCACGGTGGTCGAGTCCGGCGGAGGCGCGCCGCAGTGCCTCGCCGGCGGTCACGGCTGCGAGACGGTCGCCAGCAGCTCCTACTCGCACCTCGCCGGCGTGAACGTGGCGGTCTTTGGGATCGTCGGGTACGTACTCCTACTTCTCTCCGCCCTGGCCGCCGGCGACGTCGCGCGGATCGCGGGCCTGGCGACGGCGCTGGTCGGATTCGGCTTCAGCGTCTATCTGACCTACCTCGAGCTCTTCGTCATCGACGCCATCTGCCAGTGGTGCGTGGCGAGCGCCGTGCTGATGACCCTGCTGCTCATCGTCAGCGCACTGCGGGCGTTCGGCTACGCGGGTGCCGAGCTGATGAGTGGGGCGAGGGCGGCTCACGCCGACGAGCTCTAGTGGACCGCCGCCGGCTCGGCCAGATCGCCAGCGGCGCCGCCTTCCTCGCCGTCTGCGCGGTCGCCGTTCTCATCGTCGTGAGCCTGGCCGGCGGCGGCTCGGGCGGCGACACCGACCTCGGGGACGTCGCGGTCGTGCGCGAGCAGCTTCGCGGAATCCCACAGCACGGCACCGTGCTCGGCGATCCGAATGCGCAGGTGAAGGTGATCGAGTTCGCGGACCTTCAGTGCCCCGTCTGCCGGAACTTCTCCACCCAGATCGCCCCTGACCTCATCGCCCAGCTCGTGCGCCCCGGGACCGCGAGCTACGAGCTCCGACAGTGGACCGTGATCGGAGACCCGCCGCATACGCAGTCGGCCGAGGCCGCGATGGCCGCCCTCGCGGCATCCGAGCAGGGCCGCTACTGGAACTACGTCGAGCTCTTCTACCGCAACCAGGGAGACGAGGAATCGGGATACGTGACCGACGCGTTCCTGACCGCGATCGCGAAGGGTGCTGGTGTCCCGGACATCGGGAAGTGGAACCGCGACCGCCGCTCCTCGAAGTGGGACCGCATTCTCGCGCGCTCCGACTCGGAGGCAGCGGACCTGGGGTTCGCCGGAACGCCATCGTTCCTGGTGGAGGGCCCCGGCGGAAAGCGGACGCTCGCCGCGCCAACGCTCGACGACATCGAGGGGGCGGTCCGGGCGGTCGAGTGACCAGCCCCGCGATATAGAGTCGCCGCCATGGCCGATCGAGGGGACCTTCAGCCACAGCGCAAGGAGACCAACTGGAAGGCGTGGGGCCTGGGCGTTCTCGTCGTTTTGGTGATCATCTTCATCGCCCAGAACTCACAGAGCGTGAACGTCAAGTTCCTGTTCGTCGACACCACGACGCCGCTGATCTTCGCGCTGGTGATCACCACCATCCTCGGCATGATCATCGGCTACGTCGGTCCGGTCGTCCGCCGCCACAGGCGCGGCGAAGAGGACTCCCGCTAGAGGCTCGCTACAGGTTCTCGGTCTCGGCCGCGATGTCCGCCGCGGCCTGCTTCGCATCCGAGAACAGCATCGACGTCTTGTCGTGGTAGAAGAGGTCGTTGTCGATCCCGGCGAAGCCCGGGCTCAGCGAGCGCTTGATGACGATCACCTCGTGGGCCTCATCCACCTCGATGATCGGCATGCCGGCGATCGGTGAGTCGGGGTCGTTCTTGGCGGCGGGATTGGTCACGTCGTTGGCCCCGATGACGACCGCGACGTCGGTGTGCGGCATCTCGGGATTGATCTCGTCCATCTCCTTGAGCTCCTCGTAGGGCACGTCGGCCTCGGCCAGGAGGACGTTCATGTGCCCGGGCATCCGCCCGGCGACCGGGTGGATGGCGTACGCGACGTGGACGCCGCGCTTCTCGAGCTCGTTCGCCATCTCCTTGACCGCGTGCTGGGCCTGCGCGACCGCCATGCCGTAGCCGGGAACGATGACGACGGAATCGGCATAGGCGAGCTTGATCGCGGCGTCCTGGGCACCGATCGAGGTGACGGGGCGCTCCTCAGTGGCCGCGCCGCCGGTCGGCAGCGCGCCGAAACCGGCAAACAGGATGTTCGGAACCGAGCGGTTCATGGCCGTCGCCATCGCGAGGGTCAGGATCGTTCCGGAGGAGCCCACCAGCGTCCCGGCCACGATCAGGGCCACGTTGTCCAGCGCGATCCCGGCGGCCGCCGCCGACAGTCCCGTGAACGCGTTCAGCAGCGAGATCACGACCGGCATGTCGGCGCCGCCGATCGGCAGGACGAACAGGTTCCCGAGGATCGCCGCCGCGATCAGGACGGCGATGAACAGGCCCTGCGACGGCCCCGAGTCGTGGGCGATCCCGAGGACGATGCATGCGGCGACGATCCCGACCAGCAGCAGGGCGTTGATCACCTGCTGCCCCGGCACCTTCCACGGCTGTCCCGGGATCAACCCCTGGAGCTTTCCGAACGCGATATTCGACCCCCAGAACGAGACCGAGCCGATCACCATCGACAGCATGATCGGCACGAAGGTGTCGAGCGGGATGGCCTCGCCGATCGAGATGTCGTGGCGGAACTCGGCCCACGCGATCAGCGCCACGGCGCCGCCGCCAACGCCGTTGTAGAGGGCCACCATCTGCGGCATCGCCGTCATCTGGACGCGTCGCGACGCCACCACTCCCACGACCGCGCCTGCGACGAGCCCGATGGCGATCAGCCCCCAGTTCCCGATGCCCTTCAGGGCGAGCGTCGTGGCAATGGCGATCACCATCCCGGCGACCGCGATCAGGTTTCCCTGCTTGGCGGTGGTCGGGTGCGTTCCGCGCCGGACCCCGAAAATGAACAGTGAGAAGGCCGCGATGTAGCAGGCCTGAACGACGGCCGACTGGGGATCGAGGGCGGCGACGACCGGCACGTTCACTTCTCCTCGGTGTCCGATTCGTCGCTCGGTTGCTTGGCCGGTTCCTCCTTGCGCGGCTTGCGGACGAACATGCCGAGCATCCGGTCGGTGACCATGAAGCCGCCGACGATGTTGATCGTGCCGAAGACGATCGCGATCGTGCCGATCAGGTTGTCGAGCCAGAAGTCGGAGAGCCCGACGACGATCAGCCCGCCGAGCAGCACGATGCCGTGAATCGCGTTCGTCTGCGACATCAACGGCGTGTGCAGCGTCGTCGGGACCTTGGAGATCACCTCGAAGCCGACGAAGGCGGCCAGCACGAAGATCGTGATCTCGGTGATGAGGGGCATCAGGCGGTCACCCCGGCCGCCTCACGCGCGCGCTCGTTCTTGATCTCGCTCTCATGGGTGAGGCTCGCCCCCGCCACGACCTCGTCGTCGAAGTCCAGGTTGAGCTGGCCCTCCTCGTTCACGAGCAGCCTGAGCAGGTTCTCGACGTTCTTCGCGTAGAGCTGTGAGGCGTGCTTCGCCATCGCGCTCGGCAGGTTGAGCGGCGCGATGATCTTGACCCCGTTCTCGACCACCGTCTTGCCCGCCTCCGACAGCTCGCAATTGCCACCGGATTCTCCGGCGAGGTCGACGATCATCGAGCCGGGCTGCATGTTGCGCACGGCCTCGGCGGTGATCAGGATCGGCGCCCGGCGCCCAGGAACCAGCGCCGTGGTGATGATCACGTCCTGCTTGGCCGAAGCATCGGCCAGGGCCTCGCGAACCTTCTGGTTCTCCTCGTCGGTCAGCGGGCGGGCGTATCCGCCCTCCGCCTCCGCGTCCGGGATGAAGTCGAGCTCGAGCGGGCGGCCGCCGAGGCTGGCGATCTGCTCCCACGCGGCGCGCCGGATGTCGAACCCGGTGACCACCGCCCCAAGTCGCTTCGCAGTGGCGATGGCCTGCAGGCCGGCGACGCCGGCGCCCAACACCATCACCCGGGCGGGTGCCACCGTGCCGGCCGCCGTGGTCATCATCGGGAAGAAGCGGCCGACCTCGGTCGCGGCAAGGAGCGTCGCCGCGTAGCCCGCCACGTTGGCCTGCGAAGAGAGCGCATCCATCGCCTGCGCCCGCGTGATCCGAGGGATCGCCTCCATCGCGAAGCTGGTCACGCCGGCGTCGGCGAGTGCCTTGGTGGTCTCACCGGAGGTCAGGGGCGCCAGATGCCCGATCAGGACCTGGCCGGCGCGAAGTCGAGCGATCTCCTCAAGCGTCGGGAGGGCCACCTTGACCACCACGTCCGCGCCCCAGGCATCATCGGCGGAGCCGACCGAAGCGCCGGCATCGGAGTACTCCGCGTCGGGGTGCCCCGCGGCCTCGCCGGCGCCCGACTCGAGGGCGACCTCCACCTCGTCCCCCGTGAGGGAGCGGACGACGTCGGGGATCAGCGCCACGCGGCGCTCTCCCTCTCGCGACTCTTTGGGGACACCAACCCTCATGCGAGCCGCGAGAGCCTATACACCAGCAACGGCACCAGCCAGTTTCGGGGGCTGACGCCCCCTCACCCCCACCCACCAGCAAACGGCACCAGCCAGTTTCGGGGGCTGACGCCCCCTCACCTCACACCTGGACGGCGTCCTCCGCCTCGGCAGCGAAGCTGGCGCTCTCCTCCGAGGGGATCCGGAGTCCCCGCATGAAGCCGGCACGGGCTCTCGGCGACAGGCGCTCGAGGGCGCGGCGCATCGGCTCGACCACCTGCGCCACCCAGGTGCTCACCGAGTCCTCGTACACCTCGCTGATCGTGACGATCGTCGGGCGGCGGTCGCGCTCGTCCTCGCTTCGGATCAGGATGCCCGCGCGGCTCAGCTCACCGACGAGAACGCTGGTCGTCGCAGGCGGGGCGAAATCCGCTCGCGTGGACCCTCTCTCTCGGTATGCGAACGAAGGGGGCCCCGCCCCACCGAGACGCCCGCGTGTCCCAGGTCGCCCAGCGCGATCACGGCGTCGTCGCGACGTCTGAGCTGCTCACCTGCGGACTGACGCGCGCCGGCATCCACCGCCGGA
This sequence comes from Solirubrobacterales bacterium, assembly GCA_035265465.1. Lineage (GTDB taxonomy): Bacteria > Actinomycetota > Thermoleophilia > Solirubrobacterales > 70-9 > AC-56. Next base: position 18,228 of record DATFON010000246.1, on the reverse strand, counting down.
CCGAGGCCGGCCGACTACACCGCCTCCATCGTGGCGTCTACGCGGTTGGACACGCTGCGCTCAGCCGAGAGGGTCGCTGGCTCGCGGCTGTGAAGGCATGCGGAGCTGGCGGGGCACTTAGCCATCACAGTGCCGCGCAGTTGTGGGGGCTGCTGCCGCGATATGCCGGACCGGTCCACGTCACCGTGCAGCACACCAGGAAACCTCGTCCCGACCACGGCATAGCCATCCATCGGTCGAGGACGCTCACCGACCGCGAGACCGTCCGACGCAACCGGATCCCGGTGACCACGCCAGCGCGGACACTTCGCGACCTGAGGGCCGTGCTACCGCGCGAGGAGTGGGAGGCGATGGTCGACAGAGCACGCGTTCGCGGCTTCCCCGTAACCGATCTCGTCGACGAGGCCCCCACGCGCAGCCCACTCGAGCGGCGGTTCGTACGGCTGTGCCGACGCCATCGGATCCCGGCACCCAGGGTGAACGTGCGGGTCGGTCAGTTCCTCGTCGACTTCCTTTGGGAGGAGAGCCGACTGATCGTGGAGGTCGACGGCTACGCGTTCCACCGCGCCCGCGCCTCCTTCGAGTCCGACCGGGCGCGAGATGCCGAGCTCACGCTCCAGGGCTACCGGGTGCTGCGGTTCACGTACAGGCAGGTGAGGGAAGAACTGGAACGGATCGCGTCGACAATCCGACAGCTGCTCCCCTGATCGCCATGGGGAGAGTTTCTCTCGCTATGCGAAACAAACCGTCCACGCACGGGCCCTTTGGGGGGCCGGTCTGGATCCGTGGCTGCCTTGGGTGCCCTGGCCCGCGACCCGCTACGCAGCAGCGCCCACGCCGGCGAGCTCGGCCAGGCGCTTGACGGTGTGAAGGCGCTGGTCCGGCTCCGGGTTGACCGGCGAGACGATGAGACGGTCGACCCCGGCGGCCCCATAGCGCTCGAGACGCTCGGACACCTCTTCCTCGGTCCCCACGAGCGCGGTCGCATCGACCAGCTCATCCGGGATCGCCGCGTACGCGTCCTCACGCTTGCCGTCCAGGTACAGGGACTGCACCTCGTCGGCGACCTCCCCGAAGCCGAAGCGGTGGGTCAGGTCCACGTAAAAGTTCGTCTTGCGGCTGCCCATGCCACCCAGGTAGAGGAGGAGTCCCGCCTTGACGACCGCACGGGCGGCATCCGTGTCGCCATCGATCGCTACCTGGACCGTGGGCGAGATCTCGAGGTCATCGCGTGACCGTCCCCCCTTCGCCAACCCCTCCTCCACATGCTCGTCCCAGGTTTCACGGAAGGCGTCCGGAGAGGAGAAGATCGGGATCCAGCCGTCGGCGATCTCGGCGGTGATCTCCACCGACTTGCGTCCGATCGCACCGAGGAAGATCGGGATGGAGTTCCGCACCGGGTGGAAGTTCAGCTTGAGCGCCTTGCCCTCGCCGCCCGGGAGCGGCAGGTGGAGGTGCTCGCCGTCGTACTCCAGGCGCTCCTCGCGCGCCACGACCTTGCGCACGATCTCCACGTACTCGCGCGTGCGGCCCCACGGCTTTGCGTACGGGACGCCGTACCAACCCTCGGAGACCTGCGGGCCGGATGGCCCGAAGCCGAACATGAACCGCCCACCCGAAAGCGCGTCGATCGTGCACCCAGCCATCGCGGCTGCGGCGGGCGCGCGGGCGGGAACCTGCATGATCGCTGCACCAAGCTTGATCGTCTCGGTCTGGGGCGCGAGCCACGCCAGGACGCTCACCACGTCGGAGCCGTACGACTCGGCGGCCCACACGGAATCGAATCCCGCGCGCTCCGCTGTCTGGACGATCTGCAGCGCCTCGTCGCCCCGTGGTCCGATCCCCCAGTAGCCGAGGTTGAGCCCAAGCTTCATCGCTGGGGACCCTATACGTAGCTAGACGTTGGCCGGCGCCGGGGCCAACAGGCCCCGGCGCCATCCGAGCCAAGCAGCCTTCTACTTGATGTAGCCGCTCTGCTGCAGGTAGTCGTGAGCGACGTCGGCAGGCTTGTCCTTGTCGATGTCGACTCGCGCATTCAGCTCCTGGATCACCGGCAGGGTCAGGTTGCCCTGAACCTTCTCGATCGTGTCGCCGAAGTCCGGCCCGGCGTCATCGGCCACCTTCTTGGAGGCGATGAAGATCACGTTCCCCGAGGGGATCAGGCCCTTGTCGTCCTCGAGGACCACGTACTTGTCCGAGTTCGCGAGCTGAGCATCGCTGGTGAACACGATCGACAGGTCCGCGTCGCCCTTGTCGAGCACCGTGTAGCGCAGGCCGATGTCCACCGGCGTGAACTTCTTGAACTGGAGGCCGTAGTTCTTCTCCAGGCCCACGAGGCAGTCGATCCGCTCACGACACTCCGGCGATCCGGCGAGCACGAGGTCCTCAGACTGGCCCTCCAGGTCGGAGATGTCCGTCAGGCCCAGCTTGTCGGCGGTCGAGGTCAGCGTCCCAACCGCGTTCGAGTCGGCGAACGGGGTCGGCGGGTAGGCGACCAGCCCGTCCTTGGCCAGTTCGGTTTTGGCCTGGGCATAAGCCTCCTCCGCATTCGCGGGAATCTGGTCCGCGGGCACGCTGAAGAAGGACCCGAGTGCGGTGGACGTGTACTCCGGATAGCCGCTGATCTCGCCGTCCTCGATCGCCTTCTTGGCGATCGTCTCCGATCCCAGGTTCAACTTGGTCTTGACGTTGTAGCCGGCCGCCTCGAGGCCCTGGGCGTAGATCTCGCCGAGGATGTACTCCTCGGTGAAGTTCTTCGACCCGATGGTGAGCGTGACCTTGCCGTTGTCCGGGTTGGATGCGATCCGGTTGTCGGTGTCGCCCGACGCGCCGGTCGTGGTGGTGTCGTCGTCACCGCCTCCGCACGCCGCAATCGTGACCGCCAGGGCCGCGGCAACCAGCAGCAGGAACGCCGCGCGCACTCGAAGACCTCTCATCACTCCCTATCCCCTTTCCAGCTTGGACCATTGGGCCAACGGGACCCATCACCGGAATCCTATGCGGAGCGGGTGACGCGCTGCAGTTTTACGCCTCGCGGCGTCACCAGCCATTGCACGCCGGCCAGGGTGAGCTCGATCAGGGCGGCGAGCACCGCGATGACGATCGCGCCCGCCAGCACGCCGTCGTCGCCATAGACGCTGCGGTTGGTGATGAAGTCCCCAAGGGTGGAGAGACCAACGAACGAGGCGATGGTCGCCGTGGCGAAGATGTTGATGGCCGCGGTTCGAATCCCGGCCATGATCGTCGGCGCGGCGAGCGGCAGCTCAACTCGCAGGATCACCTCCCACGGTCGCATGCCCATCCCCTCTGCCGCGTCCACCGTCGTCCGATCGACCTGGCGCATCGCCACGAACGTGTTGGTGAGGATCGGTGGTAGACCCAGGATCCCGAGCGCGAGGGCCACATTGCCGAGCCCGATGCCGATAAGGGAGGCGAGCAGGAAGACCACGGCTATCTCCGGCACCGCACGCCCCGCGTTACCGAAGCCCACGGCGAAGAACTCGCCCTTGCCGATGTGACCCAACACGAGACCGACCGGAAGCGCGACAGCCAGCGCGCCGGCGAGTGCCACCGCGCTCACCTCGAGCTGAGTACGGGCAAAGGTCCAGATGTACTCCGGGCCGCCGACCTGCACACCGCCAGTCACGGCCTCGCGCTGGTGAAGGATGAAGTCGAAGGCGCCGACGAACGCGTCGATGATGCTCGCCAGCGGGATCATCCGGCCCTCACCCGCCGCCATGGGGTGACGAATCGCTGAGCAAGGACCAGCAGCAGATCCAGCACGAGGGCCATCGCCATCGTGAGGACGCCGACCAGGATGATGTTGGTGTTGAAGCTCACCTGCTCGATGAGGGGCTGACCCAGACCGCCGGCTCCGGCAAGGAAGGCGAGGCTCGCGATCGCGACGGTCGAGACGGTGGCGATTCGGAGCCCCGCGATGATCTCCGGGGTGGCCAGCGGAAGCTCGACCCGCCACAGGAGTTGCCGCTCGGACATCCCCATGCCGCGGCCGGCGTCCTTCGCGTCGGGCGGCACGTTTGCGAGACCAACGAGGGTGTTGCGGTAGATGATCTGCAGCGTGTAGGCGGAGAGCGGTATGACCGCCGTCGCCAGCCCGAATCCGGTTATCGGCAGGAGCAGGAAGAAGAACGCGACGCTCGGGATCGTGTACAGCACGCCGGTCCCACCCAGAATGGGGGGAGCCAGCGCTCGATGCCGGTGCGAGAGGAGAGCGAGCGCCACGGCGATTACGAATCCGGCGACAACGGATATCGCGACGATCTCGAGGTGCCGGAAGAACGGGCCCACGTAGCGGTCGAAGTTGTCGGCGGCCCAGTCGAAGCAGAAGAGCCCGTTGCCCCCCACGCATCCGGTCACCTCATGCTTCTGGCAGAAGTCCGCGGGCAGGCCCGGCGCGCACTTGTTCGCCGCATCGGCCAGCAGAACGCCCTTGGCGGCGAGCGGGATCATGAGGCGGTCGGGCGCTCCGCGGCGGGGTGCTCCTCAGCCAGCGCCTCCGTCGAGCCTAGGAACTCGGAGATGATCTCCACCGAGAGGATTCCGTCGATCCTGCGCTGGGCGTCGACGACCGGCGCGTACATGGTCTCGGCCTGCAGCAGGTCCGACAGAGCGTCGCGCATGACGTCGTCGCGGTCGAGTACTGGATCGGGCGAGATGTCCGGACGGGTGGGAACCATCTCGCTCTGGAGGTCGGACTCCGACAGCCATCCCAGCGGCCGCCGCTCGGAGTCGACCAGGAGCGCGTGCGGCACCTCCGCCCCGTCGAGCTTCGCCCGCACCTCGGCGGTCGCCTGTCCGACGAAGGCGAGCGGCGCCTCCCACAGGTCGATGTCAGCCACGCGCAGCAACGCCAGGCGCTTCAGAGCCCGGTCGGCGCCAACGAAGTCCTCGACGAAGTCGTCGGCGGGCGCCATCAGGAGCTCGGCCGGGGTGGCGTACTGCGCCAGGATCCCTCCCTCCCGCAGGATCGCGACCCGGTCGCCCATCTTGATCGCCTCGTCGATGTCGTGGGTCACGAACAGGATCGTCTTGCGAACCTCCGCCTGGAGGCGCAGAAACTCGTTCTGAAGGCGCTCGCGGTTGATCGGGTCGACGGCGCCGAACGGTTCGTCCATCAGCATCACGCCCGGGTCGGCGGCGAGCGCGCGCGCCACACCCACCCGCTGCTGCTGCCCTCCCGAGAGCTGTGCCGGGTAGCGCTCGGCAAGATCGGCGTCGAGCGAGACGAGCGCCATCAGGGTCCTCACCCGCGCCTCGGTTCGAGCCCGGTCCCATCTCAGGAGCCGGGGGACCGTCGCGATGTTGTCGGCGATCGTCCGGTGGGGGAACAGACCGGTCTGCTGGATCACGTAACCGATATCCCGCCGCAGCTCGGAGGGAGAGCGCTCGCGCACCGAGCGCTCGCCGACGAGGATGTCGCCCTCGGTGATCTCGACCATGCGGTTGACCATGCGCATCGCCGTGGTCTTGCCACATCCGGATGGGCCCACGAACACGCAGATCTCGCCGGTCTGAACCTCGACGTCGAGCTCGTTGACCGCGGGGTGGTCCGCGCCGGGGTAGACCTTCGTCGCTTTGCGGAATGCGACCGACAGCGCCTGGGCGTGTCCTGCCGCTCCGTTGGTGGCATCCCCGGACAAGTTTGCGTGCCGATGCTAAACCCGTGGCGCCGATGACGCGATGATGCGCCCTGCCCGGAAGGAGCGGCGCTCCGGTATAGATGGTGACGTGGAAGCCGCCTCACACCCGCGGGGGTTGACGAGCGCCGAGGCGGCCCAACGGCTGCAGCGGCTCGGCCTCCCCGAGCAGACGACCAGTCGCTCGGTCGCGAGCATCGTCGCCGGCAACGTCTTCACGCTGTTCAACGCGATCCTCGGCGTCTTCTTCGTGATCATGCTCGCGCTCGGGTTGTTCGCCGACGCGCTGTTCGGCGTGATCGCGATCGTCAACTCCGGGATCGGGATCCGCCAGGAGCTGAAGGCCAAGGAGACGCTCGACCAGCTCGCCCTGCTGGTCGCCCCCAAGGCCAAGGTAATCCGCGACGGGGCGATCCTCGAGGTCACGGCCGACGAGGTCGTGCCCGGCGACGTCGTTCGGGTCGAGCCGGGCGATCAACTCGTCGCCGACGGCCTCGTCGTCTCGTCTCGCGGCTTGACCATGGACGAGTCCGTCCTCACCGGCGAGTCCGACGGCGTGCGAAAGCGCGATGGGGACCGGCTGCTCTCGGGCTCCTTCTGCATCGCCGGCTCGGGCTACTACGAGCTCGACGCCGTGCGCGAGCAAAGCCACGCCGCCAAGATCGCCGGGGAGGCGCGGACGTTCCGCCACCCGCCGTCGCCGCTTCAGGTTGAGGTCAACAGCGTCCTGCGGGCGACCACGATCCTGATGGCGCCGCTCGCCGTCCTGCTGTTCCTGGCGTTCTTGATTCGCAACGTCGCGATCGACGAGGCGGCTCAGACCGCCACCGCCGGCCTGGTGACGCTGATCCCCGAGGGGCTCGTGCTGCTGATGAGCGTCACGCTTGCAGTCGCAGCCGTGCGACTGGCCCGGATGAACACACTGGTTCAGCAGATGGCCGCGACCGAGGCGCTCGCCGCCGTCGACACCATCTGCGTCGACAAGACCGGGACCCTCACGGACGGGACTCTCGACCTGGTCTCGGTGGAGGTCGCCGACGCCACCCAGCCGGCCGTCGCCCACGAGGCACTCGCGCGCTTTGCGCACTCGGCCGGTGAGCGAAACCGGACGCTGGAGACGATCGCCGACCGCTATCCGGGCCAGTCCGAGCGGGTGGTCGCCGAGGTCCCGTTCTCGTCATCGTGGAAGTGGAGCGGGCTCACGCTCGACGGGCGGGGGGCCGAGCGGTCGAGCTACGTGATGGGCGCGCCCGATGTCCTCGTCCAGTCGGGGGCCCTGGAGCTCCCCCCGGCGCTCAATCGGACGCTCGAGGAGCACACGGCGGCCGGTCGGCGGGTTGTGGCCTTCGGCGAGGCGCTCGGCCCCCTTCCGAACGACCCGGGCACGCAGCCGCCACCCCGGATTGAGCCACGAGCGCTCGTCGTGCTGGAGGAGCAGTTGCGCTCGGATGCGGCCGAGACGATCGACTTCATGCGGGGCCAAAATGTGGACCTGAAGCTGATCTCGGGCGACGCGCGCCAGACGGTGACGGCGGTGGCGCATGCCGTGGGCGTGCCGCCCGAGGCCGGGGTCGTCGAGGGCCCAGAACTTCCCGAGGACAAAGCGGGTCTCGCGGCGGCTGCGGAGCGCAACACGATCTTCTGCCGCATCACCCCGGACCAGAAGAAGGCGCTCGTCGCGGCGCTCGCCGAACAGGGGCGGTTCACGGCGATGGTCGGCGACGGCGTCAACGACGTCCCGGCGCTCAAGCAGGCGCGCCTGGCCGTCGCGATGGGCTCCGGTAGCCAGATAACGAAGGGCATCGCGGACATCGTGCTGCTTCGCGACCAGTTCTCGATGCTGCCGCGCGCAGTGGGCGAGGGACGCCGGATCGCCCGCAACATCCATCGCCTCGGCCGCCTGTACGCGACCAAGACCATCTACGCCGGGATTCTCATCCTGATCACCGCCATCTTCGGATTCACGTTTCCGTTCCTCCCTCGCCAGCTCACGGTGGCCGCGATGCTCACGATCGGGATCCCGTCGTTCGTGCTCGCCCTCGCGCCGAGCGAGGGGCCCCTGTACCGCGGCCGGCTCCTGCGTGCGTTGGCGGCATTCGGCGTTCCGGCGGGCGCCGGCATCGCCGTCGGCTCCCTCCTGTGTTACTTCCTGGTCGACAAGATCTTCGGCGGCTCGCTGGACGAGGCGCGGACCGCGGCGACCACGACGCTGATCGTCCTGGGCCTCTGCTTCATCCTCCTGCTGGAGCGCGGCCCGGGCCGCGAGCACATCACAATTCAGAGCTACATGCTCGCCATGGTCGCCGGCCTCGGAGCCCTCTACGCCCTGATCCTCGCGGCGGGTCCCGTTCGATCCTTCTTCGATCTCGAGCTGCTGTCGGCGGGCCAGTGGTTCCTCTGTCTTCTGAACGTCGCGGCCGGGCTCGTCCTCGCCGCGCTCGCCTGGCGCCTTCCCTACATCCAGGCGCTCGAGGCCCCTAACGAGCCGGAGCCGGAGACGTGAGTGGCGAGCCCGGTTCCGCCTCCACCGCGGCAACCCGCCAGGGCCGCCGGACGAAGATCGTCGCCACGATCGGCCCGGCCACGCGCTCAGTCGAGACGATGACCGAGCTGATCAGGGCCGGCGCGGACGTGCTGCGCCTGAACTTCTCGCACGGATCCCGCACGGAGCACGAGGAGAACATCGCGATGGCCCGCCAAGCCTCGGAGATCGCCGGGCACGAGGTTGGGGTCCTCGGCGACCTACCGGGACCGAAGCTGAGGCTTGACGAGGTCGAGGGTGGGATTGTCGAGCTCCGGCGCGGCTCTCAGGTGACGCTGACGACCGGCGAGGAGGTCGGCGGCGCGGACCACCTGCCGGTGTCCTGGGATGGGTTGCCCTCGGCAGTTCATGAGGGCGAGGAGATCTACCTCGCGGATGGCAGGGTGCGCCTTCGAGCTCTCCAGACGAGGCCCGACCAGATCGTGTGCGAGGTCGAGGTCGGCGGTCCGGTCGCGTCGCACCAGGGCCTGAACGTGCCCGGAACCGACGTGCCGCTCCCGGCGGCGAGCCGGACGGACCTCGACTGGGTCGACTTCGCCGTTGAGCAGAAGGTGGACCTGCTGGCCGTGTCCTTCGTGCGGCGCGCTGAGGACCTCCAGCCGGTGGAGCGGCGCGTCAGGGTCGCCGGCGCGGACATCCCGTTGGTCGCGAAGATCGAGAAGCCGCAGGCTGCGCAGAACGCCGAGGCGATCATCCGGGCGGCATTCGGCGGGATCATGGTCGCCCGCGGCGACCTCGGCATCGAGCTCCCGATCGAGCGGGTGCCGACTGTGCAGCGGCGCCTGTTGGAGCTCGCGGGTCAGCATTCGCGCCCGTCGATCACGGCGACGCAGATGCTTGCCTCGATGGTCTCCTCGCCGCGACCCACGCGCGCCGAGGTCTCCGACGTCGCCGCCGCCATCTTCCAGGGCACGGATGCCGTGATGCTGTCCGAGGAGACCGCCGTCGGCGAGTACCCGGCCGAGGCGGTACGCGTCATGGACCGCATCGCCCGTGAGGCGGAGCCGGACCTTCCCTACGGCGACTGGGTCTTCAACCGGGCCGCAAGCGACACGTCCGACGTCGCCAGCTCGGTGGCGCGGGCGGCCGTGGGATCGACATACACGCTGGGACTCGTGGCGCTGGTGGTGCCGACCCGAAGCGGCCGCACCGCCCGCCTCGTCTCGTCGCACCGCCCGCGGGTCCCCGTGCTCGCGGTTTCGCCGCGGCTCGAGACCGTACGGCGGCTCCAGCTCCTGTTCGGCGTGGGCTGCATGCTCGCCGAGGACTGGACCAGCCTGCGCGCTCTCCTTTCCGACTGCGCCCTCATGGCGAAGGACGCCGGTATAGCCAAGAGCGGCGACCTGATCGGCATCACGGCCGGGCTCCCGCAGCAGGAGCTCGGCACCAACATGTTCGAGGTCCACCGGGTGCCGTAGCGGCGTAAGGCCAACGCGGCTTGTAGACCGTCCTGGCGGTCGCGTCGGTCCAGGGCGCGTAGAGGGCGGTTTATGCCGCCGCCGCCAGTTCGTCAGGTTGGGACGCTCTCCGGGCCGCTCCGATGAGTTCGTGCACGATCCGGGCGAGGTTGGCGTGGAGCTCGGCGTCGGCCAGGCGATCGCCGGCGAAGGCCTCCTCGGCGTGCGGGACGGGCAGCTCGACGTCGATCACGCGAGCGCCGGTGGCGCCCAGCACCTTGCGGGCCTCCGCCTGCGCCCAGACGGCGCCGAACATGCCGGTGCTCGTGCCGATCACCGCCACCGGCTTGTTGCCAAGCGCGTTGCCGGGCAACGGGCGCGAGGCCCAGTCGAGGGCGTTCTTCAGCTGGCCGGGCAGCGAGGAGTTGTACTCCGGTGTGGCGATCAGGACGGCATCCGCGTCGGCGATCGCCTCTCGTAGCCGCTGCGCCTCGGCGGGTGCCTGGTCAGTGTCGTCGTCCTCGTCATACGGCGGGACGTCCTTGAGTCCGTCGAAGATCTCGAGCTCGTCGGGTGGCGACACGACCTGTGCCGCCACCCGGAGCAGGTGGGTGTTGTGGGAGTCGCGCCGCAGGCTTCCCGAGATCCCGAGGACCCGCATGGCTACTCCTCCTTCGCGAGCTCGAGATGGACGCTCAGGGTCACGTCGTTCTCGACCGCGAAGCCGCCCTTCGGCAGCTTGGCGTTCCAGTTGAGGCCGTAGTCGCGGCGGTCCACCGTCGTGGAGAGTTCGATCCCGACGCCCTCACGGCCGGCGATGTTCTCCACCGGGCCGACGATCGTTCCGCGGGCCTCGACGGACTTCGTGGTGCCCTTGATCGCGAGCTCACCGTCGACGACCAGCTCATCCCCCTCGGTGCGGATGTCGGTCGAGGTGAACTGGATCTCCGGCGTCTGCTCCGCATCGAAGAAGTCCGGGGAGAGCAGGTGCCCGTTGAGCGTCTCGTCACGGACATCGACGCTGCCCACGCGGACGGCGCCATACAGCCGCGGCTCGCCGTCGGCGTTGTCGAGCGTCACGTCGAAGTCGGTAAACGCACCCCGAAAGGTGGCCACCACCATGTGCTTGACCGCAAATCCAACGCTCGAATGAACCGGATCGGCCTTCCAGACGCCTGTCGGAATCGCCGTCTGCTGGGTTACCGTTGCCATTGTGATTTCCTCCTCTAGGTCGCTATCCTTGACTTGTCAAATAAAACCCTAGCAGATACTTGTGCATGCAACAGTTGACTCCTAAAACATCTCCGAAGTCGGTCGAGGCGGTCGGCCACCTGCTTGGCGCCCACGCGACCCTCACGCGCGAGCTCAGCACGCAGCTCGTGAAGGAGCACGGGCTGACGATGAGCGAGTACGAGGTGCTGTTGCTGCTCTCCCGTGAGTCCGAGCACGCCATGCGACGCATCGACCTGTCGCGTGAGGTGCGCCTGTCGCCGTCCGGGATCACCCGGATGCTCGATCGCCTGGAGGCCACCGGCCTGGTCGAGAAGGGCTCGTGCTCGAGCGACGCGCGCGTGACCTATGCAGTGCTCACCGAGGCCGGCATGCAGAAGCTCCGCGAGTGCTCACCCGACCACTTCGCAGCTATCGAGCGACTGATCGGTGAGCGCCTGAGCGAGGACGAGGTCGAGTCGCTGAGTCAGCTCCTCAGTCGGCTGTCGGACCTCGACGACGACTGCACTGTTGGCGACTAGCTAGGCGCCAGCACCAGCTGCGTCACCACCAGGTTGGCGACGAGACGATCGCCCCGGTGGACCCGCACCTCGACCACTTGCGTCGTGCGCCCCGCGTGCAGATGCTCGGCGGTCGCTATGAGCTCGTCGCCGGGCCTTCCGCCGGCCAGCACGTTCAGCTTCATCTCGATCGTCGTGAAGTCGTGGCCTGGCGGCAGGTGGCGAAACGTCTGCCACGCCGCGACCGAGTCGGCCAGCGCCACCCAGGCCCCGCCGTGGACCAGGCGACCCGGGTGAAGATGACGATCGTCCACGACGATCCGGCCCCGGCAACGCTCGTCTGTCAGCTCGAGCGGCTCGACCCCCATGTCCGCGGGAAAGCTCCCCTGGATGCGGTCCTGGATCACCTCCGGCGTGATTTCGGGGTTCGTCTCGGGCATCGGCGGCGGGAGCGTACAGGCGGCTACGCGCCGAAGGCGGAATCGCCGAAGGGCTCGTCGCGCTCGTGTACGGCCTCGCGCCAGCCGGCCTCGGCCGCCCGCTGGACGAACGCGTGGCCCTCCGGCGTATGGCGCGCGATGCCGTCGAAGAAGGTGCTCATCGCCTGCGTCTGCAGGAGCCCCTGGGAGAGGACGGTCGAATTCGCCTGCAACTTGTGCATGACCAGCTGGTTGACCGGGATGCGGGCGATGCGCTCGAGCAAGTCCTCGAAGGCCCGGTCAAGCTCCCCGGGCGGCGCCCAGTCCGTTGCCAGGCCCCAGTCCACAGCCTGCCGCCCAGTGAGCGAGTCGCCCGTGAGCAGCAGCCGCTTCGCGCGGGCCGGGCCCAGGCGGTGCACCCACAACGCCGTGGTCGGAACCCCCCAGACACGCGCCGGCGGATAGCCGATCCTCGCGTCCTCGGCCACGACGAGAAGGTCGGAGCACAGCGCCATATCCGTCCCGCCCGCGACGCAGAAGCCGTGCACTTTGCATACGACCGGCTTCTCGGACCAGAACAGGCTCATGAAGCCACGCACGTTTCGCCACATCATCTGGAAGTCGACCACGGGATCCCAGACCTGCGATGGATCGTGGTTGGCCGCCATCACCCCTGGGTCAAGCGGTGAGCCGGCCGGAATCTCCTCGGTGCCGAATCCCTCGGACATCCCCTCGGCGGACGCGACCAGGTCGTAGCCGCCGCAGAACCCGGAGCCGTTGCCCGCCAGCGCGATCGCGTGGACCTCGGGGTCCAGGTTCGCCCGCTCGACACAGGCGGCGAGCTCTCGTGGCATCTCGAGGGTGATCCCGTTGCCGCGCTCGGGCCGGTCGAGGGTGATGCGCGCGACTCGACCGTCGCGCTCGTAGGTCATCGTCTCGAGGTCCAAGGGCACGATGCTATTCGGCCACAGAGCGCTGCTGATCTCCGAGAGGCCCGGCCGCGTGATCGGGACCCTGATCGCGGCCTGGGACGGGTGGCGCGGCAACATGTACCGGCTCGCCGTCGCGGTCGAGGAGCGCCCCGTTCCGGCGTGGGTCTCGCGCTCGTCCGGGCCGGCGAGGAGCATCTGCGCGATTGTGGCCCGCCGCATCACGGCCCTGGTCGGTGCCGAGGACGAGGGCGCCCTGGCGTTATGGCGCGCGGCCGACTACGCCCACGATCGGCAGGTGAGCCGGTTCGTGAGGAATCTCTAGGCTCGAGATCTGAGTCCGCGTTCGCGTTGTCCCACGAGGGCCCCGAGGGCGAGCGCGAAGACCGCTCCCGATGCCGGCACGTGCCAGGGCCAATCGAAGAGATTGGCCACCAGGAATCCCAGGATGGCCGGACCCAGCAACCAGGCGGCGAGTGTTCGGCGCCGAGACCAGACGAGGCCCGCGGATCCGCCGTACAGGATGAGCGCGAGAACGGCGCCGCCCACCCCGAGCTCGGCCCAGCTCTCGAGTGGCATGTTGTGCGCGAAGCGAACCGGCGGCGGATCCTGGTAGCGGACGGAAGCCACGTAGAACGAAAGCGACCCTGAGCCCTCGAGTGGGCGGTCCTCGGATGTATCCACCGCGGCGCGCCACAGCTCCGTCCGGCCGTGGGCGAACCCGGACACCGGCTCAGCCTGGGGGCCGGAGTCGGGGGTGACCGCCGCGGCCACCAGGGCGCCCGCAAGCGGGACCGTCACGACTACAACGGCGATGGCGCGCGCCGACCGCGAACTCCCACGAGCCGCGCTCAGCGCGCGCCGCTGAAAGAGCCAGAGCACGGCCGCACCGATCAGCACGGCCGCCAGGCCGCCGAGCCGCGGTACGTCGCCACCGGTCACGTAGGGCTCGGAATAGCCACCGGCGATCGCATCGGCCACACCGCCGGCCGTGGCGGCGAGCGCCGCCGCGGCCAGGATCGTGGATCTGCGCCGGCCAACCGCGCCGGCCGCGAGTACGCAGGCGACCACCACAGCGGCGGCGATCGCAAGCTGCACGCGCGAGCCGGCCAACGCCAGAACGGATCCGGCCACGGCAGCCCCGGCGGCAGCGAGCAAGGCACTGCCGTCGGTGCGGCTGCGGGACATGACGAGCCACAGCAACGGAAGGGCGGACACCTGCATCAGGGCGAGCGCGGGTGAGTACTCGAGCGGCCCGCCCGGGCTCCACTGCCCACCCAGCCGCTGGGCGAGCGGCTCGATTCGGGCGCCGGCCCCGTAGAGGCCGATGACTCCGGCCACCGCGGCCAGCAGCGCGATCGCCCCCGCGATCGGCACGACGCCCACTCTCGCGCTCGCGACCGAGGCCGCTACGGCGATGAGCGTGAGGCCGGCGATGACCGCCCCCCACCGAAGGGCGTCGTCAGGGGAGGCGACCGTCCATGCCGCGCTCAGCGCCGAGAGCGCGGCGAGCCCGGCGAGCGCGAGGACCGCGGGACTCCGCAATGCGACGGTGGACCATCCGGCGAGCGCGACCGCGACGACGAACGCCGCGGCGGCGGCGAGGGCGAAGGCGGTCTGCCCGCGCGGGAAGAACCCGCCATGGGCGATCAGGGCGACGACGACCGGAAGGACCAGCGCCCCGAGCAGCGCAACCTCGGTCCGGCGCGGGAGCGGATGGCTCCGTGAACGCGCCGGCCCAGCCGGCGCCGTCTCTACTTGACCTTCCAGACGTACTTGTCGCGCTTCGAGGCGTCACAGGTCGGCCCGGTCGTACAGCCGTCGTAGACGGCCTTCACCTTGAACCTGTGCTTGCCCTTGTCCAGATGCCTGTACTTCTTGGGGGAGTCGCACTTCTTGTAGTGCCTGCCATCGAGCTTGCACTCCGTGTGTATGTACGTGAGCTGGTACCCCGGGTCGGGCTTGACGTGGAACGTGAACCGCACCTTCCTCGAGTGCGTCGAGGGCAGCTTCCCGAACTTGACGTTGTCGATCTTCGTCTCGTAGTGGTAGGTCACCGGGTACCCAGCGGCGCGGACGCTGTTGCCGCCCTTGGCGCCGGCTCCCACCGCCAGCCACAGACCTGCGACGGCGAGCGCTCCCGCGAGCGCCAGCGCCGCGTAGCGCTTCCATGCTCCTTCGATTGACTGGCTCATTCCCTCTCCTCCTTGATCGGTATCGGTGCCAGTTTCCCTCACTTCTTCCGCCTGTCAACCCTCGGGTGACCAGCTGTCAGCGATATTCGTCCAGCCGGCTGGCGAGTGCTACCCCAGCTGATCGAAGGTGCAGTCGCGCGGTTCCTTGTCATCGCGCCAGCGAAGCAGCTTGGCGCCGTGGCGGATGCGGCCCGCGCTCACGTGATCGAAGCTGACCTCGACGACGAGCTCGGGCCGCAGCGACACCCATTCCAGGTCTCGGTCCGACGCCCAGCGGCTGGGATCGGCCGAGCCGCGCTCTCCGGTCTCGTACGGCGCGAGCTTCGCCTGCAGCTCCCGTTTCTCCTTGGCCTTGAAGCTGGACGTATGACCGACGACGCGAAGCTCGCCATCGGACTCGTACAGGCCCAGGATCAGCGATCCGACCGTCCCCTCCTCCTTGCCCGGCCGCCAACCCACGACGACGCAGTCGAGGGTCCGAAGGCGCTTCACCTTCACCATCCCCTTGCGCTCTCCCGGCCGGTAGGGCGCGTTGAGATCCTTGGCGATGACCCCCTCTCCCGATTCCAGCAGCGGGAGTGCCTCATCCGCCGCAGTGACCAGCGGCGTCAGTTCGATCGAGCCGGGATCGTCCAGGCCCTCCACCAGCTCGCGGAGCGCGGCGCGGCGTTGCTCGAAAGGCTCTCGGAGCAGCTTCCGCTTTCCCTCCGCGAGCACGTCGAAGGCGCGAAAGCGAGCCGGCGTCTGCTCGGCCAGCATCGTGATCCGCGACTCCGCTGGGTGGATCCGGTTCTGCAACGCGCCGAACTCCTCCACCCCGTCGTCGCCCAGGATCACGAGCTCGCCGTCCAGCACGTAGCGGCCGCCGCCGAACCGAAGCTCGGGGAAGTAGCGGCCCAGCGGCCGGCCGTTTCGCGACTGCACGAACACGTCATCGCCATCCGCGAAGACCACCGCCCTGAAGCCGTCGTACTTCGGCTCGTAGGCCCACTCCTCACCCTCCGGCAGCTGCTTTCGCGAGAGCGCGAGCTGGGGCTTAACTGGGGGCTTCAGCGGGAGAGCCATCAGGGATGTTGGGCCGGTGCCGTACGGCGCCGGCACCGACATGTGCTGTTTATGGGTTTCATTGGGCCGGTGCCGTACGGCGCCGGCACTGACATGTGTCGTTCATAGGTTCGATCGTATTGCTCGCCTACCATCGGCAGTTGTGTCAGTCGAGGAGCGTCTAGCGACGAGCCAGGCAGGTCAGGCGGCGAAGCCGCCGCATTAGATGTTGGACGTCGTCGACCCTCCGCGCGAGTGCGATGTCGTGGTCGTCGGTGCCGGCATCGTCGGGCTCGCGACCGCACGCGAGCTGGCCCTTCGGCGCGACGGCATCCGGGTCGCGGTCGTCGAACGCGAGCGGACCATCGCGGCGCACCAGACCGGCAGGACCAGTGGAGTCATCCACGCGGGCATCTACTACCGGCCGGGCTCGCTGAAGGCCAGCCTGTGCGTGAACGGCGCCCGCGCCCTCTACGAGTACTGCGAGGAACGCGGGATCCGCACCGAGCGCGCCGGCAAGCTGATCGTCGCGACGGCCGAGGACGAGCTGGATTCCCTGGCCGAACTCGAGCGCCGGGGGCAACAGAACCAGGTCCCGGGCCTGAGCCGGATCGAAGGCACGGAGATTCGTGAGATCGAGCCGCACGCAGTCGGCATCGCCGCGCTCCATTCTCCGGCCACCGGCGTCGTCGACTTCGGCCAGGTCGCGGCGAGCTTCGCTCGCGATCTGGCTGCCAGCGGCGGCAGCGTGGCCACCGGCTGCGCGGTCAGCGCGCTGGAGCCCCACGGGACCTCGATATCGGTGCGCCACGCGCGAGGCGCGACCCGGGCCCGGGCCGTTGTGACCTGCGCCGGCGCTTGGTCGGACCGGCTTGCGGTGGCGTGCGGCGCGCCGGCGGCGCCCCGGATCGTCCC
The DNA here is from genome assembly GCA_035265465.1 of Solirubrobacterales bacterium. Classification (GTDB taxonomy): domain Bacteria; phylum Actinomycetota; class Thermoleophilia; order Solirubrobacterales; family 70-9; genus AC-56. The sequence continues at coordinate 1,400 of DATFON010000246.1, read as the reverse complement.
GTTCCGCGGCGCCTACCTTCGTCTCCGGCCGGAGCGGCGCGAGCTGGTCCGAGCGAACATCTACCCGGTGCCGGACCCCGATCTGCCGTTCCTGGGCATGCACCTCACGCGCAGGATCGACGGTGAGGTGCTGCTCGGCCCGTCGGCGCTCATGGTGGGGGCACGCGACGCCTACCGGCCCTGGCGAGTGCGACCATCCGATCTCGCGTCGTCCCTCGCCTGGCCTGGGACCTGGCGTCTGGCGGCCCGCTTTCGCCGAACCGCGGCGCGCGAGCTGCGGAACGCCGCGAGCCGGCGCGCCTTCGTGGATGAGTTGCGGCGCTTCGTCCCCGAGCTGCGCGCGGCGGACGTGCTCCGCGGGCCCACCGGCATCCGCGCCCAGGCGCTCGCCCGGGACGGGTCGCTGGTCGACGACTTCGTCGTTCACCGGACCGAACGGGCGGTGCATGTCCGCAATGCCCCCTCTCCGGCCGCCACCTCGTCGCTGGCGCTGGCCCGCCTGATCGCCGACGAGGCCGAGCGCTGGCTCTAGATCGGCATCCCCGGGCTTATCCGCTGGGGAGCTTCTCGGGGATCGGCTCGATCCGCTTGCTCTTGCCCACGACGCTGACGGTGCGCTGGTAGGAGTCGCGGAGCAGGATCGAGTCGCCCTGGCCCTTCTGGAGCGCGGAGCCGACCGGCAGCACCGTGTAGTCCGGCTGGCTGACGAACACCGGCACATAGCGCACTCCGGTCACGCGGGTCCCATGGCCGTCCGTCACGCAATCGAGCAGCACGACCATGCCGTCCTGGCTCTCCGCCGGGAGCCCTGCGGCCGGGCTCTGGTTGGAGATCAGGTTGCCCTCGCTGAAGACGACGAACTTGTCGTTGATCCGCTGTATCGGCTGCACCGCGTGCGGCCCCTGGCCGACGACGGCCGTGATCAACGGCGAGTCCGTCAGCTTCTTCGCCAGAGCGATCTGGCCGGAGCTCGGCTCCGGCTGGTACTCGGCGACGATCTCGCCGCCCCAGTGAACGTTCACGATCACCGCCTCGGCGCCCATCTTGTGCGCTTGCTTGGCGGCATCGAGGATCCGATCGGCGCTCGCGATGTTGACCGACCACGGATGCGGCAGCGGGATCCCGTTCGTGTCGGTCGTGTAGGCGAGAAAGGCCACCTTGACGCCCTGGACCTCCACCATCGTGATCTGGCGCTGGGCCTTCTGCGACGGAAACGAGCCCGTGTGCTCGATCCCCGAATCGTCGAGCGCCGTGCCCGTGTCGTCGATGCCTGACTGACCCTGATCGAGCGAGTGGTTGGAGGCCGTGTCGCACACGTCCCAGCCGGTTGCCTTGATGCCCTGTGCGAGTGCCGGCGGGGTGTTGAAGATCGGGTAGCTCGTCGGCGTCGCCGGGGTCAT
>DATFON010000245.1:0-10337 GCA_035265465.1 Solirubrobacterales bacterium | reverse complement strand
GACCCAGGACGCGCAGAGCGACTTCAGCCGCGCCCGGCGGCGACAGGCCCTGTCGCGATTGGCACGGAGGCTGCGCCGCGAGCCCGACGACGTCAACGTCATCCTTCCGTTCGACGAGGTGGTCGAGGCGCTCGGCTGGCGCGGAGAGCGCCGGCGGGGGCTCCAGGTCATCCCACTCGACTCGATCGTCGGGACCGTGGACCGCTCCCGCGACTTCGATCGCCGCTTCCGCCCCACCTCGCGGCGAGTGCGTCGCCGTTGGGAGGGCATCGCGACCGCCATCCGCCGCGGCCAATCGATGCCGCCCATCGACGTGTACAGGATCGGCGACCTGCATTTCGTGCGCGACGGCCACCATCGTGTGTCGGTCGCGCGGGCCATGGGCCTGGACAGCATCGAGGCCTACGTCACCGAGGTGATCACCGCCGTAGGTGCTGAGCAACGGACCCGGCTTCGCGACCTCGCCCTGAAGAGCCACGAGCGGCTGTTCTTCGAGCGCGTCCCGCTGCCGCGGGAGCTCCGCGCCCGGATCCAGCTCGCCGACGAGTGGCGCTACGCCGAGCTGGCGGAGAGCGTGGAGGCCTGGGGCTTTCGCGCCATGCAGGATCTGGGCGAGTTCATGACCCGCGAGGCCGTCGCCGAGGGATGGTTCCGTGACGAGTACTCGCCGGTCGTCGAGATGCTGCGCGACGCCGACCTGATCGGCTCGGGGACCGAGGCCGAGGCCTACATGCGCGTCGCGGGCCTGCGCTACCTGCTGCTGCGCACCCATGAGTGGAGCGACGACGTGGTCGAACGACTGCGCGACTCCCTGCGCCGCCCGTCGGGAGACGAGGACACGATGGTCCACCGCCTCCGCAAGGAGCTGCGGTAGGCGGAGCCGTCAGGCGCTGCCGTCAGGCGTCCGCGAGGTTGCGGCCGCTCTCGGGATCGAAGAAGTGGAGCTTGCTCGAATCGAGCCACAGCTCCGTTTCCGTCCCGCGGCTCACCTGGCTCGCGGCGTCGAGTCGCGCGACGACCTGCCCGACGCCCGCGCCCGGGACCTCCGCCACGCCGGCGTCCTCCTCCAGCTCGCGGAGCTCCTCGGAATCCACCTCCGCCTCCTCCACCTGGAAGTAGGCGTACTGCTCCGCCCCCATCGACTCCACGAGGTCGATCTTCGTCTTGAACGTCGCACCGTGATCGCGAACGTCGCCGGCCACGAGTGACGCATCCTCGAAGCTCTCGGGCCTGATGCCGGCGATGAGCGTTTGGCCGCTCTGGGCATTGGCGGCGCGCTGCTGCGCGTCGCCTGTCAGGCGAGCATCGCACATCGGCAGGTGCACGGTGTCCCCGTCGAGCCTGGCGGGCATGAAGTTCATCGCCGGCGAGCCGATGAACCCGGCGACGAAGAGGTTGGTTGGATTGTCGTAGAGCTCGGCGGGCGATCCCACCTGCTGGAGAACTCCGGTTCGCATCACGGCGACGCGGTCGCCGAGTGTCATCGCCTCGGTCTGATCGTGAGTGACGTAGACGGTGGTAGTGCCCAGCCGCGACTGGATGCGCGAGACCTCGGTGCGCATCTGCACGCGCAGTTTCGCGTCGAGGTTCGAGAGCGGCTCGTCCATCAGGAAGGCCTTCGGATCCCGCACGATCGCCCGGCCCATCGCGACGCGCTGGCGCTGGCCGCCGGAGAGGTTCGCCGGCTTGCGGTCGAGATGCTCAGTGAGATCCAGGATGTTGGCGGCCTCCTGCACCTTGCTGTCGATCTCCTCCTTGGGAGCCCCCGCGAGCTTGAGCGGGAAGGCCATGTTCTCCCGGACCGTCATGTGCGGATAGAGCGCGTAGTTCTGGAACACCATCGCGATGTCGCGATCCTTCGGGGCGATCTGGTTGACCACCTGTTCGCCGATTCGCAGCTCGCCCTCGGTGATGTCCTCGAGGCCCGCGATCATCCGCAGGGCCGTCGACTTTCCGCATCCCGACGGCCCGACGAGGATCATGAACTCCCCGTCGTTGACATCGAGGTCCATGCCCCGCACGGCCTCGTAGCCGTCGGGAAACCGCTTGGTGATCTTGTCGAGGACGATCTCGGACATTCGCTCTTTCTCCTCCTTTACCCCTTCACCGCGCCCGCGGTCAGCCCGGCCACGATGCGGCGCTGGAAGAACAATACGAAGATGATGATCGGCACCGTCACGATGACCGCGGCCGCGGCGATGTTCCCGGTGGGCTGGGTGAACTGCGACTCGCCGGTGAAGAACGCCAGCGCGGCCGGCACGGTGCGAGCGTCGTTGGATGACGTCAGCGTGATCGCGAACAGGAAGTCGTTCCAGGCGAAGATGAAGACGAGGATCGCGGCCGTGAATGTCCCCGGAGCAGCAAGCGGCAGGATCACCTTCCGGAACGCCTGGAACGGCGTCGCCCCGTCCACCTGCGCCGCCTGCTCGAGGTCCCAGGGGATCTCGCGGTAGAAGGCGACCAGCGTGTAGATCGCGAGCGGCAGTGAGAAGGTCAGGTAGGGGATGATCAGCCCCGGGTAGGTGTCATATAGGCCGATCGATCGCCACATGTCGAACAGCGGGCCGATCGTCGAGATCGCGGGGAACATCGCGATCGCCAGCGCGCCGCCGAGGATGATGCTCTTCCCGGGGAAGTTGAGCCGGGCGATCGCGTAGGCGGCGAATGCGGCGAGGACGATCGCGATCGTGGTGGCGATCAGCGCGATGGCGATCGAGTTGATGAGCGGGTGGATGAACGGGCTGTTGTCGAACCCGCCCTCGAACAGGACCTTGTAGTTCTTGAGCGTCCACTCGCCCCCGGCCGGCAGAAATCGGCCGTCGCCCACCGTCTTCGGCGTCTTCAGCGACAGCGAGATGATCCACACCACCGGAAGCAGGGCGAAGATCAAGACGAGCACTATCCCGGCGCTCCATGTGGCGTACTCCCTCGTGCCTCGTCTCATCTAGGTACCGGGCCTTCCCTCCGCCATGCGGACGCCGAGCAATCGCACGAAGGCGAATGCGATCAACACCACCGCGATGAAGATCAGCACCGAGACCGCCGAGCCCAGCCCGAGGTTGGTGCGCGAGATGATCTGGTTGTAGCCCAGGATCGACACCGATTCGGTGTTCTGAGCTCCCCGGGTCATGATGAAGATGCTGTCGAAGATGCGGAACGCATCGAGGGTCCTGAACAGCAGGGCGACCAGAATCGCCGGCTTCATCAGCGGCAGGGTGATCCGGAAGAAGCGCTGAACGGCGTTGGCCCCATCCACCTTCGCCGCCTCGTAGAGCCCGGCGTCGATCGTGGTCAGCCCGGCTAACAGCAGGAGCGCCATGAACGGCGTCGTCTTCCAGACCTCGGCCATGATGATCACCGCGATCGCGCTCCATCGATCGCCGAACCAGGCCTTGTCGTCCGCGATCAGGGGCAGGTGGTTGACGAATCCGCTGCTCGGATCGAAGGCGAAGAACCACGCGAACGCCGCGACCACGGTGACGATGCCGTATGGGATCAGCACCGAGGTGCGCACCAGGCCACGGCCGAAGATCGCCCGGTGCATGACCAGCGCGAGCGTCATGCCAATTGTGAGCTCGATCGCCACCGACACGACGGTGATGAACACGGTGTTGAAGACGTCCGTCCACCACAGCGACGACGTCAGGACCGTCCCATAGTTATTGAGGCCGACCCAGCCGCCCTGGTCCGGGAACCGCAGATCGATGTGCTGCAACGAGAGGACGAACGCGTAACCGATCGGATAGGCCGTGACCAGCAGCATCGCGATCACGGCAGGCGCGCACAGCATCCAGCCGAGCCGGCGCTCCTCGCGGCGGCGGTCACTGACGCCGCCGCGCCGTCCGCCGAGCCGGAGCCGACCGGCCATCGTGCTCAAAAGAGTCCCTCCCCCTTCACCGCGTCCTCGAGCTTCGACTTCAGGTCGTCGTAGAGCGAGGTCACGTCGGTCGGGTCGATCCTGTCGGGAGGTTGAAGGGTGTCCTGGATCGCCAGGCTCACGTCCTGATAGGCGGGGGTCAGGGGCCGCGGTCCGGCGGCATCGATCGATTTCTTGACCAGCGGGGCGAAGCCCGGGTACGCCTTGGTCACGACCTTGTGCGTGTACAGGTCCTCGCGGCTCGGAGGGAGGCCGTCGAGCTCGGTCGCCGTCAGCTCGCTCTTGTCGCCGCCGATGCACGCGGCCGCGTCGAATGCCAGGTCCTGGTGCTCTGAGTAGGCCCCGACGCCGATGTTGAACCCGCCGAGGGGCGGCTGGCTCGGCTTGCCCGCCACAACCCCCGGAAACCTCGCGAAGCCCATGTTCTTGAACACATCGGGCGCGTTGGCCTCCGCGCTCGCGTAGGCGAACGTGTAATTGACCATGAACGCCGAGCTCCCGTCCTCGAACCCCAGCCGCGCCGTGTCCTCGTCGGAGGTCGAGATGTTCGGAGCCGCCGCCGGAGATGCGGCAAGGGTCCCCATCACGGTCAGGGCGTCCTCGGTGGGCTTCTCGGGAAGCGAGACGGTCGTCGGCGCCGCGAGGATGCTCCCGCCCGCCGAATCGATCAGCGCGTTCGCCCAGACGGTGAAGCCCTCGTACTTGTTCGCCTGGACCTGGATGTAGTGCGGCTTGCCCTGGGACGCCAGCTTCTCCGCCTCGCTGATCATCTGATCCCAGGTCTTGGGCGCCTTCTTGACGAGGTCCTTGCGGTACCACAGCAACTGGGTGTTCGAGTTGAAGGGCGCGCCGTAGACCTTGCCTTCGAAGGACGCCGTCTTGACGACGCTCGGGAACACGTCCTTGGTCACTTCGTTGGCGGTGGAGTCCGGGAACGGCGCGATCCACTCGGCGTTCGCGAACTCCGCCGTCCAGATGACGTCCATGCCGATCAGATCCACGGTCGAGTCCTTCGCGGCGAGCCGGCGGACGAGCTGCTCGCGCTGCTGGCTGGCGTCGGTGGGAAGGAGCTGAACGTCGATCCTGTAGCGCCCCTTCGACGCGTCGCTGCACTGCTTCGCGACCTTCTGGATGGTCCCGCCGGGCTGAGTCGCCACGAACCAGTTGAGGGTGACGGGGCCTCCCCCACCGGAGTCACCGCATCCCGTCGCTACAACGGCCAAGCACGCAATCGCGGCGAGACCGACCATGCGTAGCCTGGGCCGCGAGCTGCCTATCTCTCCTCCTCCTGAGGGTCGACTGGCCGTCTCCTACCCTGTCAGATCCCATGCAAACCCGGGCCGACGCCGACGCGGAATCCGGCTACCTGGCGAACGCATGCGAGCGGCTCCGAGCGATCCTGGATCCGAGCTTGATCGGGGTCTACGCCGGCGGCTCGTGGGCGCTCGGCGATTACCTGCCGGGCCGCAGCGACCTCGATGTGGCCGTCGTCGTCCGCGAGTCGCTTTCGCCAGAGCTCGGAAAGGCGGCGGTCGCGCGATTGCGGCACGAATCGCTGCCCTGTCCGGCCCGGTGCCTCGAGCTGGTGGTCTACCGGCTGGACACGGCGCGCTCGGGGTCGGCCGGCGCGGACTTCGAGCTGAACCTGAACACGGGCGGCGACACGCCGCTGTTGGTGCAGTCGAATGGCGCGTCGCGCGACGCGGGCGCTCACTGGTTCGCCATCGATCGCAGCGTCCTGGCGCAGGCCGGGATCGCGCTTTTGGGACCGCCTGCCAACGAGGTCTTCGCCCCCATCCCGCTGGCGGCGCTTGCGCCCGTCGTGGCGGAATCGGTCCGCTGGCACCGGGATCACCCGGTGGAGCCCGGCGACGCGGTCCTGAACGCGTGCCGGGCGCTGCGATTCGCGGATGAGGGGTGCTGGTCGTCGAAGCCGGCGGCGGGCCGCTGGGCAGTCGGTCGCGGCCTGGCTCCACCGAACCTGGTGACCAGGGCCTGCCGGGCCCGGGCGGAGCCAGTGTCGCTCGACCCGGAGGAAGTCGCGGCGTTCCTGGGCGCGGTCGAGTCCCGGCTGCGGTCGGCCTAGGCGCGGACGGACTTCAGGGCCGGCAAGACGTCCTTGGCGTAGACATCGATCGCGGCGTGGGGGTCGACTCCCGAACAGTTCATGAGCGCCATCGTGGTGGCGCCGAGCTTCTCGGCCTCGCGAATGCGGTCAGCGTGCACCTCCGGATCGGACGAAATGATCAGCGCCTCTTTGAACTGCTCATCGCTCACCTGCTTCTCGCCGTGCTCGTACATGGCCCGTGGGTCGTGCCAGTCGTCGGTGTAGAACTCGTCCGGCTGCGCCCCCTTCCAGACCCGCGCGCCCTCCAGCGCGGCGCTGTCGTCATCGGCCCAGGAGAACTGGATCTGAAGCACGACCTCGCCAGGCTTCTTGCCCGCGTCGTCGCACGCGGAGCGGTAGGTGTCGATGACGCCGGGAGCGGTTTCGGGATCGGCCAACGTCCACAGGCCGTCGCCGTGACGAGCCGCCACGCCGGCGGCGCGCGACCCGAACGCCGATACGTAGATGGGCGGTCGGCGGTCGGCGGTTGTGTGCAGGTACGCGCCGTCGGTCTTGAAGAACCGGCCCTCACGGGTCAGGCGCTCCCCTGCGAACAGCCCATTGATGATCTCCAGGGCCTCCTCCATCCGGTCGACCTGATCGGAGACCGTCGGCCATTCCTCGCCCAGGGGAGACTCGTTCAGGGACTCGCCCGAGCCGAACCCCAGGAACGGCCGGCCCGGAAACAGTCGCTCCAGCGTCGTCCAGGCCTGCGCGATCAGCGCGGGGTGGTATCTCGGACCGGGTGGCGTGACCGCCGTCCCGATCGCGACGTCGTCGGTCGCCTGGCCCACGGCTCCCAGCCATACCCACGCCTGGCCCGATTCCCCGGGCTCCCACCAGGGCTGCAGGTGGTCGCTGCACCCGATGCCGTCGAAGCCTGCATCCGCTGCCTCGACGGCCTGGCGCAAAAGGTCCTCGGGCGGGAACTGCTCGTGCGCGGCGCCGTAGAAGAAACGCATCGTCGCGCGGTTACCCGAGGTCCGGCGACGATAACGCCCAGTCTGAAGGGGACTACTCGGGCTCCTTGGGCTGGGGGCGATCCTCGCCCTCGAGACGGCCGCGACGCGACGCCGGGCCGCCCGGCGCGCGGTGGACGTGCATGATCATGAGCGCCGTGGCATGAAGGTCGCGCTCCTCGGGTGGCAGCTTGTCCAACCGGGGCGCGGCCTCAGCGTGGAGCTCGAGCGCCCGGTCGACGACCGAGTTCAGGAGATCGACGAGCTCGTCGTACGCCTGGTCGTCGAGGTCGAGCCAGGTCCGGGTGATGTGTGTCTTCGGGTCGTCAAGCCCATGCTCCTCCGCAGAGGCGACCACCTCGCCCCAAACGTCCTGGAGGATGTCGTTGAAGAGCTCACGGCGCACGGAGAGGGGAAGCCGCGCCCAGCTGTCGTCCTCGAACCAGGGGCGGATCGTCGCGCGGTAGAAGTGCTCGAGCGCCCCTCGCACGGGCGCCGTCCTAACCAACTCGATCGCGTCGTTCTCCTCGAGGATCTTGACGTGGTAGGCGACGTTGCCAAGGGGCTCGTCGAGCTCCTTGGCGAGCTCGCTCGGGCTGGCGACGCGCGTGTTCAGGACCTGGAGCGCGCGCATGCGCACGGGATGACCGAGCGCCTTGATGAGGCGCTGGTCGAGGATCGCTTCCTTGCTCGTGGCAGGCACTTCGGGCGGTTCGTGGACGAGTGGGTCCGGCTGGCACCTCAAACCCTACCCGGGTCGAGCTCCCTAGTCAGCAGGCGGGCGTGCTCGACGAAGCAGACCCGCCAGGCGATGCGCATGAAGGCCGCCTCGTAGTGCGAATGGCCCTCTCCGGCCTTTGCCTGGCGCCACATGGCCCGAATACGCTCAGGATCGAACGCATCGCTCCACAGCTCCGGGCTGGCCAGCATCTCCTCCATGTCCTGGGAGTGCCGTGGTCGTTCCCAGATCCGGGCCCGCTTCATCGGGCGCATCCGCCCGCCGCCGCCGTGAAAGAAGGGGATCTCGTTCCAGACGGGCATCAGCTCCTGGAGAACCGCCCTGTGGAGCATTGCCCGGGTGCGCTGGCGTGGGCTGAGGTCGAAGGAGCCGCGGACGAAGGCGGGCGTGACGCAGGCCGAGTAGCGATCGTTGCGCGACCCGAGGCCGGCTCGATGGGGAAGGCGTTCCGCCAGGTAGTAGTAATCGAGCAGGCTGGCTCCCCTGACCCCGTGCGCGCGGCCCTCGTCGAGCGTCCGCTCCACCTCGGCCAGGTAGAGGGCGTACGCGTCCTCGCGCGCCGAGTTGTGCCGCTGGCGACCGGAGCGCTCCAGCCGCCTGATGAGCCGCTTCCGCGTCCCCGGTCGTAGCTCGCGGCGCAGCCTGGCGGCGTCGTAATAGAACGCATGACCCAGCTCGCCCCCGTGTCCGGTCACGAGCGGCGCCACGAATCCCTGCTGTGGCAGGTCGAGCGAGCTCTGCCCGCCCATCGGATTGGCGAGGCCGTCGTGGACGAGGTGCGTGCCGCCGATCCGTTCCGCCAGCGAATCGTCGGGCTCTCCCCGGTCCATCGTCATGACGCCGAGCTCGATCGAGCCCGGGGCGGCCGCGAGAAGCTCCCTGGCGGCCTCCACCTCGCCAGGCTCGATGTCCATGGTGCGGAACTTCGCGTCGAGCCCGGCGGCGATTGCGCCGGCGGCGGAGATACGCGAATCCCGGCCTCCCGAGAGGTTGATCGTCGGACCGACGCTCCAGATCGAGCCGATGGAGCGCGAGAGCGCGACCGACTGGTCGGCGGCGGCCGCGGCCTGCTTGCTCAGCGACGTCCTTCGCGGCGCAACCAGCCGGCGGACCGCGTCCGTCTCGTCGTGGCGGATCCTCGCGCCGGTTGGAGATCCCTCGACCGTGATCGCGGATCCGGGGCGGACCTTGACGGCGCCGCGAAGCGGCGTAGTCGTCCCCAGGAACCAGCCCGCCGCGGCGTGGATCGCCCAACCCTCTGGATCGAGCCCGGGCTCGCCTCCGGCGAACAGAGGGAGCGCCCCCAATCGATTCGACCACACCCTTCCGGACGGCGTCCGCATTTCGTAGAGGCGGGCGGTCGCGAGGAAGTCGTTGACGATGAGAAGTCGCTCGCGTTCCGAGTTCAGGACGGCGATGACGAACGGTGGGGTCAGCTCGGCCAAGCGCTCGGGATCGGCTGCGAGCGCCCGTCCCAATTCGAGTGGCGCCTGGGCGACATCCACGTGCCCGGTGACCGTCTCCCAGCCCGCCACCGCGTTGGTCGATGCGACGACCGTGCCACCGTCCTCGATCCAGGGCGCCCACCGAAGGCGCGGATCGTCGCGGCGCCACAGGGCCATGCCGACCGTGGGCGATACGTGTGAGCGATCTTGAAGCGGCTCGGCGTAGAGCTCCCCGTAGTGAGCCCTGACGCGGTTCAGGGACCGCTCGATGCCGTCCCGAGGGGCCGGTTCGTCGAACGCGTACGCGACCCAGGTGTTGTCGATGTAGCTCATCCCCGCTGCGGCGCCACCCTAGCGGTCCATCGGAGGATCATCGGACCCGTGTTCCGGAACATCCTGGTCGCGATCGATGGCTCGGAGACCGCTGGTCGCGCGCTCCAGACCGCTGCCGAGCTGGCGGAGGCACTTAACTCTCGCATGACGATCATCGCCGTCGCACAGGGGGTGCCGAGTTTCGCCTATCGCGGCGGCGTCGACGTCGGCGCCTTGGAGCGCGAGGCCCGAGACGAGATGGACAAGCTGGTGCGGGAGTCGGTGGGCTCGCGAGGACGAGGGCGCGTCGCAACCAGCCTGTTCGGCAGCGTCGGCGCATACGTGCACTATCACGCGCACGTGCCGACGCTCGTCATCCACCAGGAGGACTAATCAATTGCGGCGGGACCGGTGCCGAGCCCTGGGCAGTCGCGGAGGCGGCCGCGTCATAGGCGACTGACCCGGGCGCCGCGGGCTATCGCCCATTCCCAGGCGGTATTGGACAACGACCGCCATCTCCGTTCTACTCAGGGTACCCCGACTGCCTCGCGCTCGGTCGGTCACAGGGATGGGGGAACCCGAGTCACGGATGTGCCGCCAGGAAATGGTCCGTGAATACTCATTCCCAGATCCACGAACGGAGCAGCCTCCCGACTTCCTATACCGGGCGCGCCCCTCAGATGCAGCCCGGGCCGGTTTTTCGTCCCGGGGTGTTGGCCTGGGTGCTGCTTACTGCGATCCTCGCCGTGGTGATCGGGAGCTCGATTGCGAACAGTGGAGCGGACCACGTGGCCTCGGAGCGCGCCGCTCCCGGCCGGGGCGTGCCCGTCGGCCTGGTGGGAGGATTTGAGGGGACTCAGCGGCGGGGCATCGTTCACGCGCCCCCCGGCTACTCACC
>DATFON010000244.1:0-8204 GCA_035265465.1 Solirubrobacterales bacterium | reverse complement strand
CGCCTGCTCGCGAACCCGCAGCGGCATGCGGGCGATCGCCAGCAGCGCCCCATAGGCGAGCGCCGCCGAGAGCATCCCGATCGTGACCCCGAGCAGCGGCGAGTCGAGGCTGTCGAGGCCCTCGAGCGTGAAGATCGCACTCGCCGACCATGCGCAGGCCGTGGCGAACCCGAAGACTGAATCGTGCAGGCGCGGGCGCTCGCTGCCGCCGGGGTCGGTGACCATGTAGGCGCCGGCGATCGTCAGCGCGATCCCCGCCACCGCCAGCCAGCCCGGCACCTGGCTTGCGAGGGCGATGCCGAAGGCGAGCCCGAACAGCGGGGTCGTCGCGAGCAGCGGGGCGGTCCGCGCCGCGCCGATCCGCGCCTGGCTCAGGTTGAGGGTGGTCCAGCCGGCGAAGAAGTGGATCATCCCGGCGAGCGCGAACGCGACGATGCCCCACGCTGTCGCATCCCCGAGCGCATCGAGGTCCTCCGTCGCCAGCGAGGCCGCGAGCAGAACGCCGGCGGCGACCAACAACTGCAGGAAGGTGGAGACGTAGATGCTGTCGAGGTCGCGGACCGCGCGGCTGTTGAAGGCCTGGAAGAGACCGAACCCGGCGCCTGAGATGCTCGCCCATAACGCCCCGCTCACGCCGGGGTCGTCGCACGTCGCGGAGCCGCAGTGACCGTGCCGCCGAAGAACAGGTCGGCCATCTCCGGGTTGTTGAGGACCGTGTCGGCACGGTCGTGCATGAGCACGCGGCCGCTCTCCATCACCACCCCGTGGGTCGACATCCGCAGGCCGAAGCGAACGTTCTGCTCGATGATCAGCAACGTCTTGCCTGCCGAGCTCATCTGCTCTATCGCCTGGGCAATCACCCGAAGCGCCTTCGGATCGAGGCCCACCGAGGGCTCGTCGAGCATCACCAGGCTGGGGTCGAGCATCAGCGACCGTGCGAACTCGACCGTCCGCCGCTGTCCGCCGGAGAGGTTCCCGGCCTTCTCCCCACCACGTTCGCCGACGATGGGGAAGAGCTCGGCGACCGTGCCAAAGCGACGCTGGACGAGATTTCGATCGCGGCGCAGGATGTAGGCGCCGATGAGCACGTTCTCGCGCACGCTGAGGTTGGGGAAGATGCCGTTCGACTGCGGCACCTGGGCGATCCCGCGGGCGAGGATCTCCGCCGGTGCGACGCCACAGACGTCCGCACCCTCGAACCTGATCGTTCCCTGGCGCGGCCGCAACAAGCCGCTGATCGCTCGCAGGACCGTCGACTTGCCCGCCCCGTTCGGACCGACGATGCAGGTGACCGAGCCCCGTTCGACCTCGAGGTCGACGCCCTTGAGCACATCTCCGTAGCCGTAGCCGGCGATCACGCTGTCGAGGCTCAGCGTTCGGGATGCCATCAGTGCGCCCCCACCGGTTTCTCGAGCTTGAAGTCCTCGCCCAGATAGGCGTCGAGGACCAGCGGATCCTTCTGGATCTTGCCCGGCGTCCCGCTCGAGATGCATCTGCCGCTCGCGAGCACCAGCACCGGATCGCACAAGGTGAGAACCAGCGGCAGGTTGTGCTCGACGATCAGGAACGTCGTCCCCCGCCGGTTGAGGTCGCGAATCATCTCCGCTATCCGGGCCACCAGGGTCGGATTGATGCCGCCGCCCGGCTCGTCGAGCATGATCAGCTTCGGGTCGAGCATCAGCACCTGCGCAAACTCGACCAGCTTCTGCTGGCCGAACGAGAGCTCGGCGGCGCGCTGGTCGCGAAACTCGCGCATGCCGACGAACTCGAGCAGCTCCTCCGCCCGACTCGCCTCCGGGCCGCTCATCGCACCGGCGTTGAGCTGCGCGACGGAGAAGCTGCGGAGCGGGGAGACGACGTTCTCGAGCACCGTCATCTGCCCGAACAGGCGCGTGATCTGGAACGTTCGCCCGAGGCCGAGGTAGGCGCGCCGCCAGGGAGGCAGTCGATCGATCCGGCGCCCGTCGAGCCACACCTCGCCGCCGTCGGCGGACATCGTCCCCCCGATCAGGTTGAAGGCGGTCGTCTTTCCCGAGCCGTTCGGGCCGATCAGCGCCGTGATCGAGCCCTCCTCGACCGCGAACGACAATCCATCGACCGCGTGCACGCCGCCGAACCGCTTCTGCAGTCCCCTGACCTCGAGCAAGGGGGAGCCGGTTCGCGGTGCCGGCGACGCGCCGCCGTCGCCGGCATGTGCCGGAGCGCCGTTCAGTCGCGCCCCGACCAGCGCCGCGGCGCCCTCGGTGCGGCGCCGCTTCCAGAGATCCTCGATCGAGGGGATGATGCCCTTCGGCAGCAACAGGATCGAGAGCGCCAGCAGGCCGCCGAAGATCAACAGGCGCGAGTTGCCGCCGCCCAGTTGCTGATTCGCCAGCTCGTTGATCCCCTCGATCAGGAAGGCGCCAAGGACCGGCCCCCAGATCGTCCCCCGACCGCCAAGGATCACGGCAAGCACGATCTGAACGCTGAGGACGATGTCGAACATCCCGTTCGGGTCGAGGAAGGTCAGGTAGTAGCCGTAGACCCCGCCCGCCATGCCGAGGAAGACTGCCGAGAGAGCGAAGCCCAGCGACTTGTAGACCGGGGTGTCGATGCCGACCGTCGCGGCCTTGTCCTCGTCCTCACGGATCGCGACCAGCCCGGTGCCGAACTTCGTCTTGCGGATCCGCCAGGAGACGAGCAGCGCGAGCACGAGCAGGCCGAGCAGTGAGTAGTAGAAGGGCCAGTTCTGGTAGGCGACGTCCCACTGCGGGATCGGCAGGGTGATCCCGGTCGTGCCGTGGGTGAACCCACGCCAGTTGGTCGCGACGATCTGGAGCAGGAACAACGCCGCGATCGTGGCGATCACGAACGAGTGGCCGCGCAGGCGGGTGGCGACAGCGCCGAGCACGAGCGCGAACATCGCCGCGACCAACCCCGCCGCCGGCAACCAGACGAACGGCGAGCCTCCCAGCCGCGTGGCCAGGATTCCGACCGTGTACGCGCCGAGCCCGATGAAGGCGCTCTGACCGAGCGAGATGTATCCGCCCCAACCCATGATCACGTTGAGCCCGACCGCCCCGATCGCGAACAGCAGCGAGAGGATGATCAGGTTCTGGTAGAAGAGGTCGTCGGAGATCAGCGGATAGGTGAGCACGATCGCCCCGCCGATCACGAGCAGCGCCCGGCCGATCCACCGCGGCGACGCGAGTTCGCCCAGCTCGGCGGGGATCGCGCCGCGTGCCGCCGCCGCCAGCCTCACGCGGCCACGTCCTCCCGTAGCCGCATGCCGACGATCCCGTGCGGACGCACGAGCAGGACGATGAAGATGACCGCGTACGGGACCGCGGTCGCCCATTGCGCGGAGACGTAGGTCTGGGTGAACGTCTCGGCGAGTCCGAGCAGCAGCGCGCCGATCAGCGCGCCGCGGAGGCTACCCATCCCGCCGAGCACGATGATCCCGAGCAGGCGCGCGATCCAGATGTAATGCGAGCCGGGCAGGAACGGGTAGAGCACCGAGACCAGCGCCCCTCCGGCGCCGACCGTCCCGACGCCGATCGCGAAGGTGAGCGCCGAGACGCGCACGATGTCGATCCCGACGAGCTCGGCGCCCGAGGGGTTCACCGCCGCGGCCCTGATCGCGCGCCCGGTCCAGCTGCGGGCGAGAAACAACCACAGGCAGGCGAGCACCACCGCCGCCAGCGCGCAGGCGTACACCTGCCCCTTCGGCAGCACGATCCCCGAGATGTGGAACGACTCCGTGAAGTACGACGGGCGGGCGGCGTGGGACTGGTTCCCCCAGATCAGCCCCATCATCGCCTCGAGCACGAGTGCGAGCCCGAAGGTGAGCAGCACCGAGGACGACGGGGGCGCCCGGCGGATCGGTCGCACGGTGAGCACGTAGACCAGCCAGCCGAACGCGAGCATCGCCGGAGTCGTGATCACGATCGCCGCCAGGGGATCGATCCCGAGCGCGGACCAGAGCGTGAAGGTGAGGAACGCGGCCAGGATCAGAAAGGCGCCGTGGGCGATGTTGATCACGTTCATGACGCCGAAGATCAGCGTCAGGCCGGAGGCCAGTAGCGCGTAGACGCCTCCGACGAGGAGTCCGAAGGCGATCGTCTGGATCAACTCCGTCATCTCGGGGCCTCCGCCTCAGATCCTGACTGCCCCGACCCGCGCGGGGTGCCCGACCCTCCCTGGCGGGTCGCAGCCATCCCGGCGCCTAGTCCGAGCCGGGCCGCCGGTCGATTATGGTGTCGGTCGTCGCGGCCTCCTCCGGGAGGATGACCTCCGCTTTGCCGTCCTGCCATTGGCCGATCAGGAACTGTCCCTGGGGCGCGCCGGTGTCATCCCACTCCAGTGGCCCGAGGATGGTTTCGACCTGGTTGTTGCGCAGGTAGTCCGCCAGGGCGGCCTGGTCGTCGATGCTGCCCACCTCTTCGACCGCCGTCTGCAGCACCTGGCCGACTGCGAATGCGTCCGCCGCGTCCTCCGCCGGCAGGCCGCCGAACTTCTCATCGAAGGCGGCGACGAAGTCCTCGTTACCCGGGGTCTTCGCCTCCGGGGTATGGCTGACTGCGTAGAAGATCGCCTCGGTGTTCTTGATCCCGACGCCGTTCGAGAACTGCTCGGCGCCCGACGGTGCGCTCGTCTCGAAGAAGTAACGCGGCTGGAAGCCCACCTTGCTGAGCGCCCGGATGAACCCGATGCCGTCGTCGAACACGGCGCCGTGGGCGATCAGATCCGGATCGGCGGACTTGACTGCGCTCGCGATTGAATCGAAGTTCGAGGTGCTGGGCGGGTAGATGTCCTCATAGACCGTCTTGATCCCGGCGTCCTCGAGCTTCTGCTTGATCGAGTCGATCACCGGGATGGCGAACGGGTCGTCGATCGACGGGTATGCCGCCGTCTGTGGACGGTCCTTCTCGGGCAGGTCGAGGATGTAGTCGACGAAGAGATCACCCTGGTGATCGGCCGTCGCCTGCTGGGCGAAGAACAGGTACTGGAACCCGCGCGTGAACATCTCCGGCGCGCCGCCGGCGGGCTCGACGTAGAGCATTTGGTTGCGTTCCGCCACCGCCGACGCCGGCAGGTTGAGCAGCGACGAGAAGGTTCCCATCAGGAGGTCGACCTGGTCGCGGCTGATCAACGCGTTGTAGTCGGCTACGACCGTGTTCTGGTCGCTCGCGTCGTCCTTGATGTCGAGTTCGACCTGGCGCCCGAGCAGGCCATCCTCGGAGTTGACCGTGTCTGCCCAAACCTGGTAGCCCTGCTTCGCCGCCGTCCCCGGCTGCGAGAATTCGCCGGTCAGCGGGAGCGAGATGCCGATCTTGATCGGCTCGCTGCTGTCGTCGCTATCGCCGCCGCCTCCGCAGCCTGCTGCGAGCCCGACAATGGCCGCGAATGCAAGGAGAGCACCCAGCGCCCTGGTCGCAAGCCTCGACGTTGGTCCACTCATCTCGCACTCACCCCCGTGTTCTGGGCTCGCCCGTCAACTCCGGACTCGGGGTCCCGACAGACGAACGCCTCTGACAGCCAATACCTCTCCAGGTCTCTCCAGTTCGGCGATCATGCAAACGTTTGCCGCAAACGACTGCAGCCTAACTGATCGGCCGCCGAGGTGTCAAGTGCCACTCCCGTCGAGCCCCGTCAGGCGGTCGCCGGCGGCGCGGTCGAGGAGCGAACGACGAGCTCCGGAGGAAGCTGGATCTGCGGCGGGGGCGCCTCCGTGTCGCCCTGAAGCTCGATCAGAAGCTCCGCCGCGCGCGCCCCGATCTCGTAGTGCGGGATGCGGATCGTGGTCAGCGGCGGATCGAAGCGACCGGCGAACGGCATGTCGTTGAAGCCCACCACCGAGATCTCATCCGGGCAGCGGATCCCCCGCTCCTCGAAGACGTCATAGCAGCCGAGCGCCACCAGGTCGTTGCCGGCGGCGATCGCCGTCAGCACCGCGCCGCCGTCGAGCAGCTCGCTGCACAGGCGCATGCCCTCGGCCTCGGTGAAGGCGTCGCCGAACCGGATCAGCTCCGGGTCAGGCTCGAGCCCGCGATCGCGCATCGCCTCGAGGAAGCCCTCGTAACGGAGATAGCCGGTCGAAACCTGCTGGGGGCCCGCCAGGTAGGCGATCCGCCTGTGACCCAGGTCGGCCAGGTGCTCGATCGCGAGCCGCACCCCGGCCCGATCGTCGCCGACCACGGCCGGGAGCAGCGCCTGGTCGAGACGGCGGTTGACGAGCACGACGGGCGTTCCGATCGCGGCGACCTGGATCAGCAGGTCCTCGTCGCGCCGCGCGGTGGCGGTGATGAACCCGTCCACCTGGCGTGCTCGCAGGCGCTCGAAGTCGATTCGTTCGCGCTCCGGGTCGTTCTCGGTGTTGGCGATCAGCGGCGTGTATCCGGCCTCCTCCAGCCGGTCCTGGATCCCCCGCACGATCGGCGGGAAGAGTGGATTCATCAGATCCGGGATCAGCACCCCGACCGTGTAGGAGCGGTTCGTCTTCAGGCCGCGCGCGATCGGATTCGGCCGGTAGCCGAGCTCGTCAGCCGCCCGAAGCACCCGCTCCGCGGTCTCCTCGTTGACAAGCGCGCGCGTCTGTGCGTTCAGGGCACGCGAGGCGGTCCCCGGGTGAACGCCGGCGACATCGGCGACCTCCCTGAGCGTGACGCGGCCGCCATCGGTGCTGTTCGGTGCCATCCGCGGCCTCCTTGGTCAATCTCGGGACGAATCGTCGCCGGCGGGCATGCAAACGTTTGCCGAGGCGATCGTAGCCATCGAACGCCGGGGTGTCAACGCATCCGATAGCCGCACATCGCGCTGCAATCCCGATGTCCGAGCGGGCGTTCAGCGCGGGTAGTCGTCTACTCGATCAAGCGCAGAGCGGCCAGCGCAGCGACGACGGCGATCGCGGCCGTAACCCCGGCGGCGAGGCCGGCTCCCGATGCCTCGTACAGGAAGCCCGCGAGAATCGGCCCGGCCAGCAGCCCGGCGTCCCCGGTGAGGCGAAAGATGCCCAGCTGATGGCCGAGCCGATCCCGCGGGACACGGTCCGCGAGCGCCGCCGCGGCAACGGAGATCGCGGACGATCCAAGTGCGAGCACGACGATTGCCGTGATCCACCCCACCGTGCCCGCATCGAGAGCGAGCACCCCGGCGCCGAGCGCGAGGATGAAGAGCGTCGGGACCAACACCACCTTGCGTGAATATCGATCCGAGCTCAACCCCGCCACCCAGGCGCCGGGGAAGCGCATCGCGCCGCCGAGCGCCAGCGCGAGGCCGATGGTCGTCGCCGAGAGGCCAAGCTGACGACCGCCGATCAGCGGGACGAGTGTCTGCGACACGCCACCGATCACGAAGAACACCGTGAACGGGGCGGCAGCCAAGGCCGCAAGCTCCCACCGAGGCGGCCGGGCGACCGCTCCCTCCGGGTAGGCGGACGGCTCGCGACCGAGGGGCGGATCGTCACCGCCGGACTCGGCAACGGCGGCCCGATCGACGCTCGGCGCCGGGCCGAGCGAGCCGCGCGACGCGGCGATCCGCGAGCGACCGAGCAACCCAGCGGCCACCGCCACCCCGACCGCGGCCGCGGCGCCCATGGCGCCTCTCCACCCGGCGAGCGCGGCCAGCGCACCGCCGGCCGCCGGGCCGACCGTCTGCCCCGACATCAGCGCGCTCGAGTACAGCGCCATGTTCGCCCCCCGGCGATCGGCGCCGGCGGCGGTCGCGAACGCGTACATGCCGGCGGTGTTGGTGAGCGCCGAGGCGCAGCCGATCAGCGCCGAGGCGACAAGCGCCTGGGCGAACGAGCCGGCGGTCGCGAACAGCGCGCAGGCGACGGCGAGCGCGATCCCGGCGCCCGCGAGGCCACGGCGCGGCGAGACCGATGACGCGATCCGACCGGCGGGCAGGTCGGTGAGCAGGCGCCCAAGGCCGAACGCTGCGGTGAGCAAGCCGAGATCCCCGTCCGACAACGAGAGGGTGGCACCGATGTCCGGCAACAGCGGCACGCGCGCGAACGAGGCGACAGCGACCGCGAAGACGACCCCGCCGACCAGCGCCCGCGAGATGCGTGCGCCGTGCTCAGCGGCGGATTCGCGAGGCCGAGAGGCCCCCGCTCGGAGATCCCCGCCTGCCGATCGAAGCCGGCGGATCAGTCCTGCAATCGACTGCATCAGCGAGCATGACGCTAGCTGACGCGACGCCAGGCATCAGCGGACGATCAGGTA
>DATFON010000243.1:0-7720 GCA_035265465.1 Solirubrobacterales bacterium | reverse complement strand
GCGCTGATCGCGGTCCTGAGCGGCGGCGGGGCGGTGTGGCTTGCCCCAATACTCGTGGCGGTGCTGGTGCTGTTCGTTCGTTACCTCGGCTGGGCGGCGGCGATGATCCGGGCCGGCATCTTCGCGGCGGCCACAGCGGTCATGTGCCTGCCCGTGATCATTCCCGGAGGCCTGTTGCCGCCCACCTCCTCGCCGCTCACCAGCGAGATGGCTATCGGCAACCTGTATCACGCGCTCAACGGCTTCCAGCTGTTCGGGGTCTGGCCCACCGGAGACTTCCGCCTCGATCCGAACGAGCTGACGACCACGTACGTCCTGATCGCCGTCGTTGCGGTCGCCGCCCTGATCGGGCTCGTGCTGGCCGTCAGGGCACGCTCCTGGGCGCTGGTGATGTACCTGGGGGCGGCGATCATCGCCTCGCTGGTGATCTACGTCATCGGCTCTCCCTGGGTCGGGGGCAAGGCTCTCGCGACAGCCTCGCCGGCGATTCCGCTCGTTGCCGCAGCGGGTGGCGTGGCGCTGTTCGCCCGCGGGCGCCACGTGGAGGGAGGCGTCTTGGTGGCGGTGCTCGCGGTGGGGGTCCTGTGGTCCAACGCGCTCGCCTATCGCGACGTCAGCCTGGCGCCTCGGGCCCAGCTCGCCGAGCTGGAGACGATCGCGGGCGTGATTGGTGACACCGGTCCGACGCTCATGACCGAGTACCAGCCCTACGGCGTGCGGCACTTCCTGCGCGAGGCCGCACCCGAAGGGGCGTCGGAGCTTCGGCGCCGCAAGGTCCCGCTCCTAACGGGGCACGGGTTGCGCAAGGGAATGACCGCGGACGTCGACAAGTTCCAGCTCGGGGCGATCCTCACGTACCGGACGCTCGTGCTGCGCCGGGGACCCGGTGGCAGCCGACCCCCGTCGCCTTACCGTCTCATCTATCAGGGCGAGTACTACGCCGTCTGGCAGCGGCCGGCCGACTCGACCGGGTTCGTCATCGACCACCTGGGGCTCGGCACCGAGACGGACCCGGCGAGCGTCCCAAAGTGCTCAGACGTTCAGCATCTGGCTCGCCAGGCCGGACCGGGCGGCACCCTGGCGGCCGTGAGCCGGGACCCGGTGGTGGTGATCCCGCTGGTCCAGACCGAGCATCCGGCCGCGTGGGACTCGTCGCAGTACGAGTTCGCGCTGCTACCACGGACCCCCGGCACGCTGACCACCCAGGTTCGCGTCCCGCGATCCGCCGACTACGCCGTCTACCTCGGCGGGTCGGTGCGCCCACAGGTCGACCTGTCGGTGGACGGCGAAGTGGTGAGCTCCGTGCGGCAGGACCTCAACAACTTTGGCGAGTACGTGCCCATGGGCGTGACGAATCTGAGCGCCGGGGCGCACACGATCTCGATCACGGTCCACGGCGCCGACCTGCATCCCGCGAGCGGCGGTGTCGCCGAGCCCATCGGACCGCTTGCGCTCACCGATCAGGACGCCGCCGACACCAGAATCTCGTACTTTCCCGCGAGCCGGGCCGACCAGCTCTGCGGCCAGCCCTGGGATTGGATCGAGGCCGTCAGCGGCTCTTGAGACGGCGCAGCGAGGAGCTCGAGAGTCGAGTTATTCGGCCTATAGCCGAATAGATCGACTCTCGGTGGGCCGACGATCCCGCGGTTGGGCCCCGCGTTGGATGCGAGATCGCCGATGAAGTCGCCATCGATCTTCAGAAACTCGAGCGGCAGGTACTTCAGGTAGTAGAACGAGCCGAATCCGGCCCCGAAGTCGTCGAGGGCGAAGCGGCAGCCCATGTTCGTGAGCTGGGAGGCGAATTCTCCGGCCTCGTCCATGTTCAGGACGGCCGTCGTCTCGGTCACCTCGAAGATGAGGTTCCCCGGGTCAATCGGCACCTTTTGCGGCTCGGTCTGGATCGCGCGGGGGAGGCTCGGATCACCCAGCGTGCGACCGGAGAGGTTCACCTCGAGGCGCAGCTCTCGCCCAGCACGCCGCTGCTCGTCGATGAGACGAATCGCCTGCCGCGTGACCCACATGTCGATCTCCCGGACCATGCCGGAGCGCTCGGCGCTGGGCAGGAAGGCATGCGGCGGGAGGAGCTCGCCGTCGCCATTATCCATCCGCACGAGCAGCTCGTACTGTTCCCGAGCCGAACAGCAGGAACAGGGTGGCCGCCATCGCCGTGCGCTCGTCCCGTGCATCCCCGAGGCTCAGCCGCAGAGTGTCGATACGCCACTTGATCGATCGGGCGAGCGGCATGAATCCCTCCCAATCCGCATCGGTATGCGGGATGCGGACCTTTAGCCGGACTCGTCCAGCCGGGGTCGGCATCTCGCGCGGCTATCGTGCTTCGTGTGTCGCAGTTTCAGCTGAATCCCGCCTACACCCCCACGGCAGACCAGCCGAAGGCGATCACCTCCCTCGCCGAGGGGCTCGGCGCGGAGGAGCGATTCCTCACGCTCCTGGGCGCGACCGGGACGGGCAAGACGTTCACGATGGCCGGGGTCATTCAGGCGGTGCAGCGACCGGCGCTCGTGATCGCGCACAACAAGACCCTTGCGGCACAGCTCTGCAACGAGTTCCGGGAGTTCTTCCCGGAGAACGCCGTCGAGTACTTCGTCAGCTACTACGACTACTACCAGCCTGAGGCCTACGTCCCGGCGCAGGACCTCTATATCGAGAAGGACTCCTCGATCAACGACGAGATTGACCGGCTGCGCCACTCGGCGACGGCCGCGCTGCTCGCGCGCCGGGACGTGGTCATCGTCGCATCGGTCTCGTGCATCTACGGGATCGGCTCGCCGGAGCTCTACCGCGAGCAGATGCAGCTGTTCAAGGTGGGGGAGTGGATCGACCGCGACGAGCTGTTCCGCAAGCTGATCGGCATGCAGTACGGGCGCAACGACACGAATCTCACGCGCGGCACCTTCAGGGTGAAGGGGGAGATCCTGGAGGTCTTCCCGGCCTATGCCGAGACCGCCTACCGGATCGCGCTCTTCGGCGACGAGGTCGAGTCCATCCAGCACTTCGATCCGCTCACCGGGGAGGTGCTCGACGAGGTCGACCACGTGGCGGTGTGGCCGGCGACCCACTACGTCACCAAGGAGGAGACGATCGAGCGCTCGGTCGCCGAGATCAAGCACGAGCTCGAAGAGCGCGTCTCATGGTTCGAGGAGCGGGGAAAGCTCCTCGAGGCTCACCGGCTGCGCCAGCGGACCGAGTACGACGTCGAGCTCCTGAAGGAGCTGGGCTTCGCACCTGGGATCGAGAACTACTCGCGGATCATCGACGGGCGCGCCGAGGGGAGCCCGCCGCACACGCTCATCGACTACTTCCCGGACGACTTCGTCGTCTTCGTCGACGAGTCCCACCAGACAGTCCCGCAGCTGGGCGGGATGTATGAGGGCGACCGGTCCCGAAAGCAGACACTGGTCGATCACGGCTTCCGCCTGCCCTCGGCGCTGGACAACCGACCGCTTCGCTTCGAGGAGTTCCTCAGCCGGATCGGCCAAATGGTGATGGTTTCGGCGACGCCCGGCGAATTCGAGCATGCCTCCGCCGCACGTGTGGTCGAGCAGATCGTCCGGCCGACGGGAATCGTCGACCCGGAGGTTCAGGTCCGCGAAACCCGCAACCAGATCGACGACCTCATGAACGAGGTTCGGAGGCGGGTGGAGGTCGGCGAGCGCACCCTCGTGACCACGCTCACCAAGAAGATGGCCGAGGACCTGACCACCTACCTGCTGGAGCACGGCTTCCGGGTCCGGTACCTCCACTCCGAAATCGACACTCTCGAGCGCATCCAGATCGTGCGCGACCTGCGACTCGGGGAATACGACGTCCTCGTCGGCGTGAATCTGCTGCGGGAGGGGCTCGACCTGCCCGAGGTCTCGCTGGTCGGGATCCTGGACGCGGACAAGGAGGGGTTCCTGCGCGGCGAGACCAGCCTGATCCAGACGATCGGTCGGGCGGCCCGCAACGTTCGCGGCCGGGTGCTGATGTACGCCGATCGCGAGACCGAGGCGATGCGCGCCGCGATCAGCGAGACGGATCGCCGCCGCGCGATCCAGCTCGCCTACAACCGCGAGCACGGCATCACGCCCGAGACCGTCCAGAAGGGCATCTCCGACATCAGCGACTTCCTCGCCATGGAGTCCCGCGCCGCTCCGGCCCGCCGCCGGCGGGCGCAGCGCGACGGCGAGGTGATCCGCACGCCGGCCGAGCTCGAGAAGCTGATCGTCGAGCTCGAGGAGGAGATGTTGGCGGCGGCGGACGAGCTGCGCTTCGAGGAGGCCGCGCGGATCCGCGACGAGCTGAAGGAGCTGCGGGCCGATCTGGACGCCCTGCGGGCGTGAGACGGGCTTTCGGGCTCGACTGCCCAGCCGGAGTCGTCTGGGCCTCCGAGGAAGCGATCGCGTCGCGGGAAGATCGCTCAAGTTTGTTTTCTGACCGCCGATAGAAGGGTGGGCCCCTGAAGTAATGGTGGCCGATCTGGACAAATATCCGATACTCGTTTGGCCTTGCGTGCTGTTATCGTGACCAGCCTCGCAAGGCAAGGAGGCCGAAGAAATGACTGACCCGATGGTCGCACCGGGTTGCGATCCCGCGGATCCGCGCATAATTGAAGAGCGTCGTCGCAGACGGATCCGGCGTCGGCTCGGCATCTGGGGGGCCCTGCTCGTCGTTGGCGCGGCTCTCGGGACGGTCTACGCGACCGGATTCGCGGATACCGGTGGAGCCACCGGTACGACTAGTGCTCCCGGCGCGAATACCAACGATCCCGAAGCCAACGAGGACAACAGCGCGCTGGCGAGCCTGATCACCCAGCCGAGCAATGACCTCACGTGGAACTGGGGCGGACGCTGGGGGTCGGTGAGCAGCGCGGCGCTCTATCAGCTCGATCTCGACGCGCTGGCATCTGGCAACGACTATTTCTCGGGCGTCTACCTCACCAACACGCCGTCGGGATTCTCCGACCTGCAGCTCCAGTTCCGAATTGCGGACATCGGCACCGGCAACAGCTGCAACGCCGGCGGCTCGGACCTCACCGGCGCTACCAGCGCGAATCAGCGCGTAATGGTGTTCGACAACGATGACGCCCAGGTCACGTTCTCCGGGATGGGCGGCGTGACCACCGGGTTGCCCGGAGGCAGCACCTATTGCATCGGCGTGACGAATTACGCGAACTCGGGCAAGGACACGGCTGGCACCTTCATTCGGAAGGTGACAACCGGCGGATCCTTCAGCGGTACGTACCCGACGTTCGTCGCCACGCTGAACGAGATGCCCTAGCTCGCACGGGTTCGGCTCGACCGGCCAGAGCCAGTGGAACGTCAGGAAACGACTCCGAGGCCCGCATCGGCGAAGCAGCCGGCGGCGGAGGTGACCCTGTACGGGGCGCGGATGGAGCGCGGGCGCCGGCGGCGATTCCGCCGGCGCCTGGCCGGATTCGCCACGGTCCTGCTTCTCGGACTGTCACTGGGAACGATCTACGCGACGGGATTCGCGACCACCGGAGGGGAGACGGGGACGACCGGCAACGCGTCTCCCATCAACGATGCCCCCGGGGACAAGCAGGACACCAGTGGGCTGAACGGCCTGATCACGAATCCCACCCCCGACCTGACCTGGAACTGGAGCGGGCGCAACGGCTCGGTGAACAGCGCGGTCATGTACGAGGCCAATCTCACCGGTGAGCCGGGAGGCAACAACTATTTCGTCGGTGTCTATCTCACGAACTCGCCAGTGGGATTCTCCGACCTGCAACTTCAGGTTCGCATCGCCGCCGAGGGTGGGGACAACGCCTGCACGATCTCCGACCTCACAGACACCGCTACCAGCAACTACCGAGTGTTCGTAATGGATACGAACGACGCCCAGGTCACCTTCTCGGGCATGGGTGGGGCCACCACCGGCCTGCCCGGGAGCGAGCGATATTGCATCGGCGTCGTGGACTACACGGGCGCAGGCAAGGACCCCGCGGGTACGTTCATCCGTCGTATCAGTTCGAGCACCGACTTCCCGCCCGGCATCTATCCCACGTTTGTCGCCGCACTCAACCGGATGCCCTGACAGTGGCGACCTCGATGTCGCTGCGACAAGGACCAGACGTAAAGGACAGGTGATGAATGGCGCGAATGTCGCTCCCGCTGGTCAGCCGCCGATGAGGGACTCCTCCGAGGTCGAGCGCGTCCCGCGCACTACTCGGGAGAAGATGTGGCTCGCGATCAAGATCGGGCTCGGCGTGCTGGCTCTGGCGCTTGTGGTCACCTTGGCGCTGCTGCGCACCTGGCCGCCCCTTCTCGAGGTGCAGACAGGCTCGATGGAGCCCACCATCGACCCCGGGGACGTCGCGATCATGCAGCGTCTGGATCGGCCCGCGCAGGTCGGCGACGTCGTCGAGGTTCACCCGCCCCAGGACATCCAGGACCGGCTCAACTATCCGGAGACCCTTCTTCACCGCATCGTGAGGATCTCGCCGGGCGGCCAGGTCTACACGAAGGGCGACGCGCGCGACCGGCGCGATCCCTTCACCGTTTCGCGGGACGACGTCGGCGCGCACATGGTCGGCAAGGTTCCCAGCGCCGGGCAGATCCTGGGTTTCTTCACGAGCCCGTTGGGCCTGCTCTGGATGGCCCTGGGGATCATCCTCTTCGTCCTCCTTCCGTACTTCGAGCTCAGACGAGAGCAGCTCGAGCTCGAGAAGGCCGAGCTGGGCACGCTGGCCAGCCTTCGCCAGGAGGTCCAGGACGTCGCGCAGCAAATCGCAGCCGACGACGGTGGTGGGACCAGGGCCCCTCCCGCGTTGCCGCGGGCCATACAGCCACCCGTCTACGACGATGGTGGGTACGGCGACCTCGGGGGCCCGTTCGAGGGGGCGGACGGCCCGTTGGACGGGGGCGATGAGCTCGCCGAGAACGAGGTTGAGGAGCGCGACGATCTCGAGACGGAGATCGGGGAGATACGGGAGACCATGGGCGAGCTGGTCGGCGTCGTCGACGAATATGGAAGGCATCTGCGTAGCCACACGGAGGTGCTCACGGGCATGAGCGCGGCGTCCAAGGACCTGGCGGATGTCGTGGCGGAGCTTCGCGTTGCGCTGTCGGGCGCAGGGGCGACGGGAGGCGAGCAGGCGCGGCATGACGCCCGGCAGATCCTGAGGCGGTGGCGCGAGGATCGCGCGGCTGAGATCGCAGGGTGGATGGGCTTCCGCGAGCCGGGCCACGCGGCACGCCTGGCACCGCTCGATGAAGCGATGAACGACGAGGACCTCGAGCGAGCGCTTATGGAGCTTGCGGCGCAGAAGCCGTATCTGAAGGGCGACTAGGTGCAGACCACGGCGTCCGCGACCTGACGAGGCGTCCTTCGCGGTAATCTCGCCGGCATGGATGCGCAGAAGCTCGTCGACCAGGTCGCGCAGAACGTACGCGAGGCGATCGACGAGGCACAGCGACAGGCCGATGAGATCCTCGGCGAGGCCGAGGCGCAGGCGAAGCAGGTGCGCGCGGAGGCGGAAAGGTTTCGCGCGGAGGCCAAGCGGATCCGCGCCGACGCCGAGGCAGATGCACGGCGGCGCCTGGACGAGGTTCAGAGGGCGCTCGCCGACCTGCAGGGCCGGCTCTCCGGCAATCCGGGGAGCGAGGTGAACCCGGGACCGGTCACGGTCCCGGAGCCCGAGCCGCCGCTGACCCCCGAGCCGCTTCCCGATCCCACGCCGGAGCCGACGCCTGAGCCG
>DATFON010000242.1:0-2520 GCA_035265465.1 Solirubrobacterales bacterium | reverse complement strand
CAGGAGTTCGAGGCGATGCTGCTCGAGGTCCTGTCGGACTTCCAGATCTCGATTCCCGAGCTCGGGGTGATCGAGGCCCGCACCCATCCGATCGTGATGCTCACGTCGAACAACTCCCGCGAGCTCACCGAGGCGCTGAAGCGCCGGTGCCTGTACCTGTGGCTCGACTATCCGGAGGTCGAGCGCGAGATGGAGATCGTCCGCCTGCACGCGCCGGAGCTCGACGAGCGCCTGGCGCTGCGCCTCGTCGAGGTGGTGCACATGATCCGCCAGCTCGACCTGAAGAAGCCGCCGTCGATCGCGGAGTCGATCGACTGGGCGCGCGCCCTGCTTCTGCTTGGCGCCGACGACATCGACGCCTCGCTGTTCGAGCGCACGATGAGCATCATCGTCAAGCACCGCACCGACATGGATCTGGTGGCCGAGCGAGTCGGGATGAAGCTGGGCGGCGTCCAGGGGCTCGGCGCCGAAGCGACGGGATGAGCTCGCTTCCTCCCGGGCTCGCACCACGCCTCGTCTCGTTCTGCGAAGAGCTTCGAAGCGAGGGGGTGGCGATCGGCACCTCAGAGCTCCTGGACGCGTTCGCCGCGCTGGAGACGGTCCCGTGGACACGCGAAGACGACTTCAGAGAGGCGCTCGCGGCGACGGTCGCGAAGTCGCAGGAGGATCGGCGGGTCTTCGAGCTCCTGTTCGATCGCTTCTTCTTCCGCGCGGCGGAGTCCGAGGCTCTAGAGCGGGGCATCGGCGAGGATCGGCGCTACGAGGGTGGCGACAACTTCGATCTCGGCGAGATTCGCGAGGCGGTGCGGCAGGCGATCGCCGACGGTCGCGACGGCGAGATGCGCGACCTCGCACGGCTCGCCATCGCGGCGTTCGGCCGTCGCGGCGAGGGCTCGGGGGTCATCGGCGTGGACGTGCAGCGCATACGTCGCACGCTCGGACTCCAGTCGCAGGGGCGGGGAGCCGAGGGCAGCGACGTGGAGCTCGACCGCGAGCAGATCAACCGGTTCGAGCGCCACCTGCGCCGCGAGCTCGAGCGCGCTCTGATCGAGCGCACCGAGAAGCTCCCGCCCTCGCGCCCGCTGGCCGAACTCGATCGGGCCCTTCCCACGAGTCCGTCCCAGGATCTCGCGGCCGTCCACCGCGCCGTGGCCCAGCTCAAACGGCGACTGGCGACCCTGGGGCACGAGCAGCGCGGTCGTCGCCGTGGCGCCGCGGTCGACATGAGGCGGACCATGCGGGCCTCACTCGACACCGGGGGCGTCCCGCTGAAGCTCAAGTACCGGCCCAAGCACCCGCGGCGACCCGAGATCTATGTGCTGTGCGACGTCTCCACGTCGGTCACCTCGGCGAGCATGTTCTTCCTATCCGTGCTGCACGCCCTGCACGACTCCTTCCGAAAGCTGCGGAGCTTCGTCTTCATCGAACGGATCTCGGAGGTGACCGACGTCTTCGAGCGCGAGCGCGACTTCCGCTCGATCTCGGAGCGCATCAGCCGCGAGGGCGGTGTCGCCGATGTCTCCGGCTACACGGACTACGGACGCGTGTGGCTCGAGTTTCTGGAGGAGATCGTCGACGACCTCGGTCCGCGGTCGACGGTGATCGTGCTCGGCGACGCGCGTACCAACGGTCGCGAGCCCCACGCCGAGGTCTTCGCCCAGATCACGCAGCGCGCCGGCCGCACCTTCTGGCTGAACCCGGAGCCGCGCCTGTACTGGAACTACGGCGACTCGGTGATGGCGGCGTACGAGCGCCACACGACGGCGGCGTTCGAGTGCTGGACCACGCGCCACCTGGAGGGATTCGTGAACGTCGTGGCGGGCGGCACGCCGCTGGTGGAGCAGGGGTAGCACGCCGAATCCCGACACGCCGAGCCCAGGCCCTTTTTGACGCCTTATTGCCGCATAGCGGCAAGAAAGCGTCAATCGAGTGGAATAGGACGCTACGCCGAACCGCGATGTCGCTGCCCTTCCACTCGGCGGGAAAGCCGCCGAAACGCAGGATCATGAACCGCCCCCAGACCTCGTTGCTCCCGTGGCCGGCGTTGCCGCCAGCGCAGACGATCAGCTGTCGGCGTCCCGTGCCATCCGCCTCCCATCCGTTGTTGTCCGGGAAGAAGTACTCGCCGCCGCCCGGCAGGGTGCAGCGGTTGCTGCGGAACATCTGGGCCTTGACGTCGTGAGGTCGGGGCACGTACGAAGGACGGGCCGGGGCTAAACGCGGGCTAGGTGTCCCGAGGATGTCAGTGACGCACGACTGGACCGTCGACGGTCGAGGGCACGAGGCCCAGGAGCGCGGCCCAGCTCAAGGTCCGGTCTCGGCCGTCGCGGCCCCGATCCCGCCGGCGACGAGAACCGGCGCAGCCACCAGGACAAGCCATCGCCCCTTGGGTGCCATCGACCAACGGTCAGGGGGACGAGTGGCGCTTTATGCACCCATAGGGTCAATAAAACGCCACTCGCTGGGAATTAGGCCCGCAGATGGGTAGCGGGAGGCCGTGACCAACGCGGCGATCCTCGA
>DATFON010000241.1:0-12385 GCA_035265465.1 Solirubrobacterales bacterium | reverse complement strand
GCGACCGTCACCGGGGCGATGGGATCACGTCACGGGACGTGTCCACGATGCTGCGTCCCTTCCGGATCCGGCCCCGGTCGGTCCGCGTCGGCGAGGAGACGGCCAAGGGCTACCGCGTGGACCAGTTCGAGGATGCGTTCGCCAGGTACCTACCGCCCCGCTCAGAAAGCGTCACAAGCGTCACATCCGTCACAACGGCACCGCAGAGCCAAGCGGATGTGACGGATGTGACGGATGTGACGGATACAGCAGGCGCCCCCGAGGACCCCTTCGCCGACATAGACGTCGACCCAATGGCGCCGCCACCGGCGGACCCGGGGCCGAGCTGATGGCCGCCCGCCGCTCCCCGAAGGATCCCGCAAGGTCCACCGGCGAGGTTACGTCGAGGTCAAGGCGAGCGGTCACCCAGTCGCCCGCCCCACCGGCTGGGTCGCCGAGCACCGGATGGTGCTGTACGACGCGATCGGCGAAGGTCCACACCGCTGCCACTGGTGCGGGTGTGGGATTGCGTGGGGCCGAAATATGCACGCCGACCACCTCGACCATGATCGCGCCCGTAACACCCCGGAGAACCTCGTCCCGGCCTGTGATCGGTGCAATTCCCGAAGGTGGAAAACCGACCCCAGAACCGGCGCCAGTGCTCGGGTCGAAAAAGGAATCCGGGGATGAGCGCCCGATCCCCGAGAGCGTCGATCCCACCGCTGGCATTGAGCCCGGCGCGCGCGGCCGCCGCGCTCGACATGTCCGAGGACCACTTTCGCGAGCACGTCGCCCCCGAGCTGCGCTGGATCCGGCGTGGTCGGAAGCGCGTGGTAGCGGTCGCCGAGGTCGAGCGATGGCTCGATAGCAACGCGAGCCGAGCACTAGACTCGCCGCGGCCCGGCCGGCAGCGGGGCAGTCGGACAACTTCTCCGTCCGGTCGGGCCTGATCGTGGCTGGCTCTATCCTTGGTGGCGTCCGACTGCCTCCGACTGAGGAGAAGAACATGGCCACTGGAATCCGCAAGCGCGGCTCGTCGTACGAGGCGAGCGTCTACCTGAAGCGTGAGGAGCGAAAGCTCCGCCGCACCTTCCCAACCCTCGCCGCCGCGAAGGCATGGCGGGCGGAAGCACAAACCGCCGCCCATCGCGGTGCACTGCGCGCACCGTCACCGACCACCGTTCGCGAGGCGTGGGCCGAGTGGTACGCGGGTGCGCTGGCCGGGATCGTCCGCAACGCCAGCGCCGACTCGTACAAGCCATCGGCGCTGCGCGCCTACGAAACGGCGATGCGCCTGCGCGTCGTGGACGAGATCGGCGGGATCCGCCTAGTCGATGTGCGCCGGCCCGACCTGCAACACCTGGCGGATGAGCTACTCGCCGCGGGTGCAAGCGCCAGCGTGATCGCTAAGACCTTCCTGCCGTTGCGCGCGATCTTCACCCGCGCAGTCGATGCCGAGATCGTGGCGGTGAACCCGTGCGACGGGATCAAGCTGCCCGCCGTCCGTAGCACTCGGGACCGCGCCCTCGGTGTTGCCGAAGCTGAGGCGCTGCTGGTGGCAGTCCCGAATCGGGACCGCGCTCTGTGGGCGACGGCGATGTTTGCCGGATTGCGGCTCGGCGAGTTGCAAGCCCTGCGCGTCAACGCGATTGACCTGGCGAGCGGCGTGATCCGCGTTGAGAAAGGTTGGGACGCGAAGCAGGGCGAGATCGAACCGAAGAGTGCCGCCGCGCGGCGGCGAGTGCCAATCGCCGCAGTCCTTCGTGATTACCTGGCCGAACACCTAATCGAGAGTGGCCGCCGCGACGGCGAGTTCGCGTTCGGGCGCACGCCGAATTTGCCGTTCGGTCACTCCGCGGTGCAGCGCCGCGCCGACCGCTCCTGGCGCGATGCCGGGCTCGCTCGCGTCACGCCGTACGAGTGCCGCCACACATTCGCCTCGCTGATGATCGCCGCCGGTGTGAACGCCAAGGCGCTCTCGACGTTCATGGGACACTCGACAATCGCGATCACGCTGGATCTCTACGGCCACCTGATGCCGGGCTCGGAGGCCGAAGCGGCAGGGCTACTCGACGGCTACGTTGCCGCGCAGCGTGAGAGCGCCGCTGAGGCGGCCCGCAGCGCCGGGACTGGCGCATTCTCTGGCGCACCGCTGGCGCACGGCGCCTGAGATTGGCTTTATCAAGCCGATTCCGGCACCCCGGCCAAAGGTCGTCCCGATCTTGATCGCCGCGGCCATGACCCGGACGCGAGCTTATGGCCTATCGGCGGCGGTCGCGAATCCCGGTTTGCGGCCGACGAGCGCCATCGATCAATCGGGCTCGTCCAGACCCTTCTCGCGCAGCTCCTCGAGGGCCTCGGGGCGCTTCTCCAGCTCGGTCAACCGCATACCCCGGAGCACGCCCGGCGCCTTCGTGAACTGGATGTCCCGGTAGTCGACGACCTGGATGAGGTTGCCCCACGGATCGCGGAAGTTGAGGCGCTTCCCGGGCGAAACCTCCACCCCGGCCTCTTTGAGCGCCGCCCGGACGGCCGGCTTATCGTCGACGACGAGGCCGAAGTGGCGGGCCCGGTCGGGCGCCCCGGGGTCACCCTCGGATAGGGCCAGGAACTGGTCGCCCATGTCGATGAAGGCCATTCCGGGCTCGTGGTCGACCCGCTCGAGCGCAAAGATCCGCCCGTAGAAGGCGAGAGCCTCGTCGATGTCGCCCACCTCCAGGGCCACATGGTTGATCCCGATCGGGCGGGGGCGCTCGCTCATTGCTTCTCGATTCCCAACTCACCGCGAACAACTGCGGCGGCGGGAGCGATCTCGGGCTCCAGGCGCTCGAGCAGGTCACGCCAGCCGGAGTGCATATCGATCGCGCTGCGAACACGCTCCATGCCGCCGTCGAGGTCACCGCCCTGAACCATCGCGAGCCCGGCCCAGAACAGGAGCTCGTCGTTCGCGGGCGCAAGCTCGGCAGCCCGCCGGTAGCACGTGGCGGCTTCGGCATGGCGGCCGTCGCCGACGAGGTCGTCGCCTTCGGAGGCGACGGCATAGGCATCGGAGAGGTCCAGGAGTCGCCGCAGCTCTCCCAGGGGATCCGCGTGATCCTCGACGCGAAGCTCCACGGTTCGCTGCCACGTCTCGCCCTCAGCCGGCACCACTACGAGCGCGGCAGATTGCCGGCCCCGGACGTCCCCGCCGGCTGACTCCCCGGCATCCAGGGCAGCGAGAAGCCGGCGCGTGAGGGGTCCGGTCGCCGTCCGGAACGCCTCCGCCATCGCCGGCCACACCTCGGGGCCGGCCATCATGTTCGCCTGGGTGCTGAAGTCCTCGCCTTCGATGTGACCGGCGTATGGGATGCAGCCCTCGCCGGTGTGGACCGCAACCGCGCCACTCCCATCGACCACCGCCACCTGGCGGAAGCGAGCCTGCTCGTCGGCACCCAAGAGCTCCTCGAGGGCCTGCCCCGGAGCGTGGCCGCCACGAAGCCGCTCGAGCAACCGCGGACCGTAGGCGGGCTCCGCAATCGACTGCGTCGCGACCGCCCCGACCCCCGGCTCGGCCCAGGACACGACGGATCCGACCGAGAACCAGTGGGACTGAACGGCGACGCCGAGCTCCCCGGTCCCCGGGTCCCGGGCAACGATGGAGTAAGTCCCGCGCCGCACGCCCATCATCCAGCGGCACCTCGGCCGATTTGACTCCTTGTTGCCGGATAGCGGCAATAAAGCGTCAGAGGCGCCGCGGATCGCCTTTGGCGGGGCTGGATCATGGGCCGACCGGGGCGTTCGACTTCAGCTTGTCGACCTTCCAGCTCCTGTCCTCCCTGACAAGAGACACAGTGATCTGGTCGCCCCCATAGAGACCGCCGTCAGGGACCACCTTCGCGGTGGCCTCCCGCGGGACCTGGGCTGTGCCGTCCAGAATCGCACGCATGGTCACCTCGCCGAAATGCACTGAGTCCGCGGTGGCCGTCGAAGACTGGGCTTGGACGCACCCCTGCTTGCCGCCGTATGCCGTCGCGAGGTAATGCTCCGTCACATACTGGCTGCCGCACGCCTTCTCGGGGTCAGCGGAGGTCAGCACAGCGTCCACGGCCTGACGAATGGTCGTGTGAGTCTGCCCTACTTGCCCGTCGCCGGACCCGTTGCCCGTGCTGGTGGTCGAGGTGGTGCTTGTCGTCGCGCTCTGAGACGAGGTCGTGGTCGGCGCAGCCGCGGATGTGGTGGTGGTTCCGCCGCCGCCCTCATCGCCCCCTCCCCCACATCCGCCGAATGCGATGGCGGTGACGGCGATCGCCGCGACAACCGCGCCACCCGCTCGCGCGCGATGAGCGCGGCGATCTCGATGTCGGTCAGGCACATCGCTAATCAACCACTTCCTCCTCCCCACTGCGTTTGAACTCGATGTTTCGGATCACCTTGGCCGGATTTCCTGCCGCGATCACTCGTGGGGGCAGATCGTCGAGGACCACCGAGTTCGCGCCGATGACGCAGCGCTCGCCGATCTCGACGCCGCTCGTCACCACGCAGTTCGCGCCGAACCAGCAGTTGGCGCCGATTCGCACCGGGCCCTTCGACGTGAACCCCTGCCAGGTGACCGGCTTGGTGGGATCGTCGAAGCGGTGGGCCGCATCGCCGACGAAGCAGCCGTTGGCGAACATGACGTGGTCACCGATCTCAATGCGGTCGAACGCCGCGAGCATCACGTTGCGGTTGAGAAAGCAGCCCTCGCCGATGCGGATGCGGGCCTCGGGTGAGAGGGTCAGCCAGCAGCCCGGCTCGAGCAGGGTCCCCTCGCCGATCACGAGGCGCCCCTCGTCCAGCGCCTCCAGCACCTCGCCCTCCACCGGGAAGCGGATGAAGGCGCCCGCCCGCGCCATGTGCCGGTTGATCCGCCAGCGGCGGCGCAGGCGGCGGTTGCGCTCGTACCAGCGCCGCTTCGTCCACCACAGCCGCCAGCCGGCGAGCTCCGCCACGCTACCGATCGAGCTCGAGCCGCTCGGCCGCCTCGCCGCGCCCGACGAGGACGTCGCTCACGAGGCGTGGCGGAAACAGCCCGTGCTCGACGACGCCCGGGATGGACATGAACCACGCCGACAGCTCCACTGGATCCTCGATCGACCCGCGGTAGTCGGCGATCAGGCCACCATCCGGGCTGTCCGGCACGTCGCGTAGGTCGACCTCGCCGATCTCGCGCAGCGTGGCCGCCAGGCCGAACTTCGCCAGCTCGAGCGGCACCGGCGGCGTCAGCACGTCCACCGGCTTGCTCGAATCTGAGATCACGACGAACCGGTCGGCGGCCGCGGCCACGATCTTCTCCCGGAAATGGGCGCCGCCGCCTCCCTTGATCAACCAGCCGTCGGGAGTGACCTGGTCGGCCCCATCGATCGCGATGTCGAGGCGATCGATCTCGTCGAACCGGCCGACGTCGATTCCGAGTCGCCGTGCCGCGACCTCGGTCGCGACCGACGTGGCGACGCAATTGACCCGCAGCCCCCGCGCCGACAAGGCGGGGAGCAAAAAGGCGACCGTGGAGCCGGTTCCGAGGCCGACAACCATGCCGTCCTCGACAAACTCGGCCGCCGCCTCGGCGGCTACCCGCTTCTCGGTATCGGTCGGCGACTCGGCGGGCACGGCGTGCAATCTAAGCGATCGCCGGAACATGTCCGGCCCGTTACGGCATCGCTATATGGCCAAGGCCTCGTTGGTCTAGGATCGAAGCGATGGCGACCGTCGCCCAGCCAGTCGCGACCGACATCGACACGCTCTGCATCAACACGATCCGAACGCTGTCGATCGACGCCATTCAGAAGGCCAACTCGGGTCATCCCGGGACGCCGATGGCGATGGCTCCGGTCGCCTACACGCTCTGGCAGCGCTTCCTGCGATTCGATCCCTCCGACCCCATCTGGCCGAACCGCGATCGCTTCGTGCTGTCGGCAGGCCACGCCTCGATGCTGCTCTACTCGCTGCTCCACCTGGCGAAGGTCGAGGCCGTCGACCCCGACTACGAGGTCCTCGGCGAACCGTCGGTGAGCCTCGACGACATCAAGTCGTTCCGCCAGCTCGACTCCCACGCCGCCGGTCACCCCGAGTATCACCTGACCTCGGGGGTGGAAACGACGACCGGGCCGCTGGGTCAGGGCATCGCGACCACCGTCGGAATGGCGATCGCGGGCAAATGGCTCCGGGCGCGCTACGGCAGCCACCTGTACGACTTCGACGTCTACGCGATCGCGGGAGACGGCGACATGATGGAGGGGGTCTCGAGCGAGGCCGCCTCGATCGCCGGGCACCAGCGCCTGGACAACCTGTGCTGGATCTACGACAACAACCACATCACGATCGACGGGCACACGGAGATCACCTACGAGGACGACATCGCAGCCCGCTTCATGGGCTACCGCTGGAACGTCACGAGGGTCGGCGACGCGAACGACCTCGAGCTCCTGACCCGCGCTTTCCAGGAGTTCAGGGAAGAGAAGGACCGTCCCACCCTGATCATCGTCGACAGCCATATCGGCTACGGCTCACCGCACAAGCAGGACACCGCGGCCGCCCACGGTGAGCCGCTGGGCGAGGACGAGGTGCGCGAGACCAAGCGGGCCTACGGCTGGCCCGAGGACGCCCAGTTTCTGGTCCCCGACGGCGTGTACGAGCACTTCGCCCGCGGGGTTGGCGAGCGCGGCCGCACCCTGCATGCCGAGTGGCAGCAGCGCGTCTCCGACGCGGGCCCCGGGGTTGCGGGAGAGATCGACCAGATGCAGCGCCGAACCCTGCCTGAGGACTGGGACGCGGACATCCCGAGCTTCGATGCGGATGAGAAGGGCATGGCGACCCGTAAGGCATCCCACCAGGTCCTGAGCTCCATCGCGCCTCGCGTGCCGTGGCTGTTGAGCGGCTCCGCCGACCTCACGGGCTCCGCCTCGAGCGGCCTGGACTTCGACGGGGCCTCGGAGTTTCAGCCCGAGAACTACGGTGGCCGCGAGCTCCATTACGGCATCCGCGAGCACGAATCGGCCGCGATCTCCAACGGGCTGTCGCTCAGCAAGCTGCGACCCGTGTGGTCGACCTACCTGATCTTCTCGGACTACGCGCGGCCGGCCATCCGGCTGTCGGCGCTGATGGAGCTTCCGGTGATCCACTGGTTCAGCCACGACTCGATCGGCCTGGGCGAGGACGGCCCGACCCACCAGCCCGTCGAGCAGCTCGCGTCGTTGCGAGCGATGCCGGGGCTGAACGTGATCCGGCCGTGCGACGCCAACGAGGTGGCGGAGGCGTGGCGGGTGATGCTGCAGCAGCGCCATCAACCGACCGCGCTCGTGCTCACCCGGCAGAACGTGCCGGTGCTGGATCGCTCGCAGTACGCATCGGCCGATGGTCTGGCGCGCGGCGGATACGTGCTCGCCGACTCCGATGGCGAGCCTGAGGTAATCCTGATCGGCACCGGCAGCGAGGTGTCGCTCGCCGTCGGCGCCTACGAAGAGCTACGCTCGGATGGAGTGCGAGCCCGAGTCGTCAGCCTTCCCTCCTGGTATCTCTTCGACCTTCAACCCGACGAGTACCGGGAGAGCGTGCTTCCCAAGGCGGTGCAGGCCCGTGTCGCCGTGGAGCAGGCATCGACGCTCGGCTGGGATCGCTATGTCGGACCGCAGGGTCAGATCGTCGGCATGCACACGTTTGGCGCTTCGGCTCCCCTCAAGGAGGTCCAGCGAAAGTTCGGGTTCACGCCGGAGCGCGTGGCCGAGGCAGCGAAGGAGCTACTGAAATGAAGCCAACCGAAGAACTCCACGAGCTCGGTCAGAGCCTGTGGCTCGACAACATCACCCGCGACATGCTCGGCGACGGAACGCTTGGCCGCTACATCGACGAGCTGTCGATCACCGGCCTGACCTCCAACCCCACGATCTTCGACAAGGCGATCTCCAAGGGGGACGCCTACGACGAGCAGATCACCGAGCTCACGGAGCAGGGGCAAAGCCCGGAGGACATCTTCTTCGCCGTTGCGGTAAGCGACCTTCAGGGCGCCGCGGACCTTTTCGCACCCGTTCACGAGCGCACAGACGGTGTCGACGGCTTCGTCTCTCTGGAGGTTTCGCCTCTGCTCGCCGACGACGCCTCCGCGACGATCGACCAGGTACGGAGGCTCCACGACCAGGGCAACCGGGACAACCTCTTCATCAAGATCCCCGGGACGGTCGCGGGCCTCGAGGCGATCGAGGAGTCGATCTACGCCGGGCTCCCCATCAACGTGACGCTCCTCTTCTCGACCGACCAGTACCTGGCTGCTGCCGAGGCTTACATGCGTGGCATCGAGCGGCGGATCCGAGAGAATCTCGACCCGGTTGTCACATCGGTCGCCTCCCTGTTCATCAGCCGGTGGGACGTGGCGGTGGCCGACGAGGTCTCGGATGAGCTCCGTAATCGCCTCGGGATCGCGGTCGGAAAGCGCACGTACCGTGCCTACCGCGAGCTCCTCGAGTCGGATCGGTGGCAGCAGCTGGAAAACGATGGCGCCAGGCCGCAGCGGCTGCTCTTCGCGAGTACGGGCACCAAGGACCCGAGCGCCTCTGACGTCCTCTACGTGGAGGCGTTCGCCGCGCCGGACACGATCAACACGATGCCCGACAAGACTCTGCTCGCCTTCGCGGACCACGGAGAGGTTGGCGACCCGATTCCGGCCGACGGCGGAGATGCCGCCGAGGTCCTCGCCGCCTTCCAGTCCGCCGGAGTAGATACGGACGAGCTCGCGACTAGGCTCCAGCACGAGGGCGCCGAGGCGTTCAACAAGAGCTGGAACGACCTCTTGGAATCGATCGAGTCGGAGTCACGCAGGCTCGCGGCCACAGGGTGAGCAGGGCCTAGTAAGTCCGGGCTGCACCGGAAAGGAACATCAGGATGCAACTCGGAATGATCGGATTGGGGCGCATGGGCGCCAACATGGTGCGCCGCCTGATGAAGGCCGGCCACGAATGCGTGGTCTTCGACGTCAGCCCGGACTCGGTGAAGGCGCTCGCCGACGAGGGGGCCGCTGGCTCGGAGTCGATGGAGGACTTCGTCGGCAAGCTAGAGAAGCCCCGCTCGGTCTGGCTCATGGTTCCGGCCGCGGTGGTCGACAGCACGCTCGACTCGCTGGTCCCGCTGCTGGACGAGGGCGACGCGGTCATCGACGGCGGCAACTCCTACTACCGCGACGACATCCGTCGCTCAGCGCGGCTGGCCGAGCACAAGATCGACTACGTCGACACCGGCACCAGCGGCGGCGTGTGGGGGATCGACCGCGGCTACTGCCTGATGATCGGCGGCCCCGACCACGCCGTCGATCGGCTCGACCCGATCTTCTCCGCGCTCGCCCCGGGGGTCGATTCCGCCGAGCGCACCCCGGGACGGGACGGCGACCCGAGCCCCTCGGAGCAGGGCTACCTGCACTGCGGGCCCAACGGCGCCGGGCACTTCGTGAAGATGGTCCACAACGGGATCGAGTACGGGGTGATGGCCGCCTACGCGGAGGGGCTGAACATCCTGAAGAACGCCAACGTCGGCAAAACCCAGCAGGAGGCCGACGCCGAGACGGCGCCGCTCGAGGATCCCCAGTACTACCAGTACGACATCGACATTCCCGAGGTCACGGAGGTCTGGCGGCGGGGGAGCGTGATCGGCTCATGGCTGCTCGACCTGACCGCCCAGGCCCTCCAGGAGTCGCCCGATCTGAGCGACTACGCCGGTCGCGTCTCGGATTCGGGCGAGGGGCGTTGGACCTCGATCGCCGCGATCGAGGAGGGCGTTCCGGCACCTGTTCTCAGCATGGCTCTCTACTCCAGGTTCGCCTCGCGCGGCCTCGATGACTTCGCCGACAAGGTTCTGTCGGCGATGCGCAAGGAGTTCGGCGGCCACGCTGAGAAGGCCGCCTCCTCGTGACCGAGGTTTCCACCGTCACATCGCTCACGGACCGCGACTCCTGGAAGGCGCTCGAGCGGCACTACCAGGAGGTGCGCGACTCCCACCTGCGGGAGATGTTCGATGGCGATCCCGACCGCGGCGAGCGCCTGGTCGCGGAGGCCGCGGGCCTCTATCTGGACTACTCGAAGAACCGGGTCACCGACGAGACGATCCAGCTGCTGGCCGCTCTGGCGTCGGATTGCGGCATGCCCGAGCGCCGGGAGGCGATGTTCCGCGGCGAGCGGATCAACGTCTCGGAGAACCGCTCCGTGCTCCACGTGGCGCTGCGAATGCCACGAGAGCGCTCGCTGGTCGTCGACGGCGTCGACGTGGTCAAGGAAGTGCACGAGGTGCTCGACCGCATGGGCGCCTTCTGCGAGAAGGTCCGAAGCGGCGAGTGGCAGGGCCACACCGGCAAGCCGATCCGCAACGTGATCAACATCGGGATCGGCGGCTCGGACCTGGGGCCCGTGATGGCCTACGAGGCCCTGCGGCACTACTCGAAGCGCGACATGACGTTTCGCTTCGTCTCCAATGTGGACGGCACGGACTTCGTCGAGTCCACCCGCGACCTTGACCCCGCCGAGACGCTCTTCATCGTCTCCTCCAAGACGTTCACCACGCTCGAGACGATGACCAACGCCCGCACCGCGCGTAAGTGGGCCCTGGACACGTTGGGCGACGAGAGCGCGGTCGCGAAGCACTTCGTCGCGGTGTCGACCAACGCCGAGGGCGTCTCCGAGTTCGGCATCGACACCGACAACATGTTCGGATTCTGGGAGTGGGTGGGCGGCCGGTACTCGATCGACTCGGCGATCGGGCTCTCCACGATGCTCGCCATCGGCCCCGAGCGCTTCGCCGAGATGCTCGCCGGCTTCCACTCGATGGACGAGCACTTTCGCGAGACGCCGACCGAGCGCAACCTGCCAGCGCTCATGGGAATGCTCGCCGTCTGGTACGGCGACTTCTTCGGGGCGCAGACGGTCGCGGTTCTCCCCTACGACCAGTACCTGCACCGCTTTCCCGCCTACCTGCAGCAGCTGACGATGGAGTCGAACGGCAAGCACGTGACCCTCGACGGGCGGCGGGTGGACTACGAGACCGGGGCCGTGTACTGGGGCGAGCCGGGGACGAATGGCCAGCATTCCTTCTACCAGCTGATCCACCAGGGAACCAAGCTCATCCCCTGCGACTTCATCGGTTTTCAGCGCTCGCTCAACCCGCTCGGCGAGCACCAGGACCTTCTGATGGCCAACGTGTTCGCTCAGACTGAGGCCCTCGCCTTCGGCAAGACGCCGGAGCAGGTGCGTGAGGTGGGCACCCCGGAGGAGCTCGTGCCGCACCGGGTCTTCGAGGGCAACCGGCCCTCCAACACGATCCTCGCCGCCGAGCTGACGCCCGAGATGCTGGGGACGCTGGTGGCCCTCTACGAGCACAGTGTTTTCACGCAGGGCGCGATCTGGGGGATCGACTCCTTCGACCAGTGGGGGGTCGAGCTGGGCAAGGTGCTCGCCAAGCGGATCGTCCCCGAGCTCCAGGCCGACGCGGAGCCGGATCTGGAACACGACGGCTCCACCAACGCGCTCATCCGCCGCTACCGCGCCGGCAGGCGCTCGGACACGGGCGAGTAGGGCATGAGCGCCGAGCCAGGCGACCTCGACCTGCCGGCTCCGAGCAGCCCGGAGCGCGACGCTGAGGGCGGCGCGGCGGGCGACTTCCCGCCGATCGCGGACTACGCGTTCCTCTCGGATTGCGAGACATGCGCGCTGGTCGCGTCCGGCGGCCGAGTGGAGTGGCTGTGCCTGCCGCGACCCGATTCCCCGAGCGTCTTCGGCGCGATGCTGGACCGGTCGGCGGGCGTCTTCGGGCTGGTGCCCGAGGGCATCGAGGTTCCGAGCCATCGTCGCTATCTGCCGGGAAGCATGGTGCTCGAGACGACGTGGCAGACGCCGACGGGGTGGCTGCAGGTGTACGACTGCCTGGTCACCCACCGGTGGCACGGGGGTAAGCGCCACGCCCACTACAAGCGCGCGCCGGGAGACTTCGTCGCCGCCGGCACCCTGCTGCGCGTCGCCACCTGC
The DNA here is from genome assembly GCA_035265465.1 of Solirubrobacterales bacterium. GTDB lineage: Bacteria > Actinomycetota > Thermoleophilia > Solirubrobacterales > 70-9 > AC-56. Next base: position 395 of record DATFON010000241.1, on the reverse strand, counting down.
GTGGACGGCGACGTGGAGGTGTTGCTCAACTGCCTGCCGGTCTTCGACTACGGCAGGGAGCCGGGCGGGTGGGGCTACGCAGGCGAGGGCTACGACGCCGCCACGATTCGCGCGCCCAGTGGCGATCTCGAGCTTCGGCTGACGACGAGCATGCCCCTCGGGCTCACGGGCCCACGGGCGATGGCTCGGGCCGCGCTCAAGGAGGGCGAGAGCGCCTTCGTGGCGCTCTCGTGGGGCGAGGACGATGCCCCGGATTCACCCCAGGATGCGGCCGCTCAAGTGTGGAGCACGACCCAGGTCTGGCGCCAGTGGCTGAAGGGCGGGACCTTCCCGGACCATCCCTGGCGAAGCTACCTGGAGCGCAGCGCGCTGACGCTCAAGGGGCTGAGCTACGC
>DATFON010000240.1:0-6345 GCA_035265465.1 Solirubrobacterales bacterium | reverse complement strand
CCCGGCGGAGGTGCCTGACGAGCCGCTCGTGCTGCGCGTTCGAGTGGGTGAGCACCTGCTCGGGATGGGGGATGAGCGCGATGAGGTCGCTCATGTCGCCCTGCACTTCCGTCATCGCCCGCACGAGCCGAGGGGACCGCGCGGCCTCGGCGATGCCGATGTGGAACCGGATGTCGGCGCGACGGTAATCCTCGAACCGGGACGCCTCGGCCATTTGCACCACCAGCCCCCCCAGCCGATCGAGGTGCTCCTCCTCAGCTCGCTCGACCGCGAGGAGTGTCGCCCCGGTTTCGACCGCCACCCGATGGTCCAAGACCGCCCAAGCATCCTCCCCGAGGGGCTTGCCGTTGGTCTCGGCGAGCGGTGGGCGCTCCGCAACGAAGGCCCCTCCGCTGCGGCCACGCGCCGACACCAGGTGTCCGCTCTGGACGAGCGTCGTCAGCGCCTGTCGCAGGGTCGATCGTGAGATCCCAAGTTGCTCGGCGAGGTCGCGCTCGGGAGGAAGCTTGTTGCCGGGCGCCAGCAGACCGATGCGGATGGCGGTGCCCAGGCGCTCGACCGTCTCCTCGAACGTCGTTGCGGGGCGCACTGGCTCGAACACGCCTGCGATGGCGGCGTCTGGCTCCACCGATCAAAGGTACCGCGATCGGGCCAATGCTCCGGTCAGTCGGTGCATCGGCGGTGGAAGTCCGGCGACGATAAGTTGCCTGGATGGCCAGCGCCTTCGACGCCTGGCAGGTCGAGCTGCACGGTCACCGGGTCATCTACCGGATCGCCGGCAGCGGCCCGCCCGTCGTGCTCATCCACGGCATGGTCAACTCCTCGCGCCACTGGGAGGACGTGGTGCTGGCGCTCGCGGACCGCTACACCGTGATCGCGCCCGACCTGATCGGACACGGCGACTCGGCGACTCCGCGCGGCGACTACTCGCTGGGGGCGCACGCGGCGAGTATTCGCGACCTGCTCGCCGTCATCGGCGTCGACCACGCGACCATCGTGGGGCACTCCCTCGGCGGGGGAGTCGCGATGCAGTTCTTCTACCAGTTCCCCCAGCGCACCGACCGCCTCGTGCTGGTGTCGAGCGGCGGACTCGGGCATGAGGTGAGCCCGCTGCTTCGAGGCGCGGCGCTACCGGGCGCCACGACGATCCTGCGGGCCGCGGCGCACCGCCGAGTCCTGGATGCGATGTGGTGGATCGGCGAGCGGATGCGCGAGCGCCGGCTCGGAAAGGGCGTGTACCTCCAGGCGATCGCCCGTGCGCTGCGGCCTCTGGAGCGCGCCGGTGCGCGAAAGGCATTCATCCAGACCCTTCGGTCGGTGATCGACGTCCACGGCCAGCGGGTCAGCGCGCGGGATCGCCTGTACCTGTTGAGGGGGTTTCCCACCCTCATCGTCTGGGGCGAGCGCGACAACACCATCCCGCAGTCGCACGGCCTCGCGGCACACGACGCGATTCCCGGCAGCCATTTCGTCACCCTCCCCCGCGCCGCGCATTTCCCGCATCTCGAGGATCCTGAGGGGCTGGCCGCGGCATTGCACGACTTCATCTCGACGACCGATCCCGCACGCATCGCGGACGCCGATTGGGGCGGCCTGATCAGCCCGCGCGCCGGTCACCGCAGACACGACGCGCATCGCGCGGCCGCGTAGCCTTGGCGGGGCCGGAACGCGTAGCGGCGATCTACCTGCGCGGGGTCGGCGGGCGCCGTCCGAGCGTCCCGATCGAGATGCGCGAGCTCGAGGCCGCCGCCGAGCGATCGATGTCCCCGCAGGCGTTCGCGTACGTCGCGGCCGGCGCGGGCAACGAGTCGACCAAGCGGGCCAACGAATCGTCCTTCGAGCGCTGGCGGATCGTGCCGCGGATGCTCCGTGACATATCCGAACGCGATCTGAGCGTCGAGCTGTTCGGCCGCCGCATCGCCGCGCCGTTGCTGCTGTCTCCGGTGGGGGTGCTGGAGATGGCCCATCGCGACGCCGACGCGGCGGCCGCCCGCGCCGCTGCCGCCGAGGGCGTGCCGATGATCTTCTCCAACCAGGCGTCCGTGCCCATGGAGGCCTGCGCCGAGGCGATGGGCGCGAGCCCGCGATGGTTCCAGCTCTACTGGAGCACCTCGAACGAGCTCACAGGTAGCCTCGTCGGTCGCGCCGAGGCATGCGGATGCGAGGCGATCGTCGTCACATTGGACACCACGATGCTCGGGTGGCGGACCCGGGACCTGGCGCTCGGCTACCTGCCGTTCCTGCGCGGGAAGGGGATCGCCCAGTACACGAGCGATCCGGTGTTTGAGCGCCTGATCGCGGACCGGTCCAGCGACGGGGGCGCCCCCACCCCGCGCCCCAACCTCGCGGCGCTTGGGACGCTCATCCAGCTCGTGCGGCGCTACCCGGACCGTTTCTGGCCGGCGCTTCGGTCCGGCCAGGCCCGCCGCGCGGTGGAGCGCTTTGTCCAGATCTACTCCCGACCCTCGCTGACCTGGGACGACCTTCCCTTCCTCCGCGAGCGCACCCGGCTGCCGATCGTGCTCAAGGGGATCCTGCACCCGGACGACGCGCGCCGGGCGATCGACAGCGGGATGGACGGGATCCTGGTCTCGAACCACGGCGGCAGGCAGGTCGACGGCGCCATCGCGACCATCGACGCGCTGCCCGGCGTGGTCGACGCGGTTGACGGCCGCGTCCCGATCCTGCTGGACAGCGGCGTCCGCGGCGGCGCCGACATGTTCAAGGCTCTTGCGCTTGGCGCCGCGGCCGTGTGCATCGGCCGCCCGTACCTGTGGGGTCTCGCCGTCGCCGGCGAGTCGGGCGTCCGCGAGGTCATCCGCAACTTCGTCGCGGACTTCGATCTCACGATGGGGCTCGCCGGATGTCGCTCGGTGGCGGAGATCGGGACCGAGACGCTCGTTCGCGCGCCAGGTTGACGCCGGGGGGCCGGGTCTTCGAAGGCGGCGACTTTGTCGCCGCAGATGCAGGTCAGGCGGCGAAGCCGCCGCAAGTAATGTTGACTTGACGACATGCGACAGCTGACGAGCCTCGACGCGCAGTTCCTCGCCCTCGAGAACCCCCGTCAGAGCGGACACGTCGGCGCCCTGGCGATCCTTGACGACTCGGAGCGGCCGGGCGGCAGGCTCGACATCGACGACATCTGTTCCCTCATGTCGGAGCGCCTTCCGCTCCTGCCGCCTCTCCACTGGCGCCTGGCCGAGGTCCCGCTGGGGCTCGACTACCCCTATTGGATCGAGGACCCGGACTTCGACATCGACTTCCACGTTCGCGAGCTCGCGCTGCCCCACCCGGGAACCGACGCGAAGCTGGCCGAGCAGGTGGCGCGCATCGTCGCCCGGCCCCTGGATCGAGCGCGCCCGCTGTGGGAGCTCTACCTGATCCACGGCCTGGAGGGTGGCGGCGTCGGCATGCTCACGAAGGTCCATCACGCGCTCATCGACGGGCTCTCGGGGGCGGAGATCATGGCCGTCCTGTTCGACCTCGCGCCCGAGGGTCGCGAGCTCTCCGACCCGCCACCACCCAAGACCGAGCGGGCGCCGAGCGACCTCGAGATGCTCGCACGGGGCCTGGCGGGGATCCCGCGTTATCCGGTTCGCATGCTGCGCTCGATGCCGTCGGCGCTTCCCAACCTCACCGATACGCCGTTCGGCACCCTCCCCGGGACCGGCGTGGTGTCGCGGGTGGCCGACCGGGTTCAGAGGGCTGTTCGCGGCGAGGGCAGCGCGAGTGGACCCACGACGTTGCGTGCCCCGAAGACCTCGTTCAACGGTCGGGTGTCAGCCCACCGGCGGTTTGCCTTCGGCCAGCTCTCGCTTGATGAGGTGAAGGCGATCAAGACCGAGCACGGCTTCACGGTAAACGACGTGGTGGTGACGATCTGCACCGGGGCGGTGCGCCGGTGGCTGATCGAGCACGGCGAGCTCCCGGCGGATCCGCTGGTGGCCCAGATCCCGGTCTCGGTGAGGACCAGCGAGCAGGCCGGCACGTACGGCAACCGGATCATGCTGATGAGCGCGCCGCTCTTCACCAATCTCCCCGACCCGGTCGTGCGGCTGCGGCGAACGCACGAGGCCCTGGCGGTGATGAAGGAACGCCACCGCGCCCTCCCCGCGCAGCTCCTCCAGGACGCCAACCACTTCATCCCGCCGGCGGTCTTCGCCCGGGCGGCGCGGGCGACGTTCTCGCTGGCGGTGAGCTCGCCGGGAAGGCCGACCTGGAACCTCGTGATCTCGAACGTCCCGGGGCCCCAGGTGCCTCTGTACTGCGCCGGCTCGCGGCTGGACGCCAACTATCCCGTGTCGGTGATCACCGACGGCATGGGCCTGAACATCACCGTGATGAGCTACTGCGGCCACCTCGACTTCGGGATCGTCGCCGACCGCGACCAGATTCCCGACCTGTGGTCGATGATCGAGTGGCTCGGCGACTCGCTGGAGGAGCTGCGGCCGAAGCGAGGGCGGCGTGGCTCTAAGGCGACGGCCGCGCGCGCCAGCCGCTCCACCGCGAAACGCTGATCTCGATCGCGGGGCCGTCCGGTCGCCGCTCTCGGTACTGCGCGTAGCGTGAGCTCAGCTGGGCCACCCCGTTCGCGTGCTCCTCGGTACCCGGCTCGAGCACCCGCGCGAGCCCATCCGCGCGCGCCCACCACAGCTTCGACCACTCCTCCTCGTAGTGGTCGGCCAGCACCGCCACGCGGGGATTGGCCGCGATGTTCGCCAGGCGCCGCAGGCGCCTGCTGCGCTTCGGCTTGTGATCCACGGCAGTGAGGATGGTGTCGCGCTCGACGGCGAAGGTGATCGGGACCAGATGGGGCTGACCGTCGGCGTCGGAGGTCGCCAGGCGGGCGACGCGGGCCGATGCCAGCAACTCACGGGCCTCGTCGGCAGTCACTGCTAGGAACCCGCGGCTCGGTACTCCTCCACGACCCCCATGAGGTGATCGAGCCGCGCCTCGGCCTCGTCGCGTGGGACCGGTGGCACGTAGAACACGTAACGGCTGACCCCGACATCCTCGTACCGCTCGATCTCGTCGGCCTTCGCCGGCGCGGCGTACAGGCCGATCTTCGGGACCAGCCGCTGGGCATCGGCCGCCATCCTGGCGAGGCGGTCGACCCTGTCCCCCAGCTCCTCCACCGATTCGATCCGGTTGGGCATCCACTCGTCGCCGTAGGCGATAACCCGGTCGAGGACACGCTCGCCGTTGCCGCCGACGATGATCGGCGGGTGCGGCTCCTGGACGGGCTTTGGCCACGACCAGACCCGGTCGAAGTCGACATAGCGGCCGTGGTAGGAGGCCTCGTCCTCGGTCCAGATGGCCTTCATCGCCTCGATCCGCTCGCGCATCACTCCGAAGCGCCGAGCCGGATCGGTCCCATGGTTCGCCATCTCCTCGGCGTTCCACCCCGCTCCTACACCGAACAGGAAGCGACCGCCCGACAGGCGATCCAGCGACGCGACCTCCTTCGCCGTGACGATCGGGTCGCGCTCGATCACCAGGCAGATGCCGGTGCCAACGCGAAGGCGCTGGGTGGCCGCGGCGGCCGCGGTGAGCGCGACGAACGGGTCGTGGGTGTGCGCGTATTCGGTCGGGAGCTCGCCGCCGCCTGGGTAGTCCGTCTTCCGGACGGCTGGGATGTGGGTGTGCTCCGGGAAGAGCAGGGACTCGAAGCCGCGTTCCTCCGCCATGCGCGCGACCTCGCCGGGGGCGACCGCGTAGTCGGTCGGGAACATCATCACCCCGAAGTCCACGCCCGGAACATACCGAGCCGTGCCTGGCCGCCCTGCGAGACTGCCCCGCATGCTCGACGAGCGCCTGGTCAGGGCCCTGCACGTCCAGTCCCTCCGCGAGGACGAGCTCCATGCCGAGCGCGAGCCTCACGTGCTGTTTCAGGCGTCCACGATCGGCGCCCTCCTCGATGGTGCCTATGAGGGCGACGTCAGCTTCGCCGAGCTGGCTCAGCATGGCGACACTGGCCTCGGCACGCTCAACTCGCTGGACGGCGAGATGATCGCGCTCGACGGCCGGTTCTACCGCGCCGACGTCGAGGGGGTCGTCCACGAGGTCGATCCGCGGACGCGCACGCCCTTCGCGGTGCTCACGTGGTTCACACCAACGATCGAGGTCGCCGTGGACGAACCGATCTCGCACGAGGAGTTGCTCGGGCTGTTCGACGACCATCTTCCGGACGGAACCGTGGCCTGCGGGGTGCGGATCGACGGGTCCTTCGAGCTGGTTCACGCGCGCTCGGTTCCGCGACAGGAGCCGCCGTACCGGCCACTCGCCGAGGTCGTCGGCGACCAGCGGGTGTTCGACCTCACCGACGTCGAGGGCACCATGGTCGGA
>DATFON010000239.1:0-5398 GCA_035265465.1 Solirubrobacterales bacterium | reverse complement strand
AGACTTCGGACGGATGGCCATCCCCGCTAACAAGCGACCAACCGGACTCGAGCGGGCGCTCAGCACCGATGGCGCGACTTCGCGGCCCACGCCGATCGACGCGCTGCGCCTCGCCCGGCGCCGCTGGCTTGCCGGCGAGCGCCTCGACATGGGCGGACTGGCCCGCGAGCTGCGGATCAGCCGCGCGACGCTCTACAGCTGGGTGGGCAGCAAGGAGCGGCTGATCGGCGAGGTGATCTGGTCATTCGCCGAGGAGGGCGTACGGCAGGCGCGGGATGCCGCGACCGGCTCGGGCGCGGACTACGTCGTGGACGTAATGGAGCGCTTCGTCCGCTTGAACGCGACCTTCGAGCCACTGCTCCGCTTCATCTCACAGGATCCCCAGCTCGCGCTGCGCGTGCTCACTTCGAAGGACGGTCCGGTGCAGGGCCGAATGATCGCGGTCGCCCGAGAGCTGCTCGCCGAGCAGGTCGAGGCCGGGAAGCTCGCCCCGGCGCTCGACCTCGACACGCTCGCCTACCTGATGGTGCGGGTCGCCGAGTCCTTCCTCTACAGCGACGTGATCACCGGGAGCGAGCCCGACGTGGACAAGGCGGTGGAGGTTGTGCGGGTGCTGCTCCACGCGCCGCCGCTGCCCCAAGGGACGACGGCGGGGCGGCGCGGCAAGCGGCGCCGGCACGGTTAGCTCGGCAAGGCGGCGAAGCCCTCGCGCCAGCTCTTGTAGTGGGGCTCCCACGCGAGCTCGCGCTTTGCCTTGGCGTTCGAGGAGCCGCGGATCTGGGTCATCATCGACACCGGGACCTCGCCCGCGAGGATCCGGCCCAGCCAGACCGGGACTCGCCGCGGCGGCTTCGCGCCGATCACCTCGGCCAGGTACGGGATCCACTCCGCGGCCGGTGCCGGGTCGTCGTCGACGATGTTGTAGACGCCGGGGGCGCCGTGATCGAGGGCAGCGACCGTCGCGGACGCGGCGTCACCCGTGTAGACGAAGGACCACACGCCCGCACCGTCGCCCACGACCGGGAATTGGCGCTTGCGGATCAGGTCGAGGGCCTCATCCGCCAGCATGCCGGTCCCCTTCGCGTACAGCCCGCCGTAGCGGAGGACCACGCCCTCCAGGCCATCCGCCGCCGGCACGACCTTCTCCACGTGGCGGATCGCCGCGAGCGATTCGCGCTGCCACTTCGGCGGGTCGGGATCGAGCGGATCCTCCTCGGTCTTGACCGCGCTGCCCTCCCGGATGTTGGGCCAGCCACTGTAGCTCTGGACGATCAGTCGCCGTGCGCCGGCCTGCTGCGCGGCGCGGATGAGGTAGTGGGTGCCCTTCGTCCGCAGCTCGTTCGTGGTCGCGAACCAGCGGTCAAAGCGACGGAAGTCGACCTTGCCGGCGAGCGCCGTCATCTCGTGGATCACCACCTCGGGTGCGGCACGCTTCACCGCCTCGACCATCCCGCGCTCGTCGAGCCCGTCGACGATCGCCGGCTCGCCGCCGAGCGCCTGCACCCGCTCGGCGCCCTTTGCCGAGCGCGTCGTGGCCGCGACCTCGTGGCCCGCGGCGACCAGCTGGGGGACCAGCTGCTCGCCGATCGCTCCGGTTCCTCCCGCGACGAAGACCTTCATGGTGTCTCCTCCTTTGTCCGGCTTGCGAGCGCCTCGACCAGCCGCCGAAGCGCCTTGGCGTTCGCGCGACCCACGACCGACCGGGTGATCGGGGCCATGAGCCGCTCCGAAAGCGGTGCCTCGAGCCAGACGAGCTCGAAGGTGATCTTGGTTCCCTGGGGCAGCTCATCGAGCACGTAGGTGCCGCGCGTGCGCCGCCGGCCCTTCGCCCCGACCGATTCCTCGACGTTGGTCCGCGGTCGCTCCGCGGCGATCACCTTCATGTCGAGCCAGTCGTCGGGCCCGGGTCTCTTGACCCGCATCCGGGCCTGAGCGCCGACGCCGGAGCGGGGGCCGGAGAGCTGCCAGTCGACCAGGAAGTGATCGGTGAAGCGCTCGTGGTTTGCGAGAACATCGAGGAAGTCGAAGACCTCCTCGCGCGCCTGGGGAACGGTGACGGCGGCGGTGACTGGCTTCACGGGTCCTCCTCTTCAATCAGGGTCGCTACGGGGATTCCAGCACTCGGTCGTCGAGGGCCGATACCTTCTCCTCGGGCGGCGTCACCACCTCGCTCGGGGCCCGCCAGAACACGAATACCGCGGCCGCGGCAACGGTGGCCGCGGCGATCAACATCGCCAGGCCGAGGCCGTCGACGAACGCCGACTGCGCCTGCGCCGCGAGCGCCGCGCCCCGCGAGCCGCCGAGTTGCTCGGAGAGCGCCAGCGCGGCCGGCAGGGCATCCTGCGCCCGGTCGGCGAGGATGCCGGGCGCGTGGGCCACGGCGCCGGAGACGCCGGCCTGGTAGCGGTCGGTGAGCGCGCTCCCCAGCACCGCGATGCCGAGCGCTCCGCCGACCTCGCGCGCCGCGTCATTGACGGCCGAGGCGACGCCCTGCTTTGCCTGTGGCAGCGACGAGACGATCGCCGTCGTCGCCGGCGTCGTGGCCAGGGCGGCGCCGATTCCCAGCAGCACCAGGCCGCCGAGGATCAGCCAGTACGCCGAGTCCACGCCCGCGGTCGAGAAGACCGCGAAGCCACCGGCCATCGACAGCAGGCCAAGCGGCGCCACCCGCGCCGGGCCGAAGCGCTCGAGCAGGCGCGGCACGCGCGGCGAGAGCCCCATCATCAGCACGGCCATCGGGGCCAGCGCCACCCCTGCCAGCAGGGGTGAGTAGCCGAGCACGAACTGGATGTACTGGAGGATCACGAACACGAAGCCGAAGAAGGCGAAGAACTGGACCGTGATCGAGAGCGTGCCCGCGCCGAATCCGGGGAGGCGGAAGAGGCGCGGGTCGAGCAGCGGTTGGTCACGTCGCAGCTCCCACGCCACGAAGGCCACGAGCAGGACGACAGCGACCGCGAAGGCAACCAGCGTCAGCGGATCGGTCCAGCCCTGCTCCGGGCCCTCGATGATCCCGTAGACGAGCGCGGAGAGCCCGAGGGCCGAGAGCGCACCGCCGACGGTGTCAAGGCGCGCACGGTCGAGCTTCGAGTCCGGCGCGAGCCGTGCCGCCGCGAGCAGGGCGAGCAGCGCGAGCCCGCTGCTGAAGGCGAAGACCGAGCCCCAGGAGAAGGCCTCGAGCAGAGCGCCGGAGACCAGCAGGCCCAGCAAGGCGCTGGCGCCGGCCACTCCGGCCCAGATCGACACGGCGCGGTCGCGCTCGCCGGGAGGGAAGACGTTGGTGATGATCGAGAGGGTGGAGGGCATGATCGCCGCCGCCCCCAGGCCCATCACCGCCCGGACGGCGATCAGCGCGCCGGGGTCGTCTACCAGCAGCCCGGCACCGGCCGCGGCCGAGAACACCGCCAGGCCTACGAGCAGCACGGGGCGCCGGCCCAGCCGGTCGCCGAGCGCGCCGGCGAGCAGCAGCAATCCCGCGAAGACGAGGGCGTAGGAATCGACGATCCACTGGAGCTGGGTCTGGGTCGCGTGCAGATCGCGCGCGATGTCGGGCAGCGCCACGTTCAGCGACGAGACGGCGCTGACCACGGTCGCCAGGGCCACGCACATCGCCGCCAGGACGAGCTTTCGCTGCCGCGCGCTGATTGTGTCCGTCTGGCCGGCGCTCATCACGCGGCCTCCCGCAAGCTTGGCTCGTAGTGGCCGGGCTCGACCCGGGCCGTGATGATGAGCCGGTTCCAGGCGTTGATCGCCGTGATCGCGAACACGAGCTGGGCGAGCTCGTCCTCGCCGAAGGCCGCACTGGCTCGATTCCAGACCTCGTCGGGAACCTGACCGTCGGCGACCAGCGTCATCGCGTCGCAGAGCTCGAGCGCCGCCCGCTCGTGCTCTTCATAAAGCGGGCTCTCCCGCCAAACGTCGAGCGAGTAGAGCCGCTGCTCGGCCTCGCCCGCGGCCCGCGCGTCCTTCCAGTGCATGTCCAGGCAGAAGGCGCAGCCGTTGACCTGCGAGGCGCGCACCCTGATCAGGTCGCCCAGGCGCCTGTCGAAGTCGATCGAGGCCTGGAGCCGGTACATCGCGGCGAACTGCTCTGGAGCCACCTCCGGCAGTTGGATGCGGTCGGCGGGGAAGGTTTGGCTCATCTCCATCCTCCTGAGGCTCTATGCTTTACAGCGTTGACTTAACGACGTTGACTTTACAACGTTGAATTAAGATGTCAAGGGGAGATGCCTGTGACTGACGACACACAAACAAGCTCGACGAGGACTCCCCGCACCGGCAGGCGCCCGGGCGCGACCTCCACGCGCCAGGCGATCCTGGAGGCCGCCCGGCGCCTGTTCGCCGAGCGCGGCTACCAGGGAGCGACCATGCGGGCGATCGCCGCGGAGGCCGGGGTCGACGCCGCCCTCGTCGTCCACTTCTTCGGCAACAAGGCTGCGCTGCTCGGGGAGGCGGTCGAGTGGCCATTCGATCCCGAGGTGGAGATGCCGAAGCTGCTCGTCGACGGAAAGCGCCAAGTGGGCAGGCACCTGGTCTCGTTGGTCGTCAGGACCTGGGACAAGGAGGGAAGCCGCAATCCGATCCTCACGCTGTTGCGCGCGGCGACCACCGAGCCACAGGCCGCCGAGATGCTCGGCGAGTTCCTTCGCCGGCGCCTGTTCGCCCCGTTGATGGAGCGCCTCGGCTCGGACCGGCCGGATCTGCGAACGAATCTGGCCGCGTCCCAGCTGGTGGGACTGGGGCTGGCTCGCCACGTGCTCCGCGTCGAGCCGCTCGCCTCGGCGAAGCCGGCCGACGTCGTCGACTGGTACGCCCCGACGCTCCAGCGCTACCTGACCGGAAAACTCCGCTGACGCCAATAGCCTCCCCGCGTGGCGAACGTTGGGAGCATCGATCTCTACGGCGGCGATCCCGTCGGGGTGCCGCTGAACATGACCGTCGACGAAGCGGGTCGATTCTGGTGGGCCGACGTTGGCACCAAGGCGCTCGGCAGCTTCGATCCGAGTGCCGAGGACCCTGCGGCGACACTGCGCCTGACGCGCCTGCCGGACGGGAGCATGCCGATTCAGCCCCGCAGCGGCGCCGGAGGAACGATCTGGTTCACCGACGCCGGCCGCAGGGGGTTCGGCCGGCTCGATGCCGGGCACCCGAATCCCGCTTCGACACTGGCGTTCTTCACGACGCCGCAGATGCCGCCGCCGCTCGGGCTGTCGCCGCTCGGGCCCGACGGACGGTTTTGGTTTACCAGCAGGGAGGCGGGGATCCTCGGAAGCTTCGATCCCGCCGCCGAGAACCCGGCCGCTGAGGCGGCGATCGTCGACAGCCCCGAGCTGCGCGGCCTCACCGGGGTCTACCCGGGCCCCGACGATCACATGTGGATCGCGAACGTTGGCGCCGA
>DATFON010000238.1:0-4204 GCA_035265465.1 Solirubrobacterales bacterium | reverse complement strand
CGTGACCGAGCACACGCCATACATCGACTTCGAAAACCTGCCCGCGCCGAGCGAGGGCTTCCTCGTGACGCAGTTCATCACCGTGCGAAGCGTTGCTCGGTCCCGTGCCTTCTACTCCGAGGTTCTCGGCGGCCAGGTTGTGCTGGAGGAGAACCCGTGCATGGTCAAGCTCTCCAACTCGTGGGTGATCATGAACCCGGGCGGTGGCCCCACCCCCGACAAGCCGGACATCTCGGTCGTCGACTACGAGTTTGACCACACGCTCTCCAGCTTCATGAACCTGCGCGTAGCCGACATCCAGGCGTGCTACGAGGAGTGGAGCTCAAAGGGGGCCGAGTTCGTGACGCCGCCGATCGATCGCGGGGCTGAGATCCGCTGCTACATGCGAGATCCCGACGGCTACATGATCGAGGTCGGCCAGTCCACCGGACTGGTCAAAGGGAAGCTCGCCAAGAAGCGGCCCGAGGATCTGCCGGGTTAGGCGGCGCGCTGGTGGCCCGTGTCGAGCGCTCGCAGCCGGCGCAGGGCCTCGTTCTCGAGCTGGCGGCTGCGTTCGTCGCCGATCCCCAGCGCGGCTGCGATCTGCGCGTGCGTCTGCGCCTCGCCACCCGCCATGCCGTACCGGCGGACCAGGACCTCGCGTTGGCGGCGGGGTAGGACCTTGAGCAGCGACCAAGCTCGCCGGCGCGTCTCGAGGTCGTCGAGGTGGCGCCAGGGGTCGACGGGGTCGGGGTCGGCGACCAGCTCGGCGCGCGGCGCGCCGTTCTCGCCGACCGGCTCGTCCAGCGACGCCGTCACCCGTGCCGCGGTCCGCAGTGACCGCACGCGCTCGGCGCTGAGGCCGGTGCGCTCGGCGACGGCCTCGTCGCTGGCGGAACCGCTGGTGGGCCCGCGAAGCTCGGTCTCGGCCCGCCTCACGGCGCCAAGGCTTCGCTCCGCCTTGTCCGGCATCCGGATGACCCGGGCCTGGCCGAGCGCGTCGATCAGCGCCCGGCGGATCCACCAGGCGGCGTAAGTGGAGAACTTGACCCCGCGGTCCGGGTCGAACCGGTCGACGGCCTGGATCAGGCCGACGGTCCCTTCCTGAACGAGGTCGTCGTTCGCCACCCCGCGCCCGCGGTAGGCCGCCGCCATCGCGTGCACCAGGCCCAGGTTCGACTCGATCATGGCCGCCCGGGTCTGCTCGACACGCATCGTGACGCCCGTCATGCGACCGCCCGGAGCGCCGGACGGGCCGGCTCCCCAACCGTCTTCGCGGCTTTGATGAACTCATCCAGGGCGGGTGTCGGCTCGTCCCGCCAGAACAGCGCGAAGTCCACCCTCCGCTCGGGCTGCAGCGGCCGGGCGACCATGCGTTCGCCGGCGACGCACGAAGACGTGGTCAGCGCCAGCGCCTCGCCCGACGCCACGCCTGCGAAAAGCGCCGGACCCGACCCGCCGCGCCGCAGCTCGGGCGTGGCGCCGACCCCCGTCAGCGTCTCGGCGACGGCGCGGTCGTACGCCACACCGTCTCGGTGACCCGTGACCACGAACGTCGCGCCTCGGAGCTCGTCCACCGCGACCGGTCCGGAGCCTCCGGCAAGCCGATGCCCCGGCCCCGCGAGCACCAGCCACGGGTCGCCTCCCACGGCCGTCCGAGACAACTCCGTCGAGCCGAACCCGGACGGCGCGACGACCGCATCCAAGCGTCCGTCCTGCAGGTCGCGCAGCAGCGTGCCGGCATACGACTCAACGACCGTCAGCTCGATGTCGGTCCTGTCGCGCCCGAACCGCTCGAGGAGCTCAGGCAAGAGCCGCCAACCCACCCCGGTGGCGGCGCCGAGCTTGATGCTGCCCACCAGTCCGGCCCGCAGGTCGTCCCCGGTCGAGCGGGCGAGTTCCGCAGCCGCCGCCGCTCTCCGCGCGCGCTCGAGGAAGAGCTCACCGCCCTCGGTGAGATCCACCCCGCGCGCGTGGCGCTCGAACAACTTGACGCCGAGCTCGTCCTCGAGCCGCCGGATCTGGGTCGAAAGGCCGGGCTGAGCGACCCATAGTCGCTCGGCGGCACCTGAGAGGCTGCCCTCCTCGGCGACCGCAATGAAGTAGTTGAGATGGCGAAGCTCCACCGCCGTCACGCGGCCGCGCCGCGCCGGGTGAACTCGAGCTCGGAGGCGGCGGTGGCCTCCGCGTCGAGGGCGGTCAGATACGCCGCGAACGCGCCAGAGCGGTCATCCCGACCCGCCCCGAGGTACTCGGCCCAACGCGCCCGGACCAGCCCCTCCGCGGCGCGCCACGCCTGCATCGGGTCGACGTCCGGTTGGAAGGTCCGTCGCATGCTCACAATGCGAGCGAGATCTCGGGTCGGCGTGCGGGAGCCTCGGGCCGCCTCCTCGCGCGTGTCAGCGCACGAAGGAAGCCGGCCGTCGCGAGGTTGTCCGTGTCGGGGCGCGTGAGCACAGCGCTCTCGAAGGCGGGTGCGCCGGCTTCGAGCGGGACAAAGCGGACACCGGGTGCGGCATGGCGCTCGGCCGCTGACTCCGGGAGCAGCGCGATTCCCCCGCCCGACGCGACGGCGAGCAGGACGTGCTCCAGTCGCGGCTCCGCCACCTCGGCGAACGTGGGAGACAGCCCGGCGTTGTGGCAGACCGACACCACCGCGCTGTGGAACGCGGGATTCGTGTCGGGCGGTAGCACGACGACACGCTCGGGCGCCAGGCGATCGAGGGAGATCTCGGACTCGACGGCCCGCGGATGCGTGACGGGCAGTGCGACCATGAGCCGCTGGCTCGCGACCGGCAGCGCCCGGAGCCCGCCGATCGGCGCGGGCATACCAACCACGACCGCGTCGAGTCGCTCCGCCCGGAGCTCCCCGATCAGGCGGAGCGCCGGGCCGGTCTCGAGGGATATCTCCACGCGGGGGGCGCCGGCCGCGAACACCTGCATGGGGCGCGCCACGCTGCCAGGCAGGAAGTCCGAGGGATAGCCGATCCGCAGCCGGGTGGTCGCGTGCTCGTGGGCGTTGCGTGCCGCCATCTGCGCGATGTCGGCCTGGCTGAGCACCCGGCGCGCCTCGTCGAGCATGGCGGTGCCGGAGGGGGTCAGCGAGACGCTCCGCTGAGTGCGGTCGAACAGCTTCACGCCGAGCTCCTCCTCGAGCTTGCGCACCTGCTCGCTCACCGCGGGCTGGGCGACGTGGAGCCGTTCGGCCGCGCGGCGGAAATGGAGCTCCTCCGCGACGGCTACGAAGTACCTCAGGTGTCGAAGCTCCATTACGGGTTCCCCTTTGTCGATCAGGCGGCTCGGCGGGTGGGCGGTTGGTATTGGCGGACGGGGAGGCGATGCACGGTCGCGCCGCCCGAGTCGTTTGCTGCATGCGGCTCGAAGCGGGGCTCGTACGGCTGCGTCCCCACCACCCGCTCGACCCGGCACGCGGGGCAGAAGGTCAGGAAGGTGAGCTGCTTCTCGACCGGGTGGTAGCGCGACGTCTGCTCGTGCAGGTGGTCGCACTGCATGGGCCGCAGCGGCACGACCTTGGCCCTCCGGCGCCATTCCTGGATGGTGATCTCGGGCGGGATGGTCGACTCCATCGGGACGACCGACAGGCGCTCGAGCTGACCCGAGATCGAGTTCATGGCACACGCAGCTCGGCGAGCAGCCGCACGGCGCGAAGGAGCTCGCCGGGGCGGGCGTTCTTGGCAATGACGCTGCTGGCGCGGGCCCGGAGGGCGACGAGGAGACGCTCGTCGTCCTCGGACTCGGTCAAGAGCATCACGGCCACACCCGAACCGCTCAGAGTGCGGCAGGTTCCTTCGAAGCCAGGAAGATTCGCGTCCAGCAACACGACGTCTGCGCCGGTGCCGCGAGCGAGGGCCACTGCCTCATCGCCGTTGCCGGCCTCGCCCGTGACGGCGATGCTGCCGGCTTCGAGAAGCACGTGGAAGCCCGCCCGCACGAGAGCCTGCCCGTCGGCGATCACAACTCGAACGGTCGGGGAGGATGCGCGGTGCCTCGTCAGGCGGTTGTGCCTGAAATCGTCGAGGACGACGACGTCGGCTTCGCCGGTCTCCTCGATCTGCTGGTGGGGGTGCAGCGAGAGCATGCCGGTGATGATCCGGGTCGAGCCCTCCCTTGTCTGCACGACCAGCGGCCATCTTTGCCCCCGGACAGCACGAATCCGAGGGTTCCTGCTAGCTGCAATGTGCTCTCGCCACCGGCGTGGCATGCT
>DATFON010000237.1:0-4800 GCA_035265465.1 Solirubrobacterales bacterium | reverse complement strand
CCGCGCTTTCAGCTGGCTGTCTGCGACGACGGACTATCCCCTTAACCGCGAATTGCGGAGTATGCGGTCCGGTGCTGGCTGTACTCGAATACTCCAAGACCGACCCACGCCGCCGTTCATCGTCGCCTCGACAACTCCGCTATGACGGTATGGCGGGGCGCGGCACTGGTCGGGATTGCAGAGAGTCTCTTCGGGTTGACATAACAACCCGGCGCGGGGAGTTCCCATGAGACGACGCTGTTGTCAGCCAGGACCTCGTCAGGCCGAAGGGTTCTCCAGCACGAGGGCAACCCCCTGCCCCGACCCGACACACACTCCCAGGACGCCGTAGCGCGCCTCGCGCAGTTGCAGCTCGGTAGCGAGGGTCAGGACGTACCGGGTGCCAGAGGAGCCGAACGGGTGGCCGATGGCGACCGCACCGCCGTTCGGGTTCAGGCGATCGTCGGGAACCTCGAAGCCGTCGAGCTGGTTCGGCAGCTCACGCAGGATCGCGACCGCGACCGACGCGTAGGCCTCGTGGATCTCCCAGACGTCGATCTGCTCCGGCGTGATGCCCGCGCGTGCCAGCGCCTTAGGGATCGCGAAGGCCGGCGCGATCCCCATCACCTTCGGATCGAGGGCATGGGTCGCCGAGGCGACGACGCGTGCCAGCGGCTCAGCGCCGAGCGACTCGGCGGCGCTCGCATTGCCGAGAACGACGGCGCTGGCGCCGTCGTTGAGCGGCGAGGAGTTACCGGCGGTCATTTGGGTCGTGTTCGGCTGCGGCGGCAGCGCCGCCAGCTTCTCGGCCGTGGTGTCGTCGCGGATCGACTCGTCGTGCTCGAACGTGCGAGCTTCCACCTTCCGGGTCGCCGGGATCTCGACCGGGTGGATCTCCTTCGCCAACCGGCCGGAGTCGCGGGCGGCGGCCGCGTGGGTGTGGGAGCGAAGCGCGAACGCGTCGATCTCCTCCCGGGTCAGCTCGTAGCGGTCGGCGACGTTCTGCGCCGTTTGCATCATGTCGATGTAGGCATCGCGGGCAAGGAGCGTCGGGTTCGGGGGTCCCCCCGCCCCGGCCCACATCGTGTCCAGCATCAGCACAGGACCGCGCGGCATGAACGGCGCCTCGCCCTTCATCAGCGCCCACCCCGAGCGCGACATCGACTCCACCCCACCCGCCAAGCCGACCTCGAGCTCGTCTGAGCGGATCGCATGCGCCATCGAGATCGCTCCCGAGAGCGAGGAAGCGCAGAATCGATTGACGGTGATCGCCGGCACCGAGTCCGGAAAGCCGGCCGCAAGGGCGGCCCAGCGGGCGATGTCGCCCATTCCCTCGTGGGCGGGATTCACGCATCCGGCGGTGATGTCCTCGATGCGCTCGAGCGGGGCCCCCACCCGCTCGCACGCCGCGACCATCGTCTGGCCGAGCAGATCGTCGGTGCGGATGTGTGACAGCGACCCGCCGTAGCGGCCCACTGGCGTCCGCACGCCGCCAAGGACAAATGCATCAGTCATCGGAATGGTCCTCCTCGATCGGGGGTGTAATCGGAGAGCACGGCACGGAGTGACAATCACAAACTAGTGCGTCACGTGATCGCCTCGGGGTCGCCGCACTTGCGTATCGTCCAGCCACGGTGAACACCCTCCCCCCCGGCCCCGGCTCGCCTCCAGCCGTCCAGACCGTGAACTGGCTGTTTCGGCCGATCGAGTTCATGAACGCCTGCCGGCGCCGTCACGGCGATGCCTTCAGCGTCAAGTTCATCGGCTTTCAGACACCGATGGTGATGGTGTCCCACCCGGAGGCGATTGCCGCCCTCTACAAGGGTCGCGAGAACGGCCTGCCGCCGGGCCGCACCATCGCCCTGGAGCCGGTGATGGGCCCGCGTTCCGTTCTCTTGCTCGAGGGCGAGGAGCACATCGCCAGGCGCAAGCTGATGCTCCCTCCCTTCCACGGGGAGCGGATGCGTGCCTACCGGCCGGTGGTCGAGGAGATCGTCGGGCGTGAGATCGACGGCTGGCCGCTGAACACGGCGTTCGCGATCCATCCGCGGATGCAGGCGGTGACGCTCGAGGTGATCCTGCGAGTGGTGTTCGGCGTCAGCGACCAGGAACGGCTGGCGCGCCTTCGCACGCTGCTCTCCGACTTGCTTCGCTCGAGCTCCTCCCCCGCCCTCCAGGTGCGCGTGCTGGTCGCCCGGCGGCTGGGGCGCATCGGCCCGCTCCAGGACTTGCGGCGCCTGAACGACGAGGTGGACGAGCTCCTCGCCGCCGAGATCGCCGAGCGTCGCGCTGACCCACAGCTGGAGGGCCGCTCCGACATCCTCTCCCAGCTCGTGGGCAGCCGGTTCGAGGACGGTGGCGCCATGGACGACGCGGAGATTCGCGATCAGCTGATGACCCTGCTGCTCGCCGGGCACGAGACGACCGCGACGGCTCTCGGTTGGACCTTCGACCTGCTGCTGCGAAACCCGGCGGCCCTGGGGCGCCTGCGCGAGGAGCTCGACGCAGGGGGCGACGAGTATCTGCGGGCGGTGATCACGGAGTCGCTGCGACTGCGTCCGGTGATTCCCATCGCGGGACGCCGCCTGCGCTCGGAGCTTCGGGTAAACGGCTTCACACTGCCCGAGGGAGCCGATGTCACACCGGCGATCTGGCTCACCCACACCCGTTCCGACCTCTATCCGGACCCGCTGGCTTTCCGGCCGGAGCGCTTCCTCGACAGCGCCCCGGAGACGTATGGATGGATCCCCTTCGGGGGCGGCGTTCGCCGCTGCCTGGGCGCCGCGTTCGCCGAATTCGAGATGCGGGTCGTGCTCCGCGAGGTCCTTGGCCGCTGCGAGCTGCGAGCCGAGCGCCGAGCGCCGGAACGGATCGCCCGGCGCAACATCACGTTCTCGCCGCGCCACGGCACCCCCGTGACGGTGACGAAGCGATCGCCCCAGGCTCTCAACGCCGGCCAATGAGAAGCTGCTGGGCCCGGACCACGCGAGCCCACAGGAGGACCGATGAGCTACGAGACGATTCGCTACGAGCGGGACGGCCACGTCGCCGTTCTCACCTACGACCGCCCCGAGCAGCGAAACGCGGTCAGCCGGCAGATGAACGCCGAGCTCCACGATGCCTGGAGACGCTTTCGCGACGAAGATGACGCCTTCGTTCTCGTGATCACCGGCGAGGGCGAGGCATTCTGCGCCGGCTGGGACCTCGCGGACGCGGCTGGGACGACGGTCGACGATTGGGACGAGTTCCGGACTCACCTCAACAACTCGCCCGGGGACTGCGGCTACACGCGCCGGACCGACGTCTTCAAGCCCGTGATCGCGGCGGTGAACGGCTGGGCGGTCGCGGCCGGCCTCGAGAACGCGCTCCTCGCCGACATCCGGATCGTCGCCGAAAACGCCGTCTTCGGGGCCCTGGAGCGTCGCTGGAACATCGTCGCCGGGGATGGGATGACGGTGCGCCTCCCGCTAGTCGTCGGTTACGCCAAGGCGATGGAGATGATCATCACCGGCCGTCCCGTCAACGCACAGGAGGCGCTTCGGATCGGGCTAGCGAACGAGGTCGTGCCAGCAGGCGGCGCCCTCGAACGGGCGCTCGAAGTGGCTCACGAGATCGCCGATCTGCCCCAGGGCGCGATCCGCTCCGACAAGGAGACGATGATTCGGAACGTCGGGCGCACTTACGAGGAGCAACTTCGGACGGAGGTCGAGATGTCGCTGTCGATGTTCATGCGCCGCGACTCGCACGCGATCGGCGCGCGGGCGTTCAAGGAGGGCCAAGCTCCCGAGTGGCCACATCACGGTCTCTAACTGCGCCTCCGTCGGCTCGCTTTGGCAATACTGATCCCCATGGCGATCGACAACGTCGAGATCGTGCGGCGGGGCTACAAGGCGTTCGAGGAGGGCGGCGTGGAGGCAATCCTCCAGTTCATCGATCCCGACATCGAATGGCATATGTCGGCCGCATTCACCCGCGCGCCTCGGGTCTACCGAGGCCACGACGGCGTCCGCGAGGTGTTTCGCTTCTTCAACGAGCGCATCGACGACCTCGCCGCCGACCCGCACGAGTTCATCGAGGCGGATGACCGGGTGATCGTCCCGGTGCGGATGCATGGGCGGCTGAAGGAAACCGGCGAGCCGGTCGCCTACGAGCTTGTACAGGTGTGGCTCGGCCGCGACGGCAAGGCGATCCGACTCGTCACCTATCCGGACCGCGAAACGGCGATCGCGGGCGCGGACCTGGTCGGATCCTCCACTCCGTAGGCCTCGCAGTCTCCGCCCCAGCCGCCTGAGTTTGAGCCGTTACGATGCGCGCATCGGGTCGCGGGCAGGGACTCGGCGCGCCCGGTCGTGCGCATGCCGTTACTGCACCCTCAAAACAGCCTGGTTGTCGGCTGCCTCGTGCTGCTCGGCGTGGTGGCAGCCGGGCTCGCCCTCGCGGCACCGAATTCGAGCGGTGCCGACGCCCGGGCCGCCGCTGATCGGTCGAAGCAGCCGAACATCGTCCTCATCCAGGCCGACGATCAGACGCTTCGTCAGTTCACGCAGGTTGTGATGCCGAAGACCACGAGGCTCATGGTGGACCACGGCACCGAGTTCACGAATTACCTCGCGACCACCGGGCAGTGTTGCCCATCCAGAGCGACGCTGCTCACGGGGCAATACGCGCACAACCACGGCATCACCTCGAACAACGTCGGATACCGGGGCCTGCACCGGAAGCAGAACGTCCTCCCCGTCTGGCTCCGGCACGCGGGCTACCGGACCATGCACGTCGGCGGCAAGTACGTCAATGGCTATCCAGCCTATGCGGACCCGCCGG
>DATFON010000236.1:0-2075 GCA_035265465.1 Solirubrobacterales bacterium | reverse complement strand
CCGTCGATCTCGAACACTGCGGCACGAAGGTGGTCATTTTGCGGGATGCCCGCTGCGAGACTGCACCTCGGCACGCCAGGCGGGCAGCATGAGCGCCGCCCCGACGAGGAAACACACCGCCTCGAGCAAAGTTCCCGCGTTGGACAGCGGAACGTCGATCACGGCATCCGTACTCGGCAACACGTAATTCGCGATCGCCGACGCCATGAAGGCCACCGAACCCAGCATGTTGAGCCAAGCGATCCACCAGGGCAGATCTCGCAATCGCGGGCGCCAGAGTCCGCTCCCCAGGGCCGCGATCGCGTAAGCGCTGGAGATCGACCCGACGAAGAAGGTCGTGGCATCCGCGGCCGCTCCGACCGCGTCTACGTACGCTGGGATGGTACCCAATGCGAAGCACGACGCGCCGCGCACGAAAAGCCAGGCGATGGCGGAGTTCAGGCGAGCAGGTTGTGCGCGCATGCTAACCGAGAGACCCGAACGCTCTGCAGTTCGCCGACCGCCCTCCCTGTCGCGTGGGGCCCGTGTTTTCTGCCGCTCTCCATGATATTCGTCAAGACTAATGCACGGTGGGAGCGTCAGTCATCACCCAATAGAGCGCGTCCCCTAGGGGATTTCTAACCTCTGGGAGTCCGGGTGAGACCTGTGACGTGGGCTTCGCTTGCGGCTTACCCGCGGGAGGAGGCCCCTGGCTTGCGGTAGACGGATTTGCCCCGGGTCATCGCTGCCCGGGGCGTCTCCTCGGATCGGTATCCGCGTTCGAGAAATCCCCTAGGGGAAACGTCCCGCTGGGCGATGAAGTGCTTGTCCCCGTGGGGGTACATTGCCGTACGCGGGACACGGGTTACGACTGGACCGCGCGACCCGCCAAAGCGCACGGCCGCTGCGGACACTGCGGGCTCGGCGGTCTCGAAGAAGGAGCGGGAAATGGTCATCCTGGGGGACGCGGCGGCTGTCGGCCGGCCCCGAAGCGCCTCGGGCGCGGGAGCCGGCGGGGCCGGTTCGGGCGTGGATGGAGAAGCACCTCCGCGCGATCACGGTCGTGCTCTGCTGCGTGCCTGGGGCCTTCTTCCCGAGCGTGGGACCGCGACGTTTCTGAACGTAGCCTTGGCGCCGGCGATTTCCGTACGGGAACCGCAAGAATGAACGACGTGCAGCACATGCGCGACGCGGTGTTCTTCGAAGGGCCAGACGTCCGTCAGCGGTCGAGCCGGTTCTGGATCCTTATCGTGCTGGCGTCGATCATCGCCGCGGCCGGCATCGCCGCGGACTCCACGGCGACCGTCATAGGGGCCATGATCGTCGCTCCCCTGATGACCCCGATCCTCGGCACCATGCTCTCGGTCGCGCTCGCCGATCGGTCGAACCTGATCCGTTCGCTCCTCCTCGTCGCAGGCGGCGGACTCACCGCGATCGCCATCGGGTGGCTGGTCGGTTTGGTCGTCGTGAACGACGTCATCGCCCAAACGAACTCCCAGGTTGCTGGTCGTGTCCATCCGAGGCTCGTCGATTTGCTCGGGGCGCTCGCCACCGGTGCCGTCGGCTCCGTCGCCCTCGTGCGACGCGACATCTCCGACACGTTGCCCGGCGTCGCCATCGCCATCTCACTCGTTCCCCCGCTCGGCGTGGTCGGTTTCACACTCGAGGCCGGCAAGCCGGATCAGGCACTCGGAGCGTTCCTCCTCTTCCTGACGAACGTCGCCGCGATCCTCGGGAGCGGCACGGTCGTGATGGCGCTCTACGGCTTCTTCCGCCAGGCCGCCGTCCCAGCCGGGCCCGAGCGACCTGCCGTCAACCGCCGCAACGCGGTCATCATCATCGCCGCGATGGTGCTAGCCGTAAGTATCCCATTGACCGCGACATCCTCGACACTTGCCCGCGACACGTCCCGCGAAGCCAAGACCCTTGCTGCAGCGCGCGAGTTCGGCGACGCGGTCGGCTGGAGCACGGGCAACGTCACCACCCGAGGCGGCGTGGTTCTCGTCCACATGGAAGGGCCGCCTCCATTGCCCAAGACAGACCGGCTCCGGACGGAGCTCGAGGATCGAGGCATCGATCCCTCTGAGGTGCAGGTA